>CAZZVI010000331.1:0-3247 GCA_964657335.1 uncultured Terriglobus sp.
AACTTCAGCGGCCGTGACACCGCCGCAGGCAAGACCTTCGACGCCTGGGTCAAGAAGTACTGGGAAAAGAAAGCCGCCGGCGAGAAGAACATCCAGATCGAGCCGGAAAAGTTAGACTAGGCGAGAGGAGACGATCGTGTCTGCTACTCCAAGTTTGACAGCCCACAACGGACATTTAGAGCCGAACAACGATCTGCACCGAGATTTTGGTCTCTCAGAGGGTGCGACGCTCTATCTCGTCTCAGCCACGGATCGTGAAATCATACTGCGAAGAGAGCAGCAGGAGATACCGGCGACTGCGCGTATGTCCACGGAGGAATATATATCCGGCTGGGTCGGCATGCTGGGCATTCTGAAGGACGGTGTGGATACTGCCGAGGAACGGCGACAAGAGACAGCGTGGGAGTTAGCGCATGATCGTCGCAAGTTCGGAGATGAGTAACTTTTCTACTCTGGTATTAGACTCGTGGCCTGTTCTCGAACTGTGGCGCCAGAGGGAGCCGGTTGCTCAAAGGGTATTGCAGATATTTCTCCAAGCTTCTTCACACCAAGTGGATTTGCAACTTTCGCGAATCAACTATGGTGAGCTTTTCTATAAAGCTGTAGATTACTTCGGAGAAACGGCCGCCCAAACACTCCAGGCAGCGTTGACACAGCGGGTCCGCATTGTCTCCGTCGACGACATGCTCGTTGACAACGCAGAGAAGTTGAAGACTCCGTGCCGCATCTCTTACGCCGACTGTTTCGCCGCGGCCCTGGCCATGCGACTCGCGGCTCCCATCGTCACCGGTGACCCCGATTTCCTGAAGCTTGAGGCTGCGGGTCTGGTCGATGTCCTATGGCTTGGCGCATGAGAGTCTTTCTCACGGGCGCCACCGGCTTCGTCGGCAGCCACGTGGCGCGGGCTTACGCGGCGCAAGGCGCGGAGCTTCGCCTGCTCACGCGCTCCAGCAGCAACCTCGCTTCACTCGAAGGCATTGCGGCGGACATCGTGGTTGGTGATCTGCGTCATCCCGAGGCGCTGCGCTCGTCGCTGACGGGCTGCGATGCCCTGGTGCACGTCGCGGCGGATTATCGCCTGTGGGTGCCCGATCCAGCTGATATGTACAAGGCCAACGTCGACGGCACGCGCGACCTGTTGCGCATCGCGCGAGAAGTGGGCGTGCCGCGCGTGGTGTACACGTCCAGCGTGGCGACGATGGGCTTTACGAAGACAAACACCATCGTGGATGAAGGCACACCCGTAGGCGAAGCCGACATGATCGGCCACTACAAGCGCTCCAAGTGGCTGGCCGAGCAGGAGGCGATTGCTGCCGCACGAGCCGGGCAGCACGTCATGATCCTAAACCCGACGACACCCATCGGCTCTGCCGACCGCAAGCCGACACCGACAGGCCGCATCATCGTTGACTTTCTGAACAGGAAGTTTCCCGCCTACGTCGATACGGGGTTGAACCTGGTCGATGTGGCCGAAGTCGCGCGCATGCACGTGGTCGCATTGGAGCGCGGCACGCCCGGCGAACGCTACATTCTGGGCGGTGAAAACCTCACGCTGAAGCAGATTCTCGATCGCATGGCAGCCATCTCCGGCCTGCCGTCGCCGACGATGAAGGTGCCGCATGCGGTAGCGATGGCGTTCGCGTTCTTCGACGAGATCATCACCGGCAAGCTCCGCGGCAAGGAACCTCGCGCCACGGTCGAAGCCGTCCGCATGGGCCGCAAGATGATGTTCGCATCGTCCGCAAGGGCGGAAAGGGAACTCGGCTTCGAGGTAAAGCCCGTCGAAGATGCACTTCGTTCCGCGATGGAGTGGTTCGTTGCCAACGGCTACACACCGCCGTACAGGCTTCCCGTGTGAACGATGCCATTGTCATCATCGCCGCCATGCCTGGCGAACTGAAGCCGCTGGTGCGCAGTTGGGCCGCGCTGGAAACACGCGAAGGCGTCGATGGCTGGCAGCATCCGTCCGCGCCCATTATGGCGTTCTGCGGAGGCATGGGCGCGGGCCCGGCGACACGCTCCTTCGCCCGCGCGCGGCAGGTGTGCGAGCCCGTACAGTTGCTCTCTGTTGGCTGGGCAGGCGCGCTGCGCGAAGATCTGGAGCCCGGCGCAGTCGTCCGCGCAAGCATGGTGCGCGACCTGAACACCGGCGAAATGTTCGCTGCTGACGGCGCCGGTGGCCTGCTGCTCACTTCCACCCGCGTTGCGGTCCGCGAGGACAAGCACCGTCTTGCCCGCACCTACGATGGCGCTGCCGCCGTTGACATGGAGGCGGCAACCCTCGCGCGCCTTGCACTGGCACACGGCCTTGGATTTCGCGCGATCAAGGCGATCAGCGATACGCTGGAGGAGGATCTGCCGGACATGAACCCGTTCGTGACCGCGCAGGGCCAGTTCGCCACCGCGCGCTTCATTGCACACGTCGCGACGAAGCCGCGATCCTGGAGCGCGCTGGCACAGTTCGGCAGGCAGGCGAAGCTCGCGGCGGAGAACCTGGGCGCGGCGATCGCCGACGAGATTGGAGTGGACAGACCACGATGAGCAGCGCAATCGCGGAACAGAAGAGCAGCACAAACTTCAACATTCCCGCGACGCAGCGCGCGGCCGTGTATCGCGGAGTAAACGACGTCCGCGTCGAAACGGTGCCAGTGCCTGAGATCGGCCCCGGCGAGGTGCTCGTCCGCATCGACATCTGCGGCATCTGCGGCACGGACCTCAAGAAGATCCATGTCGGCTCCCATTCCGCACCGCGCATCTTCGGGCACGAGATGGCCGGTACCATCGCGAAGGTCGGTGAAGGCGTCACAGGTTTTGCTGTCGGCGACCGCGTCATGAGCTTCCACCACATTCCCTGCGGCGAATGCTACTACTGCCGCAAGGGAACCTTCGCGCAGTGCGAGACCTACAAGAAAGTCGGCGCAACGGCAGGCTTCGGCGAGCCTTCCGGCGGCGGCTTCGCGGAATACATCCTCGTGATGGACTGGATCGTGCGCCGCGGGTTAGTTAAGCTGCCTAACGATATTCCGTTCGAGCAGGCAGCGTGGATCGAGCCGGTCAACACCTGCTACAAGGCCATCGAGTTGCTGCACCTGCAGCCGGATGAAACGGTGCTGGTGATCGGACAGGGGCCGATTGGCATCCTGCTGGCCGCACTCGCCCGGCGCAAAGGTGCCACCGTACTGACCAGCGACCTATATGCCGAGCGCCATGCTGTCGCGGCCACGTTTGGCCTCGATCATCCGCTCGA
>CAZZVI010000332.1:0-3235 GCA_964657335.1 uncultured Terriglobus sp.
GGAACGGATACCCTGTTGATGACGGTGACGGATCATGGCCGTGGCTTTTTCGCAGGTGAACGCGGGGCAGCCGAAGGCCACTACGGCCTGACCGGCATGCACGAACGTGCCGAGGCGATGGGAGCCACGCTGCTGATCGGCAGCGAGCCAGGGCGCGGGACGACCGTCACGCTGCGCGCGAACATAACAGGAGAAGAGAAGAGGCAGGCAGGATGAGGAAGATACGGCTTATGGTGGTGGAAGATCATCATGTCGTGCGCGAAGGCCTGGTGGCGCTGCTGTGTTCGATCGAAGATATCGAAGTGGTCGCCTCGGTCAGCGATGGAGCCAAGGCCGTTGCGAGCTTCGCCACGCTGCGCCCCGACATCACGTTGATGGACCTGCAGTTGCCGGCGCTCGGCGGCGTGGAGGCGATCCGGAAGATACGGGAACAGGACCCCGAGGCGCGGGTGATTGTGTTGACGACCTACGACGGCGATGAAGACATCTTTCGCGCACTGCAGGCGGGTGCGCGAGGGTATCTTCTGAAGGGCATGCCATTCGACGAGCTGCTGCAATCGATCTACGCCGTGCACAACGGAGAGTCGCGCATTCCTTCGCAGATTGCCGAGAAGCTGGCTGAGCGAGATGACAGCGAACAGCTCACGCCGCGCGAACTGCATGTGCTGGAGCGGATCGTTGCCGGGCGCGCGAACAAGGACATTGCCGCCGATCTTTCCATCTCAGAGGCGACGGTGAAGACGCACATCAACAACCTGCTAAGCAAGCTTGGCGTGGTGGATCGAACACAGGCAGCAACGGCTGCATTGCAACGCGGCTTCGTCCGCCTGAGGTAGACCTGATGCTCGCAGTTCGTGCCTGGATCTGCTGTCTTATGCTGTCGCTCGCGGTGCCGCTTACCGGCGCGGAGACGAAGCCGGTGTGGCGGGCCGCCAATCCCGCGGAGCTGGAGGCCTTTCTGCCGGCGCGCGCGGCCGTCGAAAAGGAGCGCATCGAGACCGAGCTGCGAACCGCCACCGGCATCACCGACGGACACGGCCGGACCGTCGCGGCGGTGGTGCTGATCACCGCGGGCTACGCCGCCGAGGGCCGCTACTCGCACTACCTGCTGACGCAAACCCCGCTGCGGCTGGGTGGTTCGCTCCCGCTGAAGCCGGGTGCCTACGTGCTGGGGTGGACGCGCGTTACTGACGGTCTGATGGTGCACCTGTACGAGGCGCGGACCGGCGCGGAGCTTGGGACGGTGCTGGCGCGTCCCTATGCCACCAGGGTTCGAGTGGAGCCGCTCCACATCTGGCCGCCGGGCGAGAACAGCCTGATCCAGATCGGGCGCTACTTTGTTCCGTACAGCCTGTGACATATATTCACGCATGCTCTCAAGGCTGCTGCCTGCTTCGACATACATCCCGCAATCCCGGTAACATCTGGGACGAAGGTTCCTCTGCGCTGAAGCTCATGCCGACTGACCGATGCATTGCCGGTTCCCCGCGACCGCGCGCTTGGATTCGTATTCTGCTGCTCGGTGTATGCGGCACGCTCTCCCTGCCTGGGCGTGGAGCAAAGGCGCAGGCAATGGAGCAAACGGAAGTTGCAGCAACGCTCTCCGGTGTTGTCGTTGATGCGTCGGGTATGCCGATTGCCGGCGCAAAGGTTTCGGCACAGGGAGCGAAAGGCTCAACGGCGCTGCGCTTGAATACGGACGAAGCGGGCGCCTTCCGCCTCTCAGCACTGAACGCAGGCACTTACACCCTCCGGGCGGAGAAACAGGGAACCGCGAGTGAAGGATTGCCTGTCACTGTCGCTAGAGGCTCTCATCAGGATGTCAGGATCGTGCTGGGCGTTGACAGACCGTCTGAGATTGCCGGTTCGACGAAGGCCGGCGAGGCGATGGACTTCGTCGACAAGCCCACTTTCACCGTAGCCGGCGTGACGGACTGGACGGCGGTCGGCGGCCATGGTTCCGATGCAACCCTGCGGACAAGTGAGGAGTTGAACCGCGAAACCCTTGCGTTGCGTGCGGTCCAGCCGGCTACGATGCACAGCGGCGGCGGCAAGGCAGATGAGGAGTACCAGATGGCGCTGGCACTGCAGGCCTCCGGCGACTTCGCGGGCGCAAAGCTTCACGTGAAGCAGGCGCTGGCGCTGCGAGATGCGGGTGACTTTCACCGGCTTGCGGGTGAACTGGAGGAGAAGCTTGGCAATCCGCTGGCTGCCGTGGGCGAAGAGCAGCGGGCGACGCAGCTCGACCCAAGTGAGGAGAACTACTTCGCGTGGGGATCGGAGTTGCTGCTGCACCGTGCGGTCTGGCAAGCCGCGGAGGTCTTCGCGAACGCAGCGAAGGCCTATCCCGTTTCGGCACGCGTAAAGACGGCGTGGGGCGCGGCATTGTTTGCGGGCGCGCTGTATGACGAAGCGGCAGAGAAAATCTGCGCGGCCTCGGACCTTGACCCCTCCGCCCGCGAGCCTTATGTCTTTGCTGGAAGGATCGCCGTGGCGTCGCCATCGGCAAACGCATGCATCGCGCAGAAGTTGCAACGGTTTCTTGCTCAGCGGCCGAATGACTCCGATGCAAATTACCTCTACGCCATGTTTCTGCTGAAGCATGGCGCGCCCTCCGAGGAGGAACGCATCCGGCAACTGCTCTTAAGGGCTGTTGCGCTCGATCCGAAGTGCAGTGATGGCTACCTGCAGCTTGGCATTCTGTCGGCCTCTCGCAAGGACTATCAGGGCGCCATCAGGTTTTACCGGAAGGCGCTGGAGGCCGATCCGCGGATGGGCGAGGCGCACTATCGGCTTGGCATTGCGTATGACCGCACAGGTGACTCTGCGAAGGCCCGGGAAGAGTACGCGCTGCATGAGCAGATCGTCGCGACGGATGCGGCTCTTGTCGAGAAACAGCGGCGCGAGGTGAAGCAATTCTCGGTCGTGACGAGTTCGCAGCCGGCGACAGCCGAATCGCCATAGGCTACCGCGGTTTACCCGGTCCTTGCTTTTGTGTCCTGCACGATGCCGTGACCTTCCCGAAGGGTGATGATCTGGTTTGCTTTCACCTTTGTGAAGCGCTCCACCTTTTGCGTCGTGGGCCACTTGACCTCGACCACGTCCGCGATTGTCGCCGCACCCAGGCCGAAGTGAAGACGCAGATCGCCCTGCGACATGACACTGGTGCCGCTGTGTACCTCATCCATCTGCGTGTGCCTGCCGGTTGTGACCTTCACGCGCGCCCCGACCGCGG
>CAZZVI010000333.1:0-3222 GCA_964657335.1 uncultured Terriglobus sp.
GTGTCGCTCAGCGTGATCGGTGGCAAATTGTTCCACGTGGAACAATTTGTGCGCATCTCCGGGATTTGAGATCTCCCCGCTTCGCTGCGCTAGGGTCGAGATGACAAAATATTGCCGATTGATTAGGTGCTTTGTGATATGGCTGCGCGCTCAGCGGCCTTCGCCAAGCCTGGATGCTAAACGGTCCGGAAGACCTGCGCGGAGTATGCGTCCCTGTGCCCCCGCGACGTCGTAGGGTACGCGGTAGAAATGCAGGCTCATTCGCTCTTCGTCAAAGAGGGCGAAGGCGGCTCGCCAGTCACCATCGCGCGGCTGTCCGACCGAACCGGGATTGATGAGGTAGCGGGCACCGCTGCTTAACTGCAGCTCGAACTCTTCCGCATCTGCCGTGGTGTGATAGATAGGAACCAGCTTGAACCACTCGTCGTCGTTCGTTGCAAAGCCGCCCTGGATATGGGTGTGACCGAAGAAGTTCATGTTCGTGACAGCTTCGCGTAGAGGCCGCCATGCATCGCGCACGTTCATCAGGTATTCGTCTTCATCGAGTGCTGAACCATGCATGCAGCTGACGACGTCACCATGGGGCTGGATCGGTCCATGCGCGAGATGGCGCAGCCACAGTGTGTGTTCCGGCGTAAGCTGCCGCTGGGTCCAGCTGGCGGCGCGAGCGGCAACGGGATTGAAGTCATCGAGTGAGGCGAGGCCGCAACAGGCTCTATCATGGTTGCCGCGCACGAAGACGGTGCCGAGCGCGCTGATACGATCAATCACTTCGTTCGGGCATGCGCCGTAGCCAACATTGTCGCCCAGGTTCCAGACAGCATCGTGCGCCGGCGCTGCGGCGAGCACAGCTTCGAGAGCGTCGAGATTGGCGTGGATGTCCGAGACGATAAGAGCGCGCAAGATGTTCCTACTGGCCGAACGATCAGGCTATCAGGTTGATGGGCAGGATCACAGGGTCCGTAGTGACTGCCGGAGGGCTGGTTTAAAGCTGCCGCACCAGATGGCCGGCTGAGACTTCGCGCAGCGTTCCGGCATTCAACTCCGCGCCTCGTGGCAGTGTGGCCAGTGGCTTTTTTCGATCGGTGGCGAGGGTGGGCACGGCGCCCAGCAGGCTCTTTGTATACGGATGCTGCGGTGCGCCGAAGATCGCCGCTCGTGGCCCTTCTTCGAGCAGCAGGCCGTTGCGCATCACGGCGACGCGGTCGGCTACTTCGCCGACGACTGCCAGGTCATGCGAGATGAAGAGCATCGCAAGTTGATGTTCTTCCTGCAGTTTGCGCAGCAGGTCGAGGATCTGCGCCTGGACGGTCACGTCGAGTGCAGTCGTCGGCTCGTCAGCAATCAGTAGTTCGGGTTGATTCACAATGGCCATGGCAATCAGGATGCGCTGCCGCTGACCGCCGGAAAACTGATGCGGATAGTCGTCGTAGCGCTTCGCGGCATTCGGCAGGGCGACGGAATCGAGCGAGGCAATGACCAGTTCGCGGACCTGTTTGCGTGAAAGTTTCGGCTGGTGTGCTTCGACTGCTTCGGCAACCTGGCGGCCAATCGTCATGACTGGATTGAGCGCCGTCATCGGCTCCTGAAAGATCATCGCGATACGCTTGCCACGATAGGTGCGGAGCGTCTCAGGAGGTTGCTGCAGCAGGTCGACGCCAGCAAAGCGAATCGCGCCGGAAGTCTCTGCTGCAGCGTCCAGCAGGCCAAGAATCGCGAGCGAGGTGACAGACTTGCCCGACCCGGATTCGCCGACCAATCCCAGAACTTTTCCGGGAGCAATGGAGAGGCTCAGATCGCTGACGACTGGCTGTCCACGAAAGCGGATGGTCAGCTGCTCAATCTCGAGAAGGCCGGCGGTCAAGGGACTTCAGCTCTTCCACTTGATGTTGCAGCCGAGGGAGGGACGCTGCTCCTGCGAGACCGGCCGGCCATCGAGGACTTCATTGATTGCGTTGCGCAGCGAGTCGCCGGTTATGGGGACGTGATTGCCGGGCCGGGTGCCATCGAATTCACCGCGATAGGCAAGCTTGCGATCGCGATCGAAGAGGAAGAAATCCGGCGTACAGGCTGCGTCGTAAGCGCGCGCGACTTCCTGCGTCTCGTCGTAGAGGTAGGGAAAGGGATAACCGAATTCTTTGGCCTGCTCCGCGAGACTTGCAGGCGCGTCGGCTGGATGCGCGACAGCGTCGTTGCTGCTGATGGCCACGATGCCGAGTCCGCTGGCTGCGTAGTCATTGCCAAGCGAGGCGATGGCGCGATCCAGATGTTTGACGAAGGGACAGTGGCGGCAGATGAACATGACGAGCAACGCGCGCTTGCCGGAGAAATCTTCGAGCGAACGCGTGTTGCCGGAGCGCACATCCGGCAGAGAGAATGCCGGTGCAGGAGTGCCGAGTGCGAGCATGACAGATTCTGTGCGAGCCATGATGCTCCTCTTTCAGATCACGCGAAACGACCGGCCAGCGGGGGAGGTGCTCACGAAAAGCACGCTCCCCGCGCGGCTGGCATTACTCTGCGTCGGACTTGACGGTGACCTTGACGTGCGCCGTGACTTCGCGGTGTAGTTTGACCGGGATGTGGAACTCGCCCAGCTGCTTCAGTGGCTCTTCCAGCGAGATCTTGCGGCGATCGATGGTGAAGCCCTTGGCTTCAATCTCATGCGCGATTTCGGACGAAGTGACCGAACCGAACAGGTGATCGTTTTCGCCGACCTTGCGCGTGAAGACCAGCTCGACCTGGTTGAGTTGAGCGACCAGTGCTTCGGCGCTCTCCTTCTCCTTGGCAGACTTGCGGACTGCGGACTGCTTCATCTGCTCGATCACGGCGCGGTTGCCGGCATTGGCCTCGATCGCAAGCTTTTTCGGCAGCAGGAAATTGCGGCCGTAGCCCTCGGCAACCTTCACCACGTCGCCGCGGTGCCCGAGGTTGTTGACATCTTCTTTCAGAATGACTTCCATCGAACAATCCTTTCGTCTCCCGGACTCATGCCCGGGACTGCGCAGACTCATTGTCTGCGGCGGAGATACTTAGTAGCGCGCCGCAAACGGCAGCAGTGCGATGTTGCGAGCCTGCTTGATGGCGCGGGTCAGGCGGCGCTGATGCGTGGTGCAGACGCCGGTCAGACGGCGGGGCACAATCTTGCCGCGCTCAGCGACAAAGCCCTGCAGCAGGCGCACGTCGCGATAGTGAATGGTATCGATCTTCTCGACGCAGAACTTG
>CAZZVI010000334.1:0-3219 GCA_964657335.1 uncultured Terriglobus sp.
GCATGGCGCAGATACACCACCGTCACGCCCAGCACAAGGATGACCGCCAGGACGCAGCCGTACAGGAATGCAGCAGTTTTGCTCATACTGTTCTTACGGTATCGCAGCTTCGATTGCTGCAACTGTGTAGACATACCAGCCGCAAATCTGTCATTTCGATCGCAGCGAAGCGGAGTGGAGAAACCTGCTGTTGTTCAGCTTCGGGACAGCGCGACAGCAGGTTTCTCCACTACGCAGGACGATGGAGCCGTCCTGCTCCGGTCGAAATGACAGGGCCGTGGTGTGGCTGAGTTGTCGATACAGCTAGTCCTTGGGCTTGATCCAAGCTAGATCAAAATGGCCGTCAAGCGCCGCGGCCCATGCACGCCGCGGATGCGTGTCATCTCAATGTCGCTTGTCGCGGACGGGCCCGCAATGGTGGTGATCGGAGCGGTGCGGTGGGTGAGCCGTTCGAGAGCTTCGGCCAGCGTCTCGACCACCTGGTCCTTGCGGATGACGCAGAGGTGATGGTCAGGCAGCAGCGTTGCGGCGCGGCGGCCCTGCTGGGCGCCGTGCTCCAGCATCACCGTGCCGCTCATCGCCACGCAGACGGTGCAGCCCGTCAGAACGGTGCGCGGCTCCTCCAGAGGCGCTAACGCCAGATCGGTATCGCGGCGAAGCTCTATCCCTGCGGCCGGCAGCCATGCTTCGGGCACGCCTTTGGGAACCAGCAGCAGAGACTCGTTTGCTTCGTGCATGGCCTGCAGAACGGCGGCCGCGATGCCGGCTTCGTCAGTGAAGATCAGTTCGGAGTCGTAGTCGCGCAGCCGGTCGTAAAACAGCTCCAGCACAGCCTCGTGATCAAGCGTTGCGGTGCGCTGGTACTCGCGCGGGATGCGTGCGTACGCGGCGTCCGGCGACTCGCTGAGGCGCGACGCGGGCAGGTCAGGGTCGCGTGCAAGTTCGTGGCGAATCGTGTCGAGGATGGCGGTGCGTGCGTCGCTCATGCGTCTGCCTGGCCGCCGTTCTTGCTTGAGCGATTCTTCTTCCACCACTCGCGAAAGGTCTGCTTCGGCAGCGCGCGCAGGTCGCGGAACTGCGTCCATCCGCCTGCCATGCCGGGTAGGTTCACTAACTTACCGTCCTTCTCGAAGAGCCCCTGGCCGGTGCGCGCGAGCCGCTGCGCGGCTTCGTACTGGCGCGGATGTTCGAAGAGATGCGCGGCCATCTTCATGCCGATGCTCTCCTGCGACAACTTGCCGCTAAGCGTCTTCTGGTCGGCCTCGACAATGCGTCCGCGCAGGTGGATGAGCGTCTCCGGAATGTTGATCTTCACCGGGCAAACCTCATAGCACGCACCGCAAAGGGACGACGCATAGGGCAGGGAGCGCGAGTGCTCCATGCCGTTCAACTGCGGCGAAAGTATCGCGCCAATAGGCCCGGAGTAGATGGAGCCGTAGGCATGGCCGCCGGTCTCGCGATACACCGGGCAGGCGTTCAGGCAGGCGCCGCAACGGATGCAGTTCAACGTCTCCCGTTCGCGCGTGTTGGCCAGCATGCGCGTGCGGCCGTTATCCAGCAGGATCACGTGAAACTCGCGCGGGCCGTCGTTCGCCGTGGTGCCGGTCCAGATGCTGTTGTACGGATTCATGCGCTCGCCCGTCGCGGAGCGCGGCAGCAGTTGCAGGAAGACTTCAAGGTCCTGGAACTTCGGGATGACCTTCTCGATACCGATCAGCGTGATGAGCGTCTGCGGCATGGTCACGCACATGCGTCCGTTGCCTTCCGACTCGACCACGACCACGCTGCCCGTCTCGGCGATGGCAAAGTTTGCTCCGCTAACGCCGATCTCGACTTCCAGAAACTTCTTGCGGAGGTACGTGCGTGCCGCCGCAGTCAGGTCGGTGGCCTCGGTGCCAAGCTCCGTAAGCCCCATGTTTTCGAGGAACAGCTCGCGTACCTGGTGGCGGTTCTTGTGCAGCGCCGGCACGACGATGTGCGATGGCTCGTCATGCCCCATCTGCACGATCATGTCGGCCAGATCGGTCTCCCACGGGATGATGCCCTCGCGTTCCAGCGCGGCATTCATGCCGATCTCGTCGGAGGTCATGGTCTTCACCTTGATGACTTCCGGCTTCGACTTCTCGGGTTCGACCTTTGAGGCAGCCGCGCGAATCAGCCTGATGGCGACGCGGTTTGCTTCATCGGCATCACGCGCCCAGTGCACCTGGCCGCCGGCGGCAACGCAGTTCTTCTCGAAGAGCTCGAGGTAGTACGGCAGGTGCTCCAGCGTGTGCGTCTTGATGGCGTGGCCCGCGGTGCGCAAGGCCTGCCAGTCGGGCATCTCCTCGACGCGCAGCGCCCGCTTGGCGCGGATCACGTCGGTTGCGTGGCGCACGTTGCGGCGGGTCTGATCGTCCTGCAGAATGGTGTGCGCGAGAATGGGGAATGCAGCCTTCTCGGCGGTATGTCCGACGCGAACGCTCATGCCGTCGCCCCTTCCCACGCAAGGGCTTCGTTCGTCAGCGGGTTGGCGCGCGTGGAGTTGAGAATCTCGGCAAGATGTACCGGCCGGATGTGTCCTTCCGTGCCGCGGCCGCCGCTCTCGCGATGCAGACCGCCATCGATCTGCATCAGGCAGCTGTTGTCGAGCGCTGCGACAAACTCTGCATTGCTCCTGCGCACGCAGCCGATCTTGTCTGCAAGCATGGCCGATGAAACTTCCGCGTTCTTCACGGCAAAGGTGCCGCCAAATCCGCAGCACTGATCGGCGCCTTCCATCGGCGTGTACTCCAGGCCCTCGACACCCTGCAGCAGCCGAATGGGCCGGTCGCCCACATGCAGAAGCCGCAGCGAATGACACGACGGGTGATAGGTCACGCGATGCGGGAAGTACGCGCCCACATCGGTCAGGCCGAGCTTGTCGGTGATCAGTTCGCTGAACTCGAAAACACGCGGCAGAAAAGTTTTCACCTCGTCCATCATGGACGCGTCATTCGCGTTGTGCGCCATCAGCTCGTAGTGGTCGCGCATCATGGCGACGCAGCTTGCGGACGGCACAACGATCGTCTCGGCATCGCGGAACTCGTCCATCAACCGCTTCACCAGCGGCATCGCCTCGGCGTGGTAGCCGGTGTTGTAGTGCATCTGCCCACAGCAGGTCTGCGCCAGCGGAAAGACAACCTGGTGCCCCAGCCGTTCCAGCAGGTTGACCACGGCCATGCCGGTGCGCGGGAACAG
>CAZZVI010000335.1:0-3202 GCA_964657335.1 uncultured Terriglobus sp.
TCCTTCATCGCAGGCGTCGTAAGCGGCGATATCAGCGAAGCTCGCACTGCCTCGCTGCTGATGGCGATCTTCCAACGCGGCTTATCGGCCCGCGAACTCGCCACGCTGACCGACGCGATGCGACGCAGCGGCGAGGTCTTCGATTCACGCTTCCTGAACAAGTTCACGGTCGACAAGCATTCCACCGGCGGCGTGGGGGACAAAAGCTCACTGTTGATCGCACCGATCGTTGCTGCCGCAGGACTGGCCGATCCCATGATCAGTGGCCGCTCCCTCGGTCACACCGGCGGCACGCTCGACAAGCTGGAAACCATTCCCGGCTTTGACACGCAGCTATCGCTTCAGCGTTTCGGCGAGGTGATCGCGGCGTGCGGCTTCAGCATGATCGGGCAGACGAAGAACCTCGTTCCGGCCGACCGCATTCTGTATGCGCTGCGAGATCACACCGGCACGGTCGAGTCACCTTACCTGATCACCGCCAGCATCATGAGCAAGAAGCTGGCCGAGGGGCTGAACGGCCTGGTGCTCGATGTGAAGACCGGCTCGGGCGCCTTCATGCGGCGGTATGAAGACAGCGAACATCTTGCGCGGCTGATGGTGAACACAGGCGAAGCAAACGCTTGCCGCACAGTCGCTGTGCTGACCACGATGGACGAGCCCCTTGGCCGGTTTGCCGGCAACTGGGTCGAGGTTTGGGAGTGCGTCGAAATCCTGCGTGGCATCGAGCACCCGATGTATGACGACCTCATCGAACTCTCCCTGACACTCGCCGGATGGATGCTGCACCTAGGCTCCGTCGCAGACACTCCGGAGACAGGCAAGGCAAAGGCGAAGGAGCTTCTGCAGAGCGGCGCGGCATACCAGCGATGGCTTCAGATGGTGAAGCTGCAGGGCGGAGACACGGCTCCGTTCGCCGATCCCGCGGCCTTCCACAAGCCGGCCGCAACCCGCGTGCTGCGGGCTGACCGCGCCGGTTATCTTGCAGGCATGGACTGCACCGAGGTGGGCTGGGCGGTGCAGCGGCTCGGCGCGGGGCGCGAGGTGCCTGCCGGCCCAGTGGCGGCGCATGCGGGCATTGAAATGCATGCGAAGATCGGCGATCGCGTGTCCGCAGGGCAACCGCTCATGACGTTGTTTACCGAAGATGCTGCCCTGCTGGACACGCCGGAGAGGATGTTGCGCGAGACGCTACGAGTCGCTGAAGAGCAACCCGTACGAGCCCCGCTGATTCGCCAGGCGATCACTAGCTCTGGCTTATAGCGTTGGCGTCCTCAGAATTGCTGAATCTTCCTTATGTTCTCCTCATCACTTTGATGGTTGTCGAAATGTCAAAGCGGGAGAAAGCATCATGGGTAAGCTGGATGGAAAGATCGCACTTGTAACCGGCGGTAACAGCGGCATCGGCCTGGCAACCGCACAGCGGTTCGTGGCGGAGGGCGCGCATGTCTACATCACCGGCCGGCGGCAGAGTTCGCTGGACGATGCTGTAAAGCAGATCGGCAGCAACGTCACCGCGGTGCAGGGCGACGTTTCCAACCTGGCTGACCTGGACAAGCTGTTTGCGCAGATCCAAAGCGAGCAAGGCCGCCTGGATATCTTGTTCGCCAATGCCGGCGCGGGCGAGTTCGTCACGCTGGGCCATTACACGGAAGAGCACTTCGATAAGACCTTCAACACGAACGTGAAGGGCCTTGTGTTCACCGTGCAGAAGGCGCTTCCGCTGTTGCCGGATGGTGCGACCATCGTGCTGAATGCGTCCATCGTGTCAGTGAAAGGATTCCCCGCTTTCGGCGTGTACAACGCGACCAAGGCGGCCGTACGCTCTTTTGCGCGCACATGGACGAACGAGTTGAAGGATCGCCGGATTCGAGTGAATGTGGTGAGTCCGGGGCCAATTGATACGCCGGCTATCAAGGGGCTCGCTGCAAACGAGGAGCAGGAGCAACAGTTTCGCGCAGGCATGATCGCCGGTGTGCCGCTGGGCCGCATGGGCGAGTCGGATGAGATTGCGAAGGCCGTAGTATTTCTGGCGTCGGACGATAGCAGCTATGTCGCAGGTGTCGAACTGTTTGTGGATGGCGGCTTCGTCTCGGTCTAACGCCTGGATCGTTTGTCCGATACACTTCCTGCAAGCACACTGACATCCTGCAGGAGGCCACGCTTTGGCCCGTTTTACTGGTCTGATCGGACTTGCCGTACTTCTGGCCATTGCGTACGCGGTGTCCACCGACCGCAAGGCGATTCGCTGGCGCACGGTCGCGTGGGGCCTTAGCCTGCAGGTATTCTTCGCGTTTCTTGTGATTCGGTGGACGTTCGGGCAGACCATCCTGAAGAAGGGTGCGGACGCGGTCAGTGGGTTGCTGGCACACTCCGTTGATGGCTCATCGATGGTCTTTGGACAGCTTGGCATTCCCAGCAGCCCGTTGAATGTCTTTGCGTTCGCCGTGTTGCCGACGATCATCTTCGTCTCGGCGCTGTTCGCCGTGCTGTATCACCTGCGCGTCATGCAGTTTGTCATACGTGGCATGGCGTGGCTCATGCAGCGCACCATGGGCACCTCTGGAGCGGAGTCGACCAACGTGGCGGCATCCATCTTTATGGGGCAGACCGAAGCTCCGCTGACGATTCGCCCGTTTCTCGATGGCGCGACTCGTTCGGAATTGATGACTATCATGACCAGCGGCATGGCGCACGTCTCCGGCGGCATCATGGCGGCATACATCTCGTTCGGCATTCGCGCGCAGGACCTGTTGAGCGCCGTGATCATGACGGCGCCGGGCACCATCCTGATTGCAAAGATGCTGGTGCCTGAGACAGAAGTGCCGGCGACGCTCGGCTCCGTACACATTCCCACGGAAGATGAGCACAAGAACGAAAACCTGATCGGTGCGATTGCGCGCGGCACGATCGATGGCGGCAAGCTTGCCTTCAACGTCGGCATCATGCTCATCAGCTTTCTTGCGCTGGTTGGTTTGCTGAACGGCATTCTCACGGGCATTCACAATATCATCGGAGTGCACACGGTCAGCGGCCACAGTGTTAGCTTTCCTTCTACCTTGAACTCGATCCTCGGCTTCTTCTGCGCGCCGGTTGCATGGATGATCGGGATTCCGTGGCATGACGCGCCGACTGTCGGCAACCTGATCGGCACACGCGCGGTGCTGAACGAGTTCATTGCTTACACCGAGCTGGGCAAGCTGGC
>CAZZVI010000336.1:0-3190 GCA_964657335.1 uncultured Terriglobus sp.
GGATGATCGAAGAGGGCGTGCGCGATCTGGGTATTCCCGCGGACCGCGTTCTGGCCGCGAGCGTCGCCGTTGACGACGGTCAAGTCACCGGGACGCTGCTCGACGTGCCCAGCGACGAAGGCAAGGCAGAAGCGCTGCGGCGGGTCGGCCTGACGCATCCTGATGCGGTCTTCGGCAACAGCGTGCATGATCTTGCCATGCTGCGGATGGCGCGGATGCCGTTCCCCGTCAACCCCACAGCGGCATTAGCGGACATGAGCGCAAAGCTCGGCTGGCCGGTTTACTACCCGGCTGCCGTCTGAACCGGCTTTTCTAGCTGCGCCGCGTGGGAAGAGTCAATCTGCATCTAATCTTCGACAGTGAAGCATGGCATCCGCAAGCTCGACGGCCACGGCAAGACAGGAGGCGCACAGCGACCCCGGACGTTGCGCATGGTGGTCGCCGCGCTCATCCTGCGTCCGGCGCAGGACGGAGGGACGGAAGTTCTCATCTGCCAGCGCAAGCCCGACCAGCCCATGGCCCTCAAGTGGGAGTTCCCCGGCGGCAAGATTGAAGATGGCGAGACTCCCGAAGAAGCGCTCCGCCGCGAGCTGAACGAGGAGCTGGGCATCGAAGCCTCCATCGGCTCCGCGCTGGTGCGCATCCGGCACAACTACCGCAACGGCGGCGCGGTCGATCTGCAGTTCTTCACGGTGCATCACTTCAACGGCAGCATTGAGAACCGCATCTTCCAGCAGATGCTCTGGTCGCCGTTTGCAGCCCTGCCGCAGTACGACTTCCTGGCGGCGGATCTTGGACTCATCCGGGACCTGGCGGATGGACGGTTGACCATCCCGTAGCCGTAGCCCTCCCCCTTGTTTTCCCGCCTTTGCAGAATCCTGTAAACAAAGGACTTAGCTTGCAGGTTCGATATAAGCTTCATTTTATTAGACTTAGCGCCAAATTCCTCAAATCATACGACTTACGCGACGTGCGTGGCAGATGAAGCCCCCATCGAGAGGCACCGCTACCTCGGCGACTGAAGCCGCTTCTCTTTTGCTTTCCACTTTCTACCTCGGCGGCTGAAGCCGCTTCTCTTCTGATCTCTGCTTCCATCTCGGCGGCTGAGGCCGCCTTTGTTCAGTGGCACGAAGTCTGCTGAGCTTCGTTTTGCGGGCTGAAGGCCCGCGTTGGAATAGCCTGGGGCGCAGCCCCAGGTACAGGTCGCAATCAGGTTGTGGGCTGAAGGCCCGCGCTAAAAGCTTCGGACAACTTGAATGCGGGCCGACAGAGGGTGATGAAAAGTCCAAAAGCCGACCTCGGCGGCTAAAGCCGCGTTCATCTCAAAGCCTTTACGGCACAGCTGAAGTTGTGCCCTTCCGAAGACAAGACCTCTTCAGCACTCTAGAGCCCGCAAGCCAGATGAGGACTCGGACCCAGGACTACTCCCTGGGCTATAACAACGCGGGCCTTCAGCCCGCCTCCACAACAGAACCTTCCACCATCTTTCATCATTTCCGGTCACCTGAGCCCGGGCTATTGTCGATCTTCAAGTCTTGGGCTGGAGCTTGTGGTCTGCAGATGCGCCGAGTTCACACCACAAACAGGCCTACTTCTAGGATACCGATCGCGGCGAAATACCATGCCAACTGTTTTCGCGGCGTAAGTCTCTGAAGATGAGCGGGTTGCGCCCGCAGGCGAGGCGTTTGGCACTTGACAGGATTTCACGGAGAGCCCCCGGTGGAGCCATTTGGATCGCGGCGGTACCCGCAGAAATCTTCTGCTATAAGAGCGCATGCGCCGAATCCTGCTCGCTTTGCTCCTGCTGCTTCTACCGGCATCCACCCTGCACGCCTCCGAGACGCCCGCGGAGCATGCCGCCAACCAGGCCGCGCAGCATGAGCTGGATACGTCGCCGCCGAACGGCAACATCCCTTCGTATGCTCTGAAGCCTGCTGACCTCGCGAAGGGCGATCACCTGGAATCCGTGCGCGACACGTTGCACTTCAGCGAGGCCATTTGGGGCGTGCTGCAGCTTGTGTTGCTGCTTTCTCTGGGAGTGGTCCGGCGCTTTCGCCAGGCAGTGGTCGGCCGCTTCCGTAACCGCTGGCTGCAGGGCTATGGCTTCCTCTTTCTGTTTCTGCTGGCGACGACGCTGCTTTCGCTGCCGCTGGACATCTACGGCCAATGGCTGCGCCGGAGCTATGGTCTCTCCGTGCAGAGCTGGGCGAGTTGGACAGGAGACCAGGCGAAATCGTTTGGGCTGGGCTGGGCCATTGGTGGCTTGATCGTAATGCTGCTCTTCTTCATCATCCGCAGGTTCCCGCGGCGGTGGTGGCTGGTCTTCTGGCTGGCGATGATCCCGATCACACTGGCCGGCATCTTCGTGACGCCGTATGTCATCGATCCGCTCTTCAACAAGTTCGAGCCGCTGGCCAAATCGCAACCGCAGCTGGTGCAGCGCCTGGAAGAGGTTGCGCAGCGCGGGCACATGGACATACCGCCCGAGCGCATGTTCCTGATGAAGGCTTCGGAGAAGGTCACCACGCTCAACGCGTATGTCACCGGCTTCGGCGCGTCGAAGCGCGTGGTGGTGTGGGATACATCGATTGCGAAGGGCACGCCGGACGAGATCCTCTTCATCTTCGGGCATGAATCCGGCCATTACGTGCTGCACCACATCGTGCGCGGCATCGTCCTGTCGCTCGCAAGCCTGCTGGTCCTGCTCTACGGTGGCTACCGGTTCGTGCAGTGGTGCATCCGCCGCTTTGGCGTGTCGTGGGGAGTCGAGTCGCAGCACGACTGGGGAGCCCTTGCCGTTCTCTTGCTGGCTTTCTCGATCTTCTCCATCGTCTTTGAGCCGGTGCAGTCCACGATCTCCCGCGCGCAGGAGCATGCCGCCGACGTGTACGGGCAGGAGGCGATCCACGGCATCGTCGCCGACCCGCAAACCTCTGGTCGCGGCGCGTTCCAGGTCTTAGGCGAAACCAGCTTCGACGATCCCAATCCATCGCAGTTCATCGAGTTCTGGACGTACTCGCATCCTGCGATCGGGAGGCGGGCGGCGTTTGCGGCGCATTATGATCCATGGGCCGCCGGGATGGAGCCGAAGTATTTCAGGCAGTGAGATCTTGGCTGTGCCCGCTGCCTCCCTGTTTGTCATCCCGTAGCTCTTCTCCGTTTGTCATCCCGTAGCGAAGCGGAGGGATCT
>CAZZVI010000337.1:0-3187 GCA_964657335.1 uncultured Terriglobus sp.
CCTTCTAAGCAGAGGGTCGCAGGTTCGAGTCCTGCCTGGTTCACCAGTCTTTCTCCCACAGCCCCATCTTCATGGGCGGTTGAGCGGATGAACGGCACTTCCAAGGTGAAACAGGCGGACGGCACCGAGAAGAGTACGCCGCGCACCTTCCAGCACTGCGTGACGGAGTCGAACTGGCTGACCATGGTTGGACCGACGGCTTCCGGCTGTTCCAGGACGAATGAAGTTTCGTCGGGGATCGGCTACACCTTCGATGTGTCATGCCCAGCTAACCCCAAGACAGCCAGCATACGCTGGAATTTCGAGAACCCTGAAACCCAACACATCACGATCAATGCCTATTCAACGCACGAGGGCGCAAAGGTCAATCTGACCCAGGAGATCGAAGCACACTGGGTCGCTGCCAGCTGCGGAAACGTCTCTCCTGATCGTCCCGTTCTCGTTCGTTAGCGGCTCGCGAAGCGCCAGGGAGGGGCTGGCAAAACTGCCGGTCTCCCCTCTGCATCCGGATCAAACCGGTATTGCCGGGCGTCCTGTTCGCGCAGCACAGCATGGTGCACCGAGCCGAGCGGCAGGCCCGCAAAACGGGCGCGACTGGAACTGATGAAGAATCCCAGTTTTTCCTGTTCCTCTTTTCGCAAATCGCCTGGTGATCACGAAACGCCAGTACAGTTGCGGATTGTATCGCAGGTGGGGGCGTCAGATTGCTCGAAAACTCCCTATAATCACGGCGTTCCAACGTTCCGGACCGGAGACCGATTGTTGCCGGACTGCCTCCACCGCGTATCTCTTCGCTTTGGACTTCCCTCGCATCCGTAGCGCAGACGGTCGTAATCCACCCCGCTTCAACCGATCTGAACCGATACCCTTCGTCTTCCTAGACGAGGGTGTGCGACGGTGATGTTCGCCTGTCCTGTTCTGCCGGTCAACGAGCGCAGCCACACCGCACCGGCAGCACCTTCGCTCATGTTGAAGGTTTTGTCACCGATCAGGTGACCTGCTCCTGCATGCTGCACGGCGAGGGTGCCGTCGGCCGCTGGTCTGCTATTGCCGAAGCGGTCGGCGATGCCGAACGAGACGCGAGTGCTGTCGACGCCATCTGCCGCGATCCTGCCATCGTCGACAGAGACCCATAGTTGATCGTGGTCGTGGCTCCCATCGAAGGAACGCGAGATGCGCTGTTTGTTCCCAACGTATCCGTCAATCTTCAGCACGGTTCCGTCGATCGCTTTCCAGGGGAGAACTGCGAAGAATGGCGGATAGGAGAGCCGTGGATACGCGTTGCGATCGGGGCGCAGCACAGCCTGGGGCGCGCCGTTCAGAGCGATGTGCAGCTCTTCGCAATTTGAGAAGATGGCGGCCATCCCGTCGCTCGCATGCAGCTTCGCGTCCCAGTAGAAGCTCGGTTCCAGGACGACACGCTTCTCCGGCGAGACCTGCGAACGATAGAAGGATGCGCCGAGCTTGGGTACACGAAACGAGTCGATGACGCCGGGGCATTTCACTCCCTCATAAGCGTTGATGGGGCTTGCGTAGTCGAAGCCGCACCACGCAATCACACCCGCATTCCGCTCATCCTGGGCGGCGCGATCGTGCGCCTGCGCGTGCAGGATTGCCTGTGCATTTTGCTCTGCGGGTGTGCCGGCACGGCGGTATCGCCGAAGGAAGTTCTTCGCCGTTCCGTAGGAGTACTGGCCGACCGCCTCGGCAAGCATGTAGGGCACACCGGGCAGTGCCGGGTCGATGCCGACAGTGCCATCTGGCGCTGTGTGGTAATCATCGAAAGCGAAGACGTCCTCGTGCCAGTGCTCCTTCCAGTCAGCGCGAGACGATGGCGTCATGCTGCCGGACGTCTGCCGCGTTGGGTCCAGCCGCTGCGCCAAGTCGCGCGTTCTTGTGTACAGCTCCGGATCGTTCGCTGACTCGTTGACGCGCGTTCCCCACACAATGATCGAGGGATGATGGCGGTCGCGCCGGATCATCTCTTCGACGTTCTGGACCGCGGTGTTCTTCCAGGCTTCGTCGCCGAGGTATTGCCAGCCGGGAATCTCTTCCCACACCATCAGGCCGAGCTCGTCGCAGGCATCGAGGAAGGCCGTTGACTGCGGATAGTGCGAGCAGCGCACCACGTTGCAGTTGAGCTCATTCCGCAGGTACGCGGCATCGTGGCGCATGGAACGCGGCGAAGCAGCAAAGCCGACGTACGGGAACAGCTCGTGCCGGTTGAGCCCAAAGAGACGAGTCTTTTTGCCGTTCAGGTAAAAGCCATCCAGCTCAAAGCGGGCCTCGCGAAAGCCGATGCGGATCGACGCACTGTGGATCCGTTTCCGCTCTTTGGATAGCTCAAGCTCCAGCCGGTACAGGTGAGGACTGTCCGGGCTCCAAAGCCGGATGCCGCGCAAGGAAGTGATCTGCGTGCTGACAGTTCCGCGTCCGGGCGTCAGCGTGACCGGAACATCGGTTTGCTGGAGAAGCGTGTCGCCGTCGAACAGCTTTGCCGTGACTGAAACCTGGAGAGGTTCTGCTGTTTCGATGTCTGCGAAGACGTCCAGCGATGGACGTTCACCTAGGACATCCCGTGCCTGCGCCCATAGATCGACCACTGCCGTGCGGGGTACGGTGCGAAGCGACACCGCTCCATTGATCCCGCCTGGAAGGTAGTAATCGACCGCTGCGGGGCCCTTTGGTGAACCTGCGGGAGGTACATTCAACCAGCGTGAATCCACCTCGATCTCGATCTCATTGGAGCCGGTTCGAACGGCATCGGTGATCTCACAGGTAAAGGGGAGAAAGCCTCCCCCGTGCGATCCGACTTTCTTACCGTTCACCCGGACCGTGGCATTTACCATGGCCCGTTCAACGTGAAGAAAGAGCTTCTGCTGAGGATCGACGTCTGGCAGATCGAGGCGCCTGCGATACACCCAGACCTTCTGCCATGACGCAGGGTCCCAGTTGCGCCAGGAAAGCGCAACGGGAGTGTGCGGAAGCGTGACGTTGGCATCGAGCAGCTCGCCGCTCTCGGATACGCTCCAGCCGTCTGACAACGAGCGGTCACCTGACAGCGAAGAGGCGAGCGCAGCCGCGAAGTCCACTTTCGGCAGGGCTGCACTTGCTGCGGCCGCTGCCAACGTGGATGCGAAGGATCTTCTTGTAAGTCGCATGCGCTAGACCACCACGCCGGGAATGG
>CAZZVI010000338.1:0-1429 GCA_964657335.1 uncultured Terriglobus sp.
GGGATCAGCATGTGAGCCAGCCCACCTGAGTCGATGGCAGAGGGCAAGGACATCTCCTTGTCGCGCTTCGCGCGAACGGCACCGCTGGATTGCCCTCTTAGGCGGACGCGGCGCCGCGACGGTACATGCAGATCCCTCCGCTACGCTGCGGGATGACAGAGTCGTGTGGAGACGAAACGATGTGAAATCCTGAGAGCCGGTGGCGACGCTTCAAACAATCTACTTCGACTCACCGGGCAGCGTGTAAATCACCTCGCCAGGCCGCGTGTAGTGCAGCGACTCCCGCGCCTCGTGCTCGATGGCATTGGGATCGCTGCCGAGCCGGTCCACGTGGCTGCGCAGGCGGCCGTTCTCGTCCTGAAGGTCCTGCATCTGCGTTCCCAGGCTGCGCACTTCGAGGCGCTTCGCGCGATACGCCGTCAGGCCGTTCTTACCGAAGACCACGTGGTAGCCCATCGTCAGCGCAAGCACGCCGGCAAAACCCGTAGCAATCTTGCGGCGCGCACGGTACAGGCCGCTTCCAAGCCGCTTCACGCGCGATGCCGGTTGTGAGAGTTCGGGGGATTTCGGAGTTGGGGACATCTTCCTCAGTAAATCCTGTAGGCACTGCACGCGCAAGACGGAGGCATCGCGGAAGGTACTCCCCTCTGCCGGGCCTGTGCAGCCGGCAACCGCCTCTGAACACATGAGCGATGCTCTTGGACCCGCATGCGGCAGAAGCTACAATCAAGACCGTCATCTCTGTTCGAAAGGCACGCCAGCTCATGTCGCTCTTCAGCACCTCTTCGCTGCGCCTCACCGCTCCCGCCCTCGCCGGTCGCTCGCGCTCTACGGACCTGCTTTCGAGCGCCGGTCTGGCCGTCGCGGGCAGCCTCTTCGTCGCGGCGTGCGCGCACATCGCGGTGCCTCTGCCGTTCACGCCGGTGCCGTTCACACTGCAACCGTTTGCCGTGATCCTTGTGGGCATGCTTCTTGGTCCGGAGCTTGGCTTTGCCGCGCTTGCCGCATACCTCGCCGAAGGAGCCGCCGGCCTGCCGGTGTTTACGCCCGCGGGTCTGCCCGGCCTCGCGCGCCTGCTTGGACCGACGGCAGGCTACCTGTTCGCGTATCCCGTCGCCGCGGCCCTCGCGGGAGCCGTCCCACGCCTGCTGCCGCGAATGAAGCGCTTCGCCGCGTACGCGTTAGCGGGTGCGGTCGCGATGCTGGTGGTCTACCTGTCAGGAGCGCTCTGGTTCAGCCACGCGCTGCACCTGCCGCTCGGCGCAACGCTCGCCGGCGCCGTGCTTCCCTTCGCCGCGTCCGATGCGGTCAAAGTCTGCGCCGCCGCCGGCATTGCATCTGCACTGCAGCAGAAGCAGCTTCAGCCGCCGAGGTAGATAAGGCCGATCGGGCAAACCGGACAAGCAGGGCACTCCAGAAGGTGTTGAAA
>CAZZVI010000338.1:1529-3151 GCA_964657335.1 uncultured Terriglobus sp.
AACGGCAGAAAGAGCGATGCCACGGTGCCCCGCTGTCGCGCGCCCTGGCTGCTGCGCAACAGCAGGCGGCCCTGATGCCGCTCCACGATCTCGAGGCTTATCCAAAGCCCCAGTCCCGTGCCGCTGATGCCCTTTGTCGTGAAGAACGCCTCGAAGACCCGCGCGCGTGTGGCCGCATCCATGCCCGTACCCGTATCCGCGACGGTCAAAACCAGTCCGCGCCGGCCTGTGCGCCAGTCCGTGCCTGTGCGGCTGCGCACCAGCAGGCGGCCGCCGTGCGGCATGGCGTCGATCGCATTGCCGACAAGATTGTTCAGCACCTGGCGTATCTCGCCCTCAAAGCACAGAACGACATCGTTCGTACACTTCCGCGGCTCGACCACGATGCCGGAGTTCTTCAGCCGTCCTTCATAGATATTCAGGACGGTGGTGAACAGGCTTAGGCAGCCAATCTCCGTCGGCTTCGTCGCCTGCTTGTGGAAGCGCAGCGTCTGGTTGGCGATGATCGACACCCGCCGCAACTCCTGGTCCGCCAGGTCAAGCAAACGAAGCTGCTCTGGCTCTGCCGAGTGGAGGCGTGCAAGGTAGAGCAGGTTCGTAACGCTTTCCAGAGGGTTGTTGATCTCGTGCGCGATGGAGCTCGCCAGCCGGCCGACGGCGGCCAGCTTTTCACTCTGGATCAGTGCCTTTTCCGCGCGGCGCTGCGCCGTCACATCCAGGGCCACGGTCGAGATGGCCTGCACCTTGCCATCCGCTCCAAAGATCGGCGTGTAGTTGATCAGCCACGAGCGGAACGTGCCGGGCTGCGCCTCCAATTCGCCCTCCAGGACGATGTTCTCCAGTCGCTCGCCTCGCGCCACACGCTCATACCGCTCGCGTATGCCTTCGACCCCGACAGCAATGTCGAGCACTGACCGACCGAGCATCTGCTCCGCCGTCATGTTGAGCATCTGCGTGAACTTCTCATTGACATGGATCATGCGGAACTCGACCGGCTCATACATGGCAAAGCCCACCGGAGCGGTGCGATACATCTCGTCCAGTTGGTCCCACTCGCGCCTGAGGGCTTCTTCGCGCTCGCGGCTGCGCTCGCGAGTCTGCACGTACTCGGTCACGTCGGTCGCCTGCGCCATGACACCGACGGACCTGCCGTCGTCGCCCAGGATGGCCCGGTAGACGAAATCGAAATAGCCGTCCTTCAGCGTGCCGGCTTCCGAGCGCAGCTTGCAAAGCACTTCTTTGCCGACATACGACTCGCCGGTCGCGAAGACGTGGTCCAGCAAGGCAAAGAATTGCTGTCCCTCGAGCTCCGGCAAAGCCTTGCGGATCGGCCGGCCCAGCAGCTCGCTCGCATCGTTCCGCCGCAGCAGTTGGACATACGGCGGGTTGAGCATGTCCATCCGATGCTCGGGCCCGGTCATTACCAGGATGGGCACGGGAGACTGCATCAACAGCTCGGCAAAGCGCAGGCGCGAATCACCCGGCGCCAGGGCCGGCGCGTCACCGTCGTCTTTGCCGGTGCTCATCTCAGGAGCCATGCCACCCCGATTGTGGACGCGCCGACCACCACATGCAAGCAAATCGCCAAAAGGCGAGTTCCCGACGGTTTCGATTGCGGAAAC
>CAZZVI010000339.1:0-3126 GCA_964657335.1 uncultured Terriglobus sp.
CTCATCAAAGCAACGTCAGAGGGCACGGGCGCAGAGGTGTTCGCGCAACGCGCGAATGGATTGGAGCGCAACGGCCCTGACACGAGGATCGGCACGCGGACACACATGCAGATCCCTCCGCTACGCTACGGGATGACAGAAGGTGAAGCTACGGGATGACAGACGGTAGAGGTATGGGATGAGAGTCCTTCGGAGGTAATCAGGAGAAAGACCTGCGGCACGCACCAGCCTTCCACAACGCCGAAGCCGATACGATATCCGAATGCACCAAGCTACAAGCGAGCGCCCGGTCCCCGGCGTGCTCGAAGTCATCACAGGCCCCATGTTCTCCGGCAAAAGCGAAGAGCTGATCCGCCGCCTGAAGCGCGCGCGCATCGCCCGCCAGCGTGTCGGCTGCTTCAAGCCGGACATCGATCTGCGCTACCACCGCACCGCGATCGCATCGCACTCGGAGCAGACGCACGAAGCCGCTGTCGTCACACCCAACGCGAGCCGCCTGCGCGAAGAGCTCTTCGACACGGGGCTGATTGGCGCCGTCGAGGTCGTCGGGATCGACGAGGTGCAGTTCTTCGATGAAGGCATCCTGCCGCTGACGATGGAGCTGGTCGGCCTGGGCAAGCGCGTCATCCTCGCCGGGCTCGACACCACCTTTGCCAACGAGCCCTTCGGCCCGGTGCCCGCGCTGATGGCGCTCGCCGACCGCGTCACCAAGCTAAACGCGGTCTGCATGACCTGCGGCCAGCCCGCCATCCACACCCAGCGGCTCGGCGACTCGCAGGAGCTGGTCGTCGTGGGAGCGGCCGGCCTGTACGAAGCCCGCTGCCGCGCGCACTTCCGTCCGTATGTCGATCATCCGGCGGCCGAGCAGATGGAGCTGCCAGAGGTCGTGGCTTAGTAACCCATCGCGATCAGCGAAGCTTCCGTGATCGTCTCCGGCACAGCCCGCGCCCGCTGCTCGGCATACTTCGCCAGCACATCTACCTCAAGATTCACCGGATCGCCTGGCTGCAGCGTGTGCAGGTTCGTCGCGGCGTAGGTGTGCGGGATGATGGCGATGGTGACGTCCGCAACGCCGCCAACGCCCGCCTCGACCGCGGCCACCGTCAGCGAGATGCCGTTGACGCTGAGCGAACCCTTCTCCACGATGTACTTCGCCAGCGGCGCGGGCGCGGCGAGCCGCAGCAGCCAGTCCGTCTCCTCCACCGGACCGCTTGTCACAGCAGTCAGCGAGGTAAACCGTCCCACGCCATCGACATGGCCTTGCACCACATGACCGCCCAGCGGCGTGCCCGCGGGCGTAGGCAGCTCCAGGTTCACACTGCTGCCCGGCGCGAGCGAGCCTAGCGACGTCCGCTTCAGCGTCTCATCGAGCAGGTCCGCCTCAAAGCCGCTCTCGGTGATCGCAAGGGCCGTCAGGCACACGCCGGAGACAGCAATGGAATCGCCCGTCGCAAGCGAACGCGCGAGCGTCGGAGCCGCCACACGCAGCCGTGCCGCTCCGTTCTTCTTTGTGAAAGAGACGATCTCGCCGGTCTCTGCAATCAACCCTGTGAACATAGGTTCATTCTAAAGATTCGGAAGCGGTACAAAGCGGGTGCCCCATGTCTCGCTTCTGAGACATGGGATTTCGCTCTGCGAACGTCCAACAATCCCACATCTCAGAAGCGAGATGTGGGGCACCCACTTTGACGATGTCCTAAACCGCCGGAGTGGGCGTCAAGGCAAACGTCTCAGCCCATGGATCATGCAGCGTTCCGCGCACGCACGCGTCCAGTTGCCGGGCACGGCCCTCCGAACCCTCGCTCAGAAAGTCGCAGCGGTCAAGGTTGGTCAACTGCTCGATCAGAGCGAACGGCGATTGCCCGTTCGCGGAAAAAGCAACCGCATCGGCACCCAGCTCCGCCTCGGCGAAGAACAGCACTACCTTGTCGACCAGCCCTGCCGTAAGAAACGCACCATTCAGCCCTGGTCCGCTCTCCAGCAGGACCGACAGCAGCTCCAGCTCGCCCAGCCGCTTCAGCAACGCGCGCAGGTCCAGCTCAGCCTTCGCGCCGCCGGAGCCGCGCTCCGCCGGTGTCAGCAGAGGCATCGGCTCGACCACCACGCCACGCTGCCGCAACGCCCGCTGGCGGTCGTTCGGAGCCGTCCGCGCGCAGAAGACGATCAGGTCGTCGTTCGCGGATTCCACCAGCCGCGATGACAACGGCAGGCGGCACTTCGTGTCCAGCACCACGCGCATCAGGCGCCGCCTGCGCTGCAGGTTACTGCGGTCGGTCATCAGCGGATCGTCGGCCAGTACGGTTCCGATGCCGGTCAAGATCGCGTCGTTCGCATGGCGAAACCGATGCACCTCTTCGCGCGCGGCAGTGCCCGTCAGCCAGAAGGGCGCGCCTGCCGACCGCTTGATGGGCAAAGGCGCCAGCATGCCATCGACCGACAGCGCCGACTTCAGCGTGACCAGCGGCATGCCCGTCAGGATGTACCGCGCAAATGCATCGTTCATCGTGCGCGCTTCCGCCCCCAGCAGGCCGTCTTCGGTCACAACGCCGCCATTCTGCAGGATGGCCATGCCGCGTCCCGCAACCAGCGGGTTGGGATCGAGTGTTGCGGCAATCACTCGCGACACGCCCGCGTCCAGCAGTGCGTTCGCGCAGGGCCCGGTGCGGCCGTGGTGCGAGCACGGCTCAAGCGTCACGTACGCGGTCGCTCCGCGAGCCTGCTCACCGGCCTGCTTCAGCGCGGCTACCTCGGCGTGGTCGCGCAGATCGTAGCGATGCGCGCCCTCACCGACCACGACATTGTCATGCGCCAGCACGCAGCCCACCTGCGGATTCGGCGAGGCCAGCCCAAGCGTCGCCTTCGCAAGCTCCAGCGCGCGCTGCATGTGGGCGGTGTCGGTGACGGTGAAGGGCATTACGCGATGAGATGCGGATCAGATGAGGTCAGGATCGCGTTCAATAACGTGGGTGCCCCACATCTCGATTCTGAGATGTGGGATTTTCGGGTGGTCCGAACGCCTGATCCCATGTCTCAAAAGCGAGACATGGGGCACCCCCTGAAGCTCGTTATTCCGACTGAAGCGGCACAATCTGTCATTTCGACTGAAGCGGCCACAAATCTGTTATT
>CAZZVI010000340.1:0-3097 GCA_964657335.1 uncultured Terriglobus sp.
TTTCTCTGCGGCTCGGTCGAAGAGACACACGTCATCACCAACCGCCTCGCACCAGAGCACCTCACTGTCGATACTGTCGCCGACCTCGATTGGGTCACCAACGCAGGCTCAGTCTTCATCGGCAACCACTCACCGCAAAGCATGGGCGACTACATCAGCGGGCCCAATCACGTGCTGCCGACCGGCCGCGTCGGACGCATGCGCGGCGGCCTCAGCGTGAACGACTTCCTCAAGGTCATCACCGTGCAGAACTACACCGCCGCAGGCCTCGCAACACTCGGGCCGCAGGCCGTCACCCTCGCCGAAGCAGAGGGCCTGACAGCGCACGCAGAGTCCGTTCGCGTCCGCATGAAAGCAGGCAAGTAATGGCTCAAGCTACCGAAACAGCGGGTGCCCCGTACACACTCGAAGAGGGTGTGCGGGATCAAAGCTCCGAGGCCCAGGCACCACAACCTCGCCGCGCCATCCTTAACATGCCGGAGTACCACCCGCCGCTCGCGGGCCGCACGCTGCTACGTCTCGACTTCAACGAGAATACGCACGCTCCCTCGCCGCGCGTGCGCGAAGCTCTCAGCAGAATCACGCTCGAAGGCCTCACGGTCTACCCGGAACGCGCGCCGGTCGAAGCCGTCGTCGCAAGGCACCTCGGCCTGCAACCCGAGCAGGTATTGCTGACCAACGCGGTCGATGAAGCGATCCACATTGTCACCTTCACCTTCCTCGAAGAGGGCGACGAGTGCCTCTTCGCCGTGCCGTCGTTCTTCATGTACGACGTGAACACCCTCGCGATGGGCGCGAAAGCCGTGCGCATCCAGGCCGACGAGACGCTCGCCTTTCCGTATGAGCGCATGCTCGCCGCGATCACCCCAAAGACGAAACTCATCATCCTCTGCTCGCCCAACAATCCAACGGGGGCGGTCATCACACGCGACCAGATCCACAGCATCGCGCACGCCGCACCGCACGCCGTCATCCTTGTTGATGAGGCGTACTTCCACTTCTTCGGCGAAACCGTGATGAGTGACCTGATCGAGCCCGCCTCGACGGAGGGTGCCCCACGTCTCGATTCTGAGACGTGGGATTCCACAACCTCCGTCCCGCGCAACATGATCGTCGCGCGCACCTTCTCCAAGGCGTACGGCCTCGCCAACCTCCGCGTCGGCCTGCTCGCCGGGCCGGTCGAGCTGATGCAGCACATGCGTAAGGCAAGCTCGCCCTACAACGTCAACGGAGTCGCCCTCGCCGCGGTCGCCGCCAGCATCGACGACACCGAATACATCGACTGGTACGTCGAGCAGATGACCACTGGCCGCGCCCGCATCGAAAAGGCGCTCGACAACATGCGCGTGCCGCACTGGCCCTCGCACGCAAACTTCGTGCTGATGCACATCGGCCCGCGCCACAAAGAGCTCGTTCAGCAGATGCGCGCGCGCGGCGTGCTGCTGCGCGACCGCTCCAGCGACCCCGGCCTCGACGGCTGCGTCCGCATCACCGTCGGCGTCGAGGACCAGGTCGACATCGGCATCGCCGCGCTGCGTGACGCCCTCGCCGCTCTAAACTGGACTCCTGCCGAAGTCATGAAACCCGAGATCGAACCGAAAGAGGCGCCTGAGTATGAGTAACCCCGAGAACGCCAGCGACATCCACTTGTCACTCAATACGGTCAGCGAACTGGAAGCCGGCATGGAGCAGGGCTCACTCATCGAACCGCAGAGCGCAAGACCAGACGGCAACAGCGAACTCCAGGCCGGTACGGAAGAACACATTCTTTCCTCCGACTCGTCATTTCGACCCGAGCGCAGCGAAGTGGAGAAACCTGCTTCTTCACCTGCCACGGACGCGGGTGGCCCGTACACACGCGAAGCGGGTGTGCGGGATCGCATCGGCACCATCGACCGCGCCACCACCGAGACCCAGATCAAGCTGACACTCAACCTCGACGGTCAGGGCACATACCACGTACACACCGGCATCCGCTTCTTCGATCACATGCTGGAGCTGTTCACGCGCCACGGCGGCTTCGATCTCGATCTGCAATGCACGGGCGACCTCGACGTCGATCAGCACCACACCGTCGAAGACGTGGGCATCGCGCTGGGCGAGGCGTTCGACAAGGCGCTCGGCGACAAGAAGGGCATCCTGCGCGCAGGCTACTTCGTCATGGCCATGGACGAGACGCTCGCCGTCGCCGCCGTCGACATGAGCGGCCGCGTCGGCTACGCGGTCGATGACAAGGTGGATGTGCCGGTCGTCGGCGACCTGCAGACCGAACTCGTCACCGACTTCTTCGACGGCTTCGCCCGCGGCGGCCGCTGCAACGTCCACGTCAAAACCATGTACGGCCGCAGCAACCACCACAAGATCGAAGCCATCTTCAAAGCCTTTGCTCGTGCGCTACGCGGAGCAGTAAGTCGCGATGAACGCATGAAAGATCTGCTGCCGAGTACGAAGGGGTTGCTATGAGGCTCTTCGCTCTAACTGCTGATGAGTACGAAGCAGGAAATGCCAGCCTCGGTCGTGTGGCACTTCTTCTGTCGATCGGAACTCTCATTTATCCGCCCGTACTCGTTCTCGCAATTGGATTACACGACGGAGTTGCTGGGCATAAGTGGGGGCGTTCTGCTGATGCATTCGAAGCGCTTTCGCTGTTGATTTCGACTTTCGTTAGCGGAGCTTCCTTGATCCTCGTTTTCCGCGGAACTAAGCGGCGCGTGGTCGCGGTGATCGTCGGCGGATTAGCGACCATCGTCAATTTGCTGGCGTTCTTATCGGCGGCAATCTCCGACTAGTCCGAATGGGTCTGCCCGTGCTTACAAGGGGCAACTACTCATAGCGCCTAGGCGGAATCGCGCTGAAGGCGCGAGTTGTAAGAGCCCAGGGTACGCCCTGGGTACAGGATCAACAGAAGGCTGCGGGCTGTAGGCCCGCGTTATGTGCCGCAACTTAACTTGGGCCTTCAGCCCGCACTCCGATTTGCCAGCATACCCGGGGCCTTGCCCCAGGCCGTAACAGGACGCGCCTTCATCGCTCATCGCCAAGCACTGGTCTATACTGAGGTATATACGCGGAGGTCTAGCCAATGCCACGCACCGCCAAG
>CAZZVI010000341.1:0-3075 GCA_964657335.1 uncultured Terriglobus sp.
CGCTGTGCCTCGGCACCATGACCATGGGCACGGCACGCTGGGGCTCGCCCGATGAAGTCTCCGAGGCGATCTTCAACGCCTTCGTCGACGCGGGCGGCAACTTCATCGATACCGCCGATACCTATGCCAACGGACGCAGTGAAGAGCTGCTGAGCGGCTACGTCAACAGCCGCAACCTGCGCGACCGGCTGGTGCTGGCGACGAAGTTCACCATGACCTGTGCCGCGCAGGAGGGCAATCCGAACGGCAGCGCAAACGGCCGCAAAAATCTGTATCGCGCGCTCGACGCCTCTCTGAAACGGCTCGGCACCGACTACATCGACCTGTACTGGATGCACGCGTGGGACGGCGTCACGCCCGCAGAAGAGGTACTGCAGTCGCTCGGCGACCTGGTGCGCGCCGGCAAGATCCGCTACTTCGGCTTCAGCGACGTGCCAGCCTGGTACGCGGCGAAGGTCGCCACGCTGGCCGCGGCGCATGGCGTTCCGGGCCCCATCGCCTTGCAGCTGGAGTATTCGCTGGTCGAGCGCAACATCGAGCGTGAGCACGTGGACTGCGCCCGCGAATGCGGCATGGGCATCACGCCCTGGAGCCCGCTCGCCAGCGGTTTCCTCGCGGGCAAATACAAGCGTGAAGACGATGGCAACGGCAGCGGCGAAGGCCGCCTGGCGGTGCTGGGCGGTGGCAAGAATCCTGTCTTTCACAAGTACAGCGAACGAAACTGGCGCGCTCTCGACGCCCTGCGCGAGGTTTCCGCCGAGGTTGACAAGCCGATGGCGCAGGTCGCGCTGGCATGGGCGAGCGCACAGCCCGGCGTAACGTCGCTCATTCTCGGCGCGACAAAAGTGGAGCAGCTGCAGGACAACGTCGCTTCACTCGCCGTTACGCTCACGCCGGACCAGATCGCCAGGCTCAGTGCTGCCAGCGAGCCGGACCTGATCCATCCATACATGTTCTTCACCGGCATGCTGCGGCGCGAACGCGTCTTCGGCGGTACGGACGTCACCGGTTGGCGCTGAGGCAGATGCTGAAGCGGTTTGCTTTTGGAGTGGCATGACTTCAGATGGCTGCCGGAGTTGAAAGAGGACGCTCGAAAGGTCTCGCCCTCGGAAGGGCAGAGCTTAAGCTGTGCCACAGGTGCTTCGGGATCAAGCCGGCTTCAGCCGCTGAGGTCAGCCTTCGTTCGTCGCAGAGTATCGGGACGTGATTAACAATGCGCTGTCAAGAGGGCAACATGCGTTCCGGTCCGCTTAAGCCCTGAAGGTCAACAACTTACGTCCAGGAAAAAGTTGGCATGTTATTTCTTCGGATCTTCTATCCTTGTAAGTAGAGCTTCCATTTGGCGTGCAGCGTACGCGGCTCCTGGCAGCAACCCCCGCAGCGTAACCCTTGTGTTTAGAAGATTTTGGCCGTAAGTGCTTGGAAGACAGGAATATAGAACCCGTCTCGGATAAGTGCCCTGTTTCGAGGATGTTGCAAGAGACATCGAGGAGGGGGCGGGTGGTGGGCAGTCCCTGGTCTTCCACAAAAGATCACTCAGCCGACATCACAACGGAACCGCAGGTCTGGTCGACACATGCGAGACTAGACTGGTGAGCCAGTCCGCAGCCATCACCCAAGAGGCAGAGGTCGCGACCACGGTGATTGACGTGCCGAAGCCCTGCACCGTCACCCCGGAACTCCTCAAGATCCACAACATTACGGACGAGGAATACGCGAAGATTTTCGCGACGATGGGCCGCACGCCCTCCCTCACCGAGCTGGGTATTTACAGCGTCATGTGGAGCGAGCACTGCAGCTACAAGAGCAGCCGCGTCCACCTGAGAAGGTTGCCGACGAAGGGCTTTCGTGAGAGCGGTCCCGGAGCTGTCATGCAAGGTCCCGGCGAGAACGCCGGCATCATCGACGTGGGCGACGGCTGGGCCTGCGCGTTCAAGATCGAGAGCCACAATCATCCCAGCTACATCGAGCCCTACCAGGGCGCGGCAACCGGTGTCGGCGGCATCCTGCGTGACATCTTCACCATGGGCGCGCGGCCGATGGCGGTTATGGACTCGCTGCGCTTCGGCCCGCTTGGGCTTACACAGGAAGCGGGTGCCCCACGTCTCGATTCTGAGACGTGGGACGCATCGCCGGGCGCGATCGACTACGAGAAGAACCGCAGTGTCATGGAAGGCGTCGTGCACGGCGTGGCCGGTTACGGCAACTGCTTCGGCGTGCCGAATCTCGGCGGCGAGACGCGCTTCGAGGCCTGCTACAGCGGCAACCCGCTGCTGAACGCCTTCGCGCTCGGCCTGGTTCGGCACGACGAGATCTTCTACGCGAAGGCGACCGGCGTTGGCAATCCCGTGATCTACGTGGGGGCGAAAACCGGCCGCGACGGCATCCATGGTGCCACGATGGCCAGCGAAGAGTTCACGGAAGGCAGCGAGCAAAAGCGGCCGAACGTGCAGATGGGCGATCCGTTCCTGGAAAAGCTGCTGCTGGAGGCCTGCCTGGAAGCGATGAAGACCGGCGCGGTCAGCGGCATCCAGGACATGGGCGCGGCGGGCCTGACCTGCAGCACCTGTGAGATGGGCGGACGCGGCGGCGTTGGTCTCGAGATTGAGTTGGACAAGGTTCCGCAGCGCGATAGCGGCATGTCCAGCTACGAGATCATGCTGAGCGAATCGCAGGAGCGCATGCTGCTGGTCGCGCATGCCGGTCGCGAACAGGAAGTGCTGGACGTGTTCGACAAGTGGGGACTCGACGCCGCCGTCGTCGGCACCGTCATCCCGGAGAACCGCATGAAGGTGCGGCACGGCGGCGAACTGGTTGCCGACCTCTCGAATGAGTCGCTCACCGACGACGCTCCCGTCTATCTCCGCCCTGTCGGCGAGTGGAAAGCACCGGCGCCGCTCGATCCACCCGCATGGGTGCTGGAAGAGCTGAAAAAGCCGCGCGACTATACCGCAGACCTGAAGAAGCTGCTGGCCTCCACAAACATCTGCAGCAAGGCCCACATCTACGAGCAGTACGACAGCATGGTCCAGACCAATACGGTCTTCGGCCCCGGCCAGGCCGAGGCAGGGGTCA
>CAZZVI010000342.1:0-3066 GCA_964657335.1 uncultured Terriglobus sp.
CCAAGATCCTGCGGATCGCCGCCAAAGCCGCCGAAGCCTCCCGGGAAGCCTGAGCCTCCGCCCGCACCGCCGCCGCTGAACGCGCCGTGTCCATAGCGGTCGTATGCCGCGCGCTTCTGCGGATCGCTCAGGACACCATAGGCCTCGGAGCATGCCTTGAACTTTTCTTCGGCAGCATGGTCGCCCGGGTTGCGGTCGGGGTGGTACTGCATCGCAAGCTTGCGATAGGCGGTCTTGATCTCCGCGTCGGACGCGGTCTTCGAAACCGAGAGTACCTCGTAGAAATCGGTCTTCACGCTGGCTCCTGCCACTGCTCTCTCCAAACTTGACTGCTGCTATCGCAGCTCCGAGTTACGCCTCGTGTGTGCTGTTGTTGCTGGCCACGCGGACCAGCGCTGGACGCAGCAGGCGTTCCTTGATGCGATATCCGCGGCGCACTTCATCAACCACTGCGCCATCGGGAAACTCTGCCGTCTCAACGGTACCCAGCGCTTCATGCACGCGCGGATCGAACTGCTGGCCCACCGTCTCAACCGGCGTCACGCCAAGGTTGCGGACAGCGTCATCCAACTGCTTTGCGATCAGCTCAATGCCGGTGCGAAACTGCTCCGGCGAGCCCTGCGACTTGAGCGCAAGTTGAAAATTATCGAGGACAGTCAGAAAGCTCTCTGCTGCGTTGCCGACAGCGTAGTCGCGGAAGTCCGCTCGCTCTTTCGCATCGCGTTTGCGGGCGTTATCAAACTCCGCCTGCATGCGCGCCATGCGATCGATCAGCCCGTCGCGCTCGCGCTTGAGCTGCTCGAACTCTGTCCCCGAGACCGCCGCAACGTCAGCGCCCCCTGCCGCGGGCGCGGCCTCTTCTGCCTCGATTGCGCCGATCACCTCGGCGTCGGTTGCCGGTGTTTCCATTTCGTCTGTTCCGTTCATGCCCTTCCACTTCCTGTATCGATCCGCAAACATCGTTTCTGCCCTTGCCGCGCTTATGACGAACTCGCTTCGTCGCCAAGCGATAACGCAAACAACTGCGCCACATATCCCACTGCGTTGATGGTGTTTTCGTAATGCATACGATGCGTGCCGATAACACCCACCGTTCCGCGGCGCGCGCCATCGATCATCGCCGGCGCTGCCACCAGAACAAGCCCATGCATCTCGGGCGCCCGCTCTTCCATGTCGAAGACCACGCGAACGCTGCGCTCGTGCGAGTCCACGTACGCTCCAAGCAGCGCAACCAGCCTCTCCTTTGCTTCGAGCGCAGACAGCATCTCCCGCAGCCTTGCCCTGTCTCCGTCGGCGCCGCTCAGCAGATTCGACACGCCTTCGAGATATAGTGTCTGCTCGGACGAGCGGTCATCCGGCACGGCGCGCGACCAAAGCTCTTCCGCTGATTGCAGCATGCGCTGGTATTCGCTGCGTTCGCGCTCGGCCCGCGTTGCGAGCTCGGCGCGCACACGCTCCACGCTCCATCCACGAAAGTTTTCGTTCAGGTAGCGCGATGCGCTCTCCAGCTCGCTCGACGTCAGTTCCCTGTCCAGGAGTAACACGCGGTCGCGCACCGCTCCCGATCGCGTCACAACCACGGCCAGCACCTTGCGCGGAGCGAGCCGCTGAAAGTGCACATGCTCCAGCAGGTCGCCAACCTGCGCGGTGGCAAGCGCCACACCCACGCCACTGGAGAGCGCGGCAAGCACCTGCGAGGTGCGTTCGAGAAACGCTCCCGCGCCCGCAATGCCCTGCAGATGCGTGTCAATCTGCGCGCGCGAGCCCTCCGGCAGCCGTGATGGAGCCAGCCGGTTCTCGCCGCGAATCTGTTCCACATGCAAACGAAATGCACGCGCCGTCGGCACGCGCCCGGCAGAGGTATGCGGCTGCTCCAGCATGCCTGCGTCTGCGAGTTCTGCCATGGTGTTACGAACCGTTGCCGAGCTCAGGCCGCTGATGTTTGCGATGGCCTGCGATGCGACCGGCTCGCCCGTCTGCACGTAGAGCTCGATCACGGCAGACAGGATCGCGCGCTGCCGCGCATGCAACTCCCAGCCGGATTCGCGCAGTTCTGCCATAACACTATTCTACCGCTGCCTTCTGCAAGATGTGAGTGCAATAGACGCAGGTTGCTGCCAAACTCTTAGGTGATCTCCAGCACTCCGGCGGTATCTTCCTGCACATCGGCGACGCGGTCAATGACTTCACGCGCGATCGCGAAGTACGCTGCGGCACGCGCGTCGCCAGGGCCGCCCAGCGCGACCGGCAGACCACGATCTCCTCCCGCACGAATCTGCGGGTCCAGATCGATCGATCCCAGAAAGCTGAGGTTGTACTGGCGCGCCGTGTTCTCCGTTCCACCCGCGCCAAAGACGTCGATCACCTCGCCCGAGGGCAGCCGCATCTGCGACATGTTTTCGACCAGGCCGAGCACCTCGACGTTGACCTGGTGAAACATCTCCAGCGCCTTGCGTGCGTCCTGCAGAGCGACGGCGGAGCCGGTGGAGACGACGATCGCGCCAGTCAGCGGCACCGTCTGCACCAGCGAGATGACGACATCACCCGTGCCCGGCGGCAGATCGACCAGCAGGTAATCCAGCTCGCCCCACGCGACCTGCTGCAGAAACTGTCGGATGATCTGGTGCAGCATGGGTCCGCGCATGACCAGCGGTTTGTCGCCCGGCGAGATCAGGCCCACCGAGATGAACTTGACGCCATAGCTCTCCAGCGGCTCCATCATGCTGTTTTCCGTGACGGAGGGCTGGCGCATCTGGCCCATCATCATGGGCACGTTCGGGCCGTAGATGTCTGCGTCGATCAGGCCGACGCGGTGACCGAGCTTTGCGAGTGCAATGGCGAGGTTGACGCTGAGTGTCGTCTTGCCGACGCCGCCCTTGCCGCTGCCCACCGCGATGACCGCGCCGATGCCCGGCAGCGGTTGCGGCCCCTGAGGAGCCTGTCCCGTGTGTCCCATAGAGTCCTGTCCTTACTTGATGTACGAATCGATGTGGCGGATGCAGGTGCGCAATCTACGTGTGCCAGTCGTTCGTCAGCGACTTTCGCAACTCGCGCTTGCGTGCGGTT
>CAZZVI010000343.1:0-3053 GCA_964657335.1 uncultured Terriglobus sp.
GAGGCGGTGAAGCAGGCGCGCACGGGCGGCAAGGCCGTGTTTGTGGACTTCACTGCGGCGTGGTGCCTGAGCTGCCAGGTGAACGAGCGCGTCGTGCTGAACTCCGGCGACGTCCAGAAGCAGTTACACAGCCCGAACGTCGTCGCGATGCGCGCCGACTGGACACAGTACGACGACAAGATCACCGCGGCTCTGCAGGCGGTCGGCCGCAGCGGCGTGCCGACCTACATCATCTATCCCGCGGATGCCTCGTCTGCGCCGGATGTTCTGCCCGAGGTGCTGAGTAAGAGCATTGTCCTGACCGCGATGCAAAAGGACCTGAAGCATTGAGCGGGATGGGTCCCCCCTTTTTTTCTGAAAATCGTAACTTCCTCTAACGAGAGGACTTATCTCAGTTGGTTTCCCAAAATACTCATTCTTCTCGACTTATCGGCAAAATACTGTAAGTAAACGACTTACGTCGGTCGTGGATTTCTGGTTGACCTTGGAAGATCCGTGTGCAGTTGGATCTATTTCAAGGATAACGGTTCCCGAGAAGTAACATGCCAACTGTTTTCCGTCGCTAAAATCCTGACAACGTTGCAGTTAGCTCCGTCGATGGGACTCCTGCCTCTTGACAGCTTTTCTTCAGAGGCCTGCCTATGGAGAATCCGTCACCTCGGCGGCTGAAGCCGCTTCTTTTGCGGCCTGGTTTCTACCTCGGCGGCTGAAGCCGCTTCTTTTGCAATGCGGATTCTAGCTCGGCTACTGAAGTTGCTCTTGTCGCGCCCTGGTCTCCCCATCTGCGACTCAAGGCCGCTCTCCTGGCGGCTCCAAAGGCTGTGTCGCCGCATCCAGATGAAGGCTGGCGCGCGGATGCGGGCTGTAGGCCCGCGTTGTAAAAGCCTGGGGCGCAGCCCCAGGAGAGTGATCTGCGAGCGGATGCGGGCTGTAGGCCCGCGTTATGGATGCTCCGTCACATTCTGGTGCTTCGCAATAACACGGGCCTTCAGCCCGTGTATCCACTCTCGATGCATACCTGGGCCGTTGGCCCAGGCTTTTACGACGCGCACCTTCAGTGCGCCCCTCTTGACTACGCTTTACATACGCTGCGGGCTGTAGGCCCGCGTTGTAAAAGCCTGGGGCGCAGCCCCAGGAGAGTGATCTGCGAGCGGATGCGGGCTGTAGGCCCGCGTTATGGATGCTCCGTCACATTCTGGTGCTTCGCAATAACACGGGCCTTCAGCCCGTGTATCCACTCTCGATGCATACCTGGGCCGTTGGCCCAGGCTTTTACAACGCGCACCTTCAGTGCGCCCTTTGCCGGTCGGTTGTAGCTTCTTCGCTACGGGATGACAAACGTAAGGGCGGCATGACAAACCGTCAAAGGGCTGCGGTATGGAGACGTAAAGGCTGCGGTGAGGACAATCGTGGCCGCGGTGGACGCCAAAATCTATTCCAGCTCTCCAGCGGCTTCGCGTGCGCGGGCGATTTCGTCCATGCGCTGGGCGAGCTGGCGTTCGCGGCCCTGGTCTGTGGGGCGGTAGTAGCGGCGGTCCTCCAGGCCTTCCGGCAGGCACTGCATGGCCGCGACGCGCCCCGGGAGATCGTGGGCGTACTGGTAGTCCTTGCCGTAGCCGAGGTCTTTGAGCAGGCGCGTGGGTGCGTTGCGCAGGTGCAGCGGGACGGGTTGCGCACCGGTTGCATTGACGTCGGCCATGGCCTCGTTGAAGGCGACGTAGACCGCATTCGACTTGGGTGCGAGCGCGAGGTAGACAACGGCTTGTGCCAGCGCCAGCTCGCCTTCGGGTGAGCCGAGCAGGTGCATGGCCTGCTGTGCAGACAGCGTCAGGTTCAGCGCTTCGGGAGCGGCGAGGCCGATGTCTTCGACGGCCATGCGCACGACGCGGCGTGCGATGTACATGGGGTCTTCGCCCGCGGCGAGCATGCGGCGCAGCCAGTAGATCGACGCGTCCGCGTCAGAGTTGCGGACGCTCTTGTGCAGGGCCGAGATCAGGTCGTAATGCTGCTCGCCGCCCTTGTCGTAGAGCAGGGTCCGTTGCTGTAAGGCATCGGCGATCACCTGCTTTGTGATCTTCGTCTCACCGCGGCCCCCTAGCAGATGCGCCGCGGTTTCCAGCGCGTTCAGGGCGTAACGCGCATCGCCGTTGCTGAAGGCCGCGATGGTGGCCAGAGCATCGCTCTCCGCCGTCAGGTGCAGCGTGCCAAGGCCGCGCTCTTCGTCGGTGAGCGCGCGTTGCAGCAGAGCGACGATCTCCTCGTCGGAGATGGATTGCAGCACGTAGACGCGGCAGCGCGAGAGCAGTGCGGCGTTCACTTCGAACGAGGGATTCTCCGTGGTGGCGCCGATCAGGCGCAGTGCGCCGCGCTCGACGTAGGGCAGGAAGGCGTCCTGCTGCGCCTTGTTGAAGCGGTGGATCTCGTCGACGAAGAGAATGGTTCGCAGGCCGTGCGCTGCTCCTCGCTCCGCATCGACCATCACCTGCTTGATTTCCTTGATGCCGCTGGTGACGGCGGAGAACTCGATGAAGGTGGCGCTGGTCGTCTTCGCGATAATCTTGGCGAGCGTGGTCTTGCCGGTGCCGGGCGGTCCCCAGAAGATCATGGAACCGGGCTCGCCGCCTTCGATGGCAAGCCGCAACGGTTTGCCCGCTCCGACCAGATGGGTCTGTCCGGCAAACTCGTCGAGCGAGCGCGGGCGCATGCGTTCGGGCAGGGGAATGTCCTGGCTTTGCTGCGATGACGAAGGTGGATCGAGTTGGTCGAAGAGGCTCATGCCCGGTCTCGCATGCGCTGCTGCGCGGCTTCGTACAGCAGCAGGGAACCGGCGACCGCAGCGTTCAGGCTTTCAGTCGGCCCGGTGGTTGCGAGTGTGATGTGCTTGCCGGCGATCTGCAGCAGATCGGACGAGACACCCGCGGCTTCGTTGCCGATGACGAGCACGGCTGTGCCGCGAAGATCCGCAAGGTGCGCCGGCTCGCCGCCATGCGCGACGGCCGCGTGGACGCGTGCTTCGAGGGCGTGCAGCGAGGCCAGCAGATCGTTGTTCCACA
>CAZZVI010000344.1:0-3047 GCA_964657335.1 uncultured Terriglobus sp.
AGCGGGTCTTGAGGCCGGCCTGGGTGGACTTCAGCGCCAGGGCGCTCGCGATGTGATCTCGTACCAACCGTCAAGGCGATTTGGCTAGATCATGCGGCGGCCTCGACCATGGTCTTACGCCGCACTCGCCGGATCTCAAGCGGGACCGAGAATCGTTCGACGACGAGCCGTTTGGCGTCAGCTACGTTGAGGCGGTTGCCACTCTCATCACGTAGAACGTAGGGCTCTCCGGTCTTCAGGACACGGAAAATGCGATTGACCAGCCGCGTCGCGACCGCGCATATCGCTTGCTTGTGATGATGTCCTTTCCGGACCATCAGGCGCCAATAGACGGCTGCCAAATCCGGATCGATCTTGCGCGCAGTATCTGAAGCGAGATACAAGGCTCGCTTGATCCGGTCGCTGCCACTCTTCGTGAGTCGCTGCCCAGGGTGCTCCTGGCCGCCGGAGGCGCTCTTGGTGGGGAACATGCCGCAGAAGCCACGGATATGATCCACGTTGCGGAAGCGGTTTACCTGGCCAAGTACAGCGACCAGCAAAGGCGCCAGCGTAGAACCGATGCCGGGAATAGATCGGATCGCATCGCTTGGGTGTACTCGTCGGTAGATGGCTTCCACTTCCCGGTCCAGCTCGACGACGTGTCGAATCCAGAGGCGCAGGTGCTCGACTTCCTGGAGTACTTCAAACTGTAGGGCATCGAAATCGACGCTGGCGCCGTGCAGAGCGACCGTCTCTGCAGCCGCGGCCTTCAGCTGAACGACGAGCTCATCGATGAAGGGGCCGCTCTGAGGATGGCTGCCAGAGGCGCTGCGGGCCAAGAATCGCCCCAAGACATCTCGTCGACACGCCAACACCTTCTCCGGAGAGAAATACTCACTCAGTATGGCGAGCGCGAGTTGCGTTACCGTATCGGGTAAAACCGCCTCCAATGCTGGGCAGGCCCATCGAATCAGATCGAGGATACGTCGCCGCGACGACGCGATCAGGTCTTGATATCGATGCCGTTGCTTCGTAAAGCGCTGAAGCGCGTGATAATCCGGCGCAGGTACGTGCAGCGGATCCAGGCCCCGATCACCGAATGCCGGGATGAGTCCAAGAACCGTAGCATCGGCGCTGTCAGTCTTCGCGTGTTCACTCAGATACTTACGAAGTGCCTTCACGCGCTGGCCCTTGACGCGGATAACCGTGATGCCCGCACGACGCAGCCAGGCTGCTACAGGAAACCATGACATCCCGGTCGGCTCCATGACGGCGGTCAGCTGCGTGTTCGCATCTGTGCCGCTCAGCACGACAGAAATGAACCGCGCGAGGTCGGCCGAGGTCAAGCGGAAACGAACAGGTTTACCGACTGGCTTGCCATCATCGAAAACCTGTGCGACCTGGGCTCCGCTTATAGCCAGATCGACACCAATCGTCCTGCGCCGTGGTGGCGCCTTCTGGATCAAAGGCATAAGTATCTCCCTGTTGACGACGAAGAGGGCTCGAGGCTGGGCAGCACAGCCAGGTGCTTCATCCGTGGCCGCTTGAGGTCCGATACCTCTTGCGCCACCATCTCGTTACTCTTGCCTGCGCCAGCTCCGAGCCAAGCAACCATGGGCTTCACATCGTCGGGACGAACTTGTCGGCTCTCCCACGGTCTTGCGGTTGCCAGGCCCGGTGCCCGCAGGCAAGAGTACGTCAGGAAATGGAAGGGTTAACCCGCGATCACATCGTCGAGGCCCCATCCGGGCGTTCATCGTCTTGCCCCTCGGCGTTAACCCTACGAGGTAGATACCTGGGTCTTGCCGACGCCAGGGGGCCCCAAGAAGATGACGTTCTCGTGCCGCTTGATGAAGCCGAGCTCGTGGAGGCTGTCGATCTGCTCGCGCTTGATCGAGGGTTGGAAGGCAAAGTCGAACTGCTCGATGGTTTTAATTGCCGGCAGTCGGGATGAGCGCATGGCCGTCTGCAGTCGGCGGTTGTTGCGCAGCGAGATCTGCGCCCCGAGCAACCGCTCGAGCGCCTCGCCGGCGGTGACGCCGCCACGATCGACCTCGGCGAGGATGTCATCGATGGCTTCCAGGGCACCGGGTAGCTTCAGGTCGGCGAGCATCTCGCGGATGTGGTCGCGTCGCACAGCGCTCATCGGACTGCCTCCGCGTAGACGCTCAGCGGGCGGCGTTGTACGTCGATCGGATATGGCATCTTCTTCGACGCCGGGGACGGCGGCATGCCGTACAGTCGTGGATAGGGCGTCGAAGCCAGGGATTTAAGGGTAAATCGTTCATCGCGCTCGAAGCGCAACTGTGGAGCCTCGCCAATAGTCCGATGCGTGCGCCAATTAGCGGTAGTCGCAAGCCAGCGCTCGACCTGCGCGTTCAGATCCGCGTCGTTTAGGAACGTGCGGCCGTAAAAGAAGCTCTCGCGCAGGTAACGGATCGGCCGTTCGACCTTGCCTTTGGTCTTCGCCCGATACGGCCGACAGGCTCGCGGGCGGAAGCCCCAGTGGGCGGCGAAGCGCTGGAACTCAGCGTTGAGCACCAACGCGCCGCGGCTGAGTCGATCATCGCCGATGACGACGGAGCGCATCTGATCAAACAGCAACTCCTGCGGGACGCCGCCGAAAGCCGCGAAGGCACCCTCGAGGCCGGCGAACAGCGCCTGCATGTTCTGCCGAGGAAAGAACCGCAACCACAGCAACCGCGAGTACCCCAGCACGACGACTAGCGCATAGCGCCGGCCCCACGGAAGGTTGAACGAGGCGAAATCCACCTGGCCTTGGAATCCAGCCGGGGTCTCGAAGCGTTGCACAACCTCCTCGATCGCTCGGGGCCGAACGTGCCGGATGTACTGCTTAAGCTGGGTATATCCGCCGTCGTAGCCGGCGGCCCGGACTTCCTCGAGCACTCGCTGCGCAGTTAGTCGCGGAAAAGCCTGAAGTCGCTCTTGGACGATACCCTTGAACGGATCCAACTTGGTTGGCACCGGCGGCCGCGGTGTATACCGAACCGCTTCGTCGTCCAAGTCCCGGTCCAACTGCTCGGTCTCGATCCAGTGATACACCGTGC
>CAZZVI010000345.1:0-3040 GCA_964657335.1 uncultured Terriglobus sp.
CGCGAGCATGCTGCTGGCGCGGCTGCAGCCGTTGCGGATGCTGCATACGGTCTACCTGGTCTTCGTGTTGCTGCTAGGAGGTCTCGCGGGACGTGTGCCGCTGCTGCGGCATGTGCGGCTGGGTTGGGTGCTGTGCGTCGCGGGCGGCATCGGTCTGCTGTGCATGCAGCGCGGCCTGTATCCCCGTTCCGCTCATGTGGAGCTGCCATGGCGTGCGGCGGCAAACCAGTATCAACAGGCGTTCATGTGGGCGCGCGACCACACGCCGAAGGACGCCCTGTTTGCTCTGGACGCGAGCTACACCACGGCGCCCGAAGAGGATGCGCAGCTCTTTCGCGCTGTCGCGCTGCGAAGTTCGTTGCCTGACGCGGCGAAGGACGGTGGCATTGCATCCGTGATGCCACAGCTTGCGCCGGAGTGGCAGGCCGCAGCTCGTGCGCAAACCGGACTTGCATCCGCGAGTGACGGGATAAGGCTCGCGCGTGTTCGTCCGCTTGGCGCGACGTGGATGGTGCTGCCAACAAATGCATCCACCGCTTTCAGTTGCCCCTATGCGAACGGCACGGCGAAGGTCTGCCGCCTGCCCTGATCTTCCAACTCATTTATGCTGAATAGGGTTGAGAGCGTAGCTCAGTTGGTAGAGCATCGCCCTTTTAAGGCGCTGGTCCTGGGTTCGAGCCCCAGCGCTCTCACCATTCCTACACAACGCCGCAGACCATCTCCCTCAAGTACGACGGGGTCACAGCGTCGACCGGCCGTCTCGGAGGGACGCGCGTGTTGCCTGTCCCTCCGAGGATTGACCCGACTGCGACCGCTTTAATAGAGCCGCCGCCTCAGCACGCCCACGACGCCGAGCACGCCCGTTCCGAGCAGCACCAGGCTTGAGGGTTCCGGTGTCGTCGCTGCAACTCCGTTCAGCTGGATGTTGTCGATGTTGTAATCGCCGCCCGTCAAAGCAATGCGTAACGACGTAATGGCCGATGAGGAGTAGCTGGACAGTACGGTGTTAAACACAAAGGGGTTGACTGCGAGCGATCCGGACTGCGTAAAGATTGTGCTCACGCCCGAGAGCCCAGTGAATGTATATGTTCCTGCAGAGATGGCGTTGGCAAGATCTACACCGAGAAAATCAAAGCTGCCACCGCCGTCCCTGGTGATTACGACGCTGGAAGCTGACGGCCCGAAGGAGGAGCCGCCAAAAATGTCCGGTGTGGGATTGCCGAAAGCAGTGGCTACATAAAACTGCCCGGTGCTTTGCGTGACCGTATAGTTCCCGGAGTCGTATGTGGTGAAGTTTGTTCCGTTGATGCCGGTCAGGCCATTGAAGGTCACCACGTCCGCGCGACAGGCGAGCGGGGCTAGAAGGAACACGAAGGCGGCAGAGAGAAAATTGAAACGCACAAGAACTCCAGGTTTAGAAGATGCGCAATCCTACGCCAACCTTGGAAGATATCGCACCTTTAATGTCGAAAGAAGTTCAACATTCTGGCGGGTGTGTTCCCGCCATTGCCCGGAACTGTTGCCCATCAAGCTTCGCTACGAATGACAACAGAATGGTTAGTGCGCGATCGGGAAGTTTCGGACCTTTGTGGCACACCTCAGCGTTTGTGCCGGCACACATGCAGATCTGTCCGCTTCGCTGCGGGATGACAGACATAGCGATTGGAGCGAACGGACACGAAGCTTACGAAGTGGGCTTGTCGGGCGCGGGCATGCTGGCGTAGAAGTCATGTACGAAACGCTCGCGATAACTGAGCAGCAGACCCTCCACGCGCTTCGGCGATCCTGACCGCACGATCAATCCTGCGTGATGGTGCTTCTTCAAGCGATAGACGACTTCGGGATCGTTGTAGGCCGATAGATCGGGCGTCTCCTGCTTTGCTAGGCAGATCACGGACCCCGCATACGCCTCAAATGTGGGCGATAGCGTGTAGTCACGATGCAGCGCGAGCGCGGCTTCGATGCGGGCCCACTCGCGCCATGGGTTCACGCCGGTAGAGAACTCGACCAGCTCTGCGATGTACGCTCCGCCCACGCGCGCAGCGGTCTCGAGAAAGTACAACGTGCCGTCCGCGACGGAGCGGATGAACTCCGAGTGCGTGACACCGCTGACCATGCCGAGCGCGGAAAGCAGGCGCGCATCCATCGCTCGCAGATCGATTGCATCGCTGCCCTCGCGGTCGAGCGTGCGCGTGGTGAAGACACCGCCGCCCTGCATCAGCGACATGGGCGTCGCGCCGTAGCCGTGCACCGCCTGCAGCAGCACTTCGCCGTTCCATGTCACCGAATCGACGTGAAAGACAGCGCCGGGAATGTAGCGCTCCAACAGGAACTTCGATTGCTCGTCGCCGAGCTCGTCGAGCGCGCGCCACAGGTCCCCATCCGATCCAATGGGCCGGATGCCGATGGCCGAGGCGCTGGTGCGTGGCTTCAGCAGCCATGGACCCTGCGTGTGTGCGAGGAAGTGCGCGATGTCATCATGGTTCGCGATGCCGATGAAGTCCGGCACGGCAATGCCTGCCTGACGCGCGGCAACGCGCATGGCGAGCTTGTCGCGGAAGTGGCGGGTGAGGCTCTGCCCCATGCCCGGCAGGCGCAACTCCTCGCGAATCAGCGCCGCGGCTTCCAGGTCAAACTCATCGATCGCCACCACGCGATCGACCGGCATGTGCCGGTTGAGGTGCTGCACAAGCCTTAGCACCTGCTCGGGCGAGGTGTCGTTCGAGAACGTGTGCGTCTGTTGGATCGCATGCCACGGCCATGCAGCGCCGCGCAGCCTCTCCGCGGTCAACAGCACCACGTCGCAGCCCTGCGCCGCCATCTCTTCGAGGAAGGCGTGGCCCTTTTCGTAGCTCGCGATGCAGACGACGGTGGGCTTGCTTTCGTTCATACCGCCCTCCTGGTTTCTTCGATTTGGTGGAAGTGGAAGAGGGAACGCAAAGTACGCAAAGGGTTACGCGAAGGTCGCGAAGGTTACGAGAGGGATTGAGCGGCCTTTGCGTTCACCTTTGCGGCCTTGCGTTCTGCCTTAGCAACCTTC
>CAZZVI010000346.1:0-3013 GCA_964657335.1 uncultured Terriglobus sp.
TGGGACTACGCCCAATGGATCGTCGCTCAACGCCGGAGGCGCGCTGAAGGCCCGCGTTGTATAAGCCTTGGGTGAAGCTCAAGGATCGTCGCCCAACGCCGCAGAGGCGGCCTGAAGGCCCACGTTGTAAAAGATTGGGGTGAAGCTCAAGGATCGTCGCCCAACGCCGGAGGCGGGCTGAAGGCCCGCGTTGTAAAAGCCTGGGGCGCAGCCCCAGGAATCGTCGCCCAAGGTCTGGGGCGGGCTGCAGGCCCGCGTTATCGTTGCCGAAGGCAACGTCCGTCAGCCTGATTTCAAGAACATTCCTGATGCCGACGCATCAAGCGCATAACGCGGACCTTCAGTCCGCAAGACCGTTTGGCCAATGACCTGGGACTGCGCCCCAGGCTCTTGCAACGCGGACCTTCAGTCCGCTCCGGCAATGCTCATGACGGAATGCACGGCCCCGAGTAGCTGAAGCCCAATACGTTAGCTGCGGGCCACCGCATTGCGTGGCTGTGCTGTTCGGACGACCGCAAAGACTCGCGCCAGCGTAGCCGCCGCACTCAGCAGCAACAAGATGCCGACACCCAGCGCACACACACCTGAGACATGCGGCCTTGGCAGCAAGGCAAGACACCCCAGCGGCCAAAGCAGCAGGACCGCGCCAGTCGCGTAATGTTGCGGATTCTTGAATGATCCCGCCAGCGGAAACAGGTGGAGCCCTACGATGATGGAGATCGCAGGAACGATGTATTCCGGCATGTGAAGCAGGTTCAGTACGGCCACCGCCGTCCCGATCGACACCCACTGAATGATGTTGACCGCCGCGAACATGCGCTCTGTTCGCACTTGCTCTTCCGCGGACGCCTGTGAAGGCGGCAACTCACGCGAGCGGCGCATAAGCTGGGCAATCGCGATCAGCAGAAGAACCGCAACTACCCCGAGGCACGTCAGCACCGCGGCCGAGCTTCGGTGCACCTGCGAAAGTCCCGTGGCGACCCAAACGGTGCCGAAGCCGACGAAGAACAGAGCGCCTGTCGCTCTGCTGTGCGCCTGTTCGCGGCTGGTCGCTATGTCTCTTTCGCTCATTGAAATTCTCAGGGCAGATTGGGCACAGCTTACACCGGCACAGGCATCGCTGTAACCGCGATCTTGGGCGCATCCGTGAATCAGTTCCATCGCGGATCACGCGTCACCTCGACAAACTGCAGTGGCGCCCGATCTCCTCCGCTTGCCGCGGCATGCACTTCGATCCTGTCATCCGGCTTGAGCGCAATGCCGTTGGCGATATACCGCTCCGCGGCCGGCGTGCGCAGTCGCTCCTCCGGTGCCGCGCTCCGGCTGTTCCAGCGGCCACGCACGACGCCGTTCACGCGCAACTCAAAGGCCGCAGATGACAGGTCGCGGAGGTAGCCTACCTCGACACGGTAGACATTCGCGGGCCCACGAAAAACCGTCGTGGCAGAGCACTCGCCCGACGGGCAGAGCAACGGTATCGTCTGACCGGAAGTCGAGCCTTTCGGAACCGCGTACCCAACCGCCTGCATCTCCGCGACGGGCACGCGACCCGGGTGCCGGCCCACGAAACCAAGCGCATCCGGCACACCACTTACGCGCTCGAGCCACTCCGTCGTACTCTCACGCCAGACCTCTGCCTGGTGCGCGGCTTCTTCCAGCGCGGCATGCACGGCGCTATAGCGGCCTTCATCGACCAGCGATTTTGTGCTCTCCCAGGCGTCCATCGCGTTGGCAGCCTGCCCCGCACCCGCAAAGTGCGCGTCATAGAAGGCTTGCGCAGCGGTCTTATTCCCGGACCAGGGCGCGTTGTACGGCATGTGATGCACTGCGAGCAGCCACTCTTCGGGACATTTCGCCGGGTCGCCAAGCACCGCCGCAAAGCTTTCTGGATAAGCCGCAAGCTCTCCCGTTCCAGACGATGTGCGGTCGGTGCCGAGCCCTCTCTTGTCCGCTAGAGGAACACCATCCACGCCATGCCGCTCCGTCGCTCGCTCGGGGTCAGGTCCGCCACCTGTATCGGCGAGGGAGGCTAAACCAAAGGGCGAGCTGTTGCCGTTGTAAGCAGTCCCGCTGTCCAGAAGGATGTGGGTTGCCACGGTATGCACGCGCGCATCGTCACCCCACGTCTGGCGCGACCACTCTTCCGTCACACCGTTCGCATCCGCCGCCGGGTTCCACGCGAAACGGCCGAACGCATACAGATTCGCCTGCAGCAGCGGCTGCTGCATCAGTTCTGCTGCGCGCGCGATCGCCAGTCGCCCGATCACGCCGCCGTGGACGCCGTCAGCGGAGACACGCAGCACATCCGTCAACGGAGCTTCGCCACGCAACGCGCGCTCCGGCGTGCGCACTGCGCGCTGCCAGGCCCCGAGCGGATAGGCAACATCCTCGGAGCGCACCGGCAGAACATCGAACTCTGCGGCCTGCGCGGCCCCGGGTAGCAGACCGAAGCTCGCCGAACCGAGCCCCGTCAGCGGAAGCAATGGTGACACTGCATCATTTGCCACGATGACATTCGGCTCCAGATGCTCGTGCAACAGTACGGCACGCCCCTGGGGCGTCATCGATTCTTTGTCGCCGTTCGATTGCAGCGCCGGACCAAGCGCTTCTCGCAGCAACACCGCCCTGCCGGCGTGCTGCACCGCCTTTGCAAGGGCATTCGCTTCCTGCAGGGCGACACGCATCTGCTCTGCCGTCGCATGGGAAGGTACGTCGATCGCAAAACCTGCAACATTTGGCGCGAGGGCGGCCGTGGATGTCGCCACCGCTTCGCCAGAACTCACACTGATCCATAGCCGCATACCGAAGGGCTGGATTGCCGCGGCGAGACCGTGCGCACCTGCCACGCCGGCGTCTGCAATCAAGCCATTGATGCCAACCGAAGCGAGCAGCCGGTAAAAGCCCGGCCGCGTGCGGGCTCCGTCCATCCCGGGTAGCTTTGCAGGATCGCCATCCAGCGCAACGGCTCGCACGGCGAACTGCGGAGACTCGATCAGTTCTTCGGGCAACTGCT
>CAZZVI010000347.1:0-3008 GCA_964657335.1 uncultured Terriglobus sp.
GGTTCGGCCGCGCTGGAGTACGGAGCGTTCCAGGTGATGGCGGGCAGCGGCGAGCGCAGCGCCGCGGCAATGTCGTCCAGCTTTTCGCACACAGCGGAACAGTCGCACCCGTACCGCTACGACGTCGATCTGCCGGACCTGCATACGCACGCAGCCATGACCGGAACGACGCGCTGCGGCATCATGGCATTTCGCTTCGCCGAGAGCGGACCCGCGTGGATCTCGCTTGAGAACCTTGCCAGCCCGGGTGACGGCGAAACTGCCATTGACGCCGCGCACGGCGAGGTCAGCGGCCGCAACGCGGTGCGCCGCTTCTACCAGGGCGCAGGCAAACTGGCCGGTTTCAGCGGCTATGCGGTCGTGCAGTTCGATCATCCGTTCACACCGGGCGGTACATGGTCCGGCACAACGCTGCGCGCTGGCGCAACGCAGCAGGTAGCAGACGCGCTGCCCTCCGGCGCCTACGTCACCTTCAACGTGAAGGCAGGCGAGACGGTATTGGCAAGGGTCGGCACCTCCTTCGTCAGCGTTGAGGAAGCGCGAAAGAACCTGCAGGCAGAGATTCCGGCATGGAACTTCGCGGCCGTCGAGAAGGCGAGCCACCAGGCATGGGACAACGAACTCGGGCGGATCGAGGTGACCGCGCCCGAGACGGATCGCCGCGTCTTTTACACCGCGCTGTACCACGCCTTCCAGGTGCCGCGCACCATGAACGATGTCAGCGGGATGAGGCCGAAGTTTGCCAGTGGTGTGCCGGTCAAATCGGAGGGCCATCAGTACTACGACGACTTCTCCATGTGGGACATCTTCCGCGCGCAGTTGCCGCTGCTGTCGATTCTCGATCCCAAGTTGGAAGGCGAGATGATCGAGTCGCTGGTAGAGAAGGGAAATGAAGGAGGCTGGCTGCCAATCTTCCCCATGTGGAACAGCTACACCTCTGAGATGGTCGGCGACCATGCCGATGGGGTGATCGCGGACGCATACATGAAGGGCATCCGCAACTTTGACGTGCCCGCTGCGTACCGGCTGATGCGGCACAACGCCTTCGACCAGCCCGCCACCTTCGCCGAGTACCAGGAGGGCCACGGCCGCCGCGCGCTCGACGACTACATGAAGCTCGGCTACATTCCGCTGGAGAATCCGGTCGCCGAGGCATTTCATAAGCAGGAGCAGGTATCGCGCACGCTGGAGTACGCCTTTGACGACTTTGCTCTGGCGCGCGTGGCGAAGTCGCTCGGCCACGACGACGACGCTGCGGCGCTGATGAAGCGTGCGCAGAACTATCGCAACGTCATCGATCCGCAGACCGGCTTCGCCCGCGGCCGTCATGCGGACGGCACGTGGATCATACCCTTCGATCCGGGCAAGCCCGCGAAGTACATCACCGAGGGCCTGCCCTTTCAGTACACCTTCTTCGTTCCGCAGGACTTGCCCGGCCTGATCCAGCTTGAGGGCGGCAACGGGGCGTTCACAGCAAAACTCGATGAGCTGTTCGCAAAGAGCTACTACGACCACGGCAACGAGCCGAGCCACTCCATCACCTATCTCTACGACTACGCGGGGGCAGCGTGGAAGACGCAGGAGCACGTGGCGGACATCCGAGCGAAGTGGTATCTCGACCGGCCGGATGGCCTCGCCGGCAACGACGACGCGGGTCAAATGTCGGCCTGGTACGTTCTCAGCGCTCTGGGCTTCTATCCCGTCACGCCGGGCATTCCGGCGTACGAGATCGGCACGCCCCTGCTGCCGTCGGCCACGCTGCATCTCGCCGGAGGCAAGGCCTTCCGCATCCGCGCGGAGGGCGTCAGCGCCGCGAACAAATACATCCAGTCCGCAACGCTGAACGGCAAGCCTTTGGAGCGTTTCTGGCTGCGACACGCGGAGATTGTTGGCGGCGGAGATCTGGTCTTCCGCATGGGGTCGCAGCCGAACAAGGCCTGGCCGCGGGACACGTCCATGCCTGAGTAGGCGAGGGGCCGAGCGCTTTCGCTTGACGCGCCGCGGCAGCAGGTCTAGCCTTTGATTAGAGGCGAAGAAATGGCGAAAATTGCGGCTGCGTCAGACTCTCTATTCCCTATCTTTCAGACGCAACACATCCACGGCCTGAGCCGCATGGCGGACGAGAGTGAGCACGTCGATGCGGGCCATGATGTCGAGTTCCGCTCGCTCGGTGTCAGGTCGATCCTGAACAAATCCGTTTCAAAGCGGCTGCACTGGATGGCGTGGTCCATCAATCCTTATCGCGGCTGCGAGTTTGGTTGCCGCTACTGCTATGCGCGCTATACGCATGAGTTTCTTGCACCTGCAGGGGACTCGATGAGCGACGTGCCTGGTGATTGTGATCCCTCACCGTTCGCATCCCAACCGAAACTGTCATCCGGTAGCGCGGCGGAGGAATCTGCTTTCCTTGAAGCTGCTGCGGGGGCACGGAGGACAGCAGATCCCTCCGCTGCGCTGCGGGATGACAGACGGGGATCGCTAGGGGATGACAACCGTAAAAGGGAGGAGCAGGAAAGCAAGGACGCTGAAGTCCTGAGTACGGAGCGAAGCCCAGCCCTGAACCTCCGCGACCCCGAAGCGTTCGAGCGCCGCATCTTCGTCAAGGACAACGCCGCGTGGCTGCTGGAGCAGGATCTGCGCAGGCTGGCGAAGCAGGGACGCCTGCATGAGGAGATCGCGCTGGGTACGGCGACCGATCCGTGGCAGCCGATCGAGCGGCGCACGCGCCTGACGCGGGGCCTGCTCGAGGTGATGGCGCGGCGCGAGGGTTTGCGGCTCGGCATCGTGACGAAGTCCACGCTGATCGAGCGCGATCTGGACCTGCTGCTCGAGATTCACCGGCGAAGCACGCTAGTGGTGCATATCACCATCACCACGCCGGACGCGGAACTGGCGCGCAAGCTGGAACCGCGCGCCCCGCGGCCTGATCTGCGCTTTCAGACGGTGCGCCGTCTGCGCGAGGCCGGGATACGCACCGGCATTCTGAACTCGCCTCTGCTGCCGGGGAT
>CAZZVI010000348.1:0-3005 GCA_964657335.1 uncultured Terriglobus sp.
ATCCAGAGTCGGAAGGTGGGACTTGCTAGTCCGAAAGCTCATGTTCGTACCACAGACGCGGGGGATGGGGAAGCAAATGGATCAGAAATGCAAGTACATCACTTTAACCCGCCGCGGCGTAGTTTTGTCAGCTTTCTGTGGTAACCAGCTCATCCTTTAGTTTCGGATCGATGTTGCCGCCGCTGACGATCACGACGATCTTGCGCGCGGACGGCAGCGCATCCGAGTGGAACAGCGCAGCAGCCAGCGTGACAGCGCCGCTTGGCTCCGCGACGATGTCGCTGGCCATCAGAAGAACGCGCGTGGCCTCCAGGATCTCTTCTTCCGTCACGGTCACGATGCCGTCGACGAACTGCAGGATGTGCTGGAAGTTGCGCTCGCCCAGGCTCTGCGTGCGCAGGCCGTCTGCAATGGTGCGCGTGGTCTGCGAGCCGGGCCACTCCACCAGTGTGCGCGTGCGGAAGCTCTCGGCCGCGTCGCCGGCCAGCTCAGGTTCGCAACCCCAGACCTCGGCCCGCGCGCCGGACAGCTTCAGCGCGGTGGCAACGCCGCTCAGCAGGCCTCCGCCGCTGACGGGTGAGAGCACCAGGTCGGCGTCCGGAGCCTGCTCCGCAATCTCAAGCCCGCACGTCGCCTGCCCGGCAATGATGAAGTCGTCGTCATACGGAGGAACCATGACGTAGCCGTGCTCGGCGACAAGTTCCTCGGCGCGCAGCTTGCGTTCGGTGCTGGCAGGGCCGACGAGAACGACTTCCGCTCCCAGCGCAAGCGTCGCCTCGCGCTTGATCCGCGGCGCCGACTCCGGCATGACGATGACCGCTTTCGCACCCAGCGCCCGCGCGGCAAACGCAACGCCCTGCGCATGATTGCCGCTGGAGTAAGTAATCACGCCTCGCTTCAACTCGTCGGGCGTAAGCGAAGCGATCTTGTTGTATGCACCGCGCAGCTTGAAGCTGCCGATGGGCTGCTCGTTCTCCGCCTTCAGCCAGATCTCCGGCGCATCGGCGTTCAGGCGAAAGCCCGCCGCATGAATCCGCTGCGGATCGAGCCGGTACAGGCCCGTACGCACTGCAGTACCCGCGATGCGCTGCTGCGCCGCGTGTATATCGTCAAGGGTGATGAGGGATTCCGTAGGCATGTTGTTATTGTCGCGCAGAGACCAAACGCGCTGAAGCGCGCGCTATCCCAACCAGGGCAGAGGCCTGGGTCCGCTTGTATCCGGCCCCAGACGATCTTCGAAAAGCTGGCAGATAGAAGAGTTGTGCACCGAAACGCGTTTTTGCACTGAAATTTCGTTTGGGTCATACTGCTCCTATGAGGGCGAACGTAAATCTAGACAGCGATGTCTATACCTTCGCGTCAACCTATGCGAGTGCAAGGGGAATCCCGCTCGGTGCTGCGATCAGCGAACTTCTGCGACGCGCGGAACAGGCGCCGGGGCCGCCGTCGGCCCTGCTGACCGAAAGCCGACTTGGCCTGCTCGTAAGAGCGAGACAGGATGGCGAACCCATCGTCACGCCTCAAGTCGCCAAGGAACATTCGGAAGACGACGGTGGATAAGCGGACCGTACACCTGCTTGACGTGAATGTTGTGTTGGCCCTGTTGGACAGTCCCACGCGCACCATCTTACGGTGGAGGAATGGTTTGGTTCGCCCAAGCTGCGATGGTCGCTATGCCCCTTCACAGAGGCCGGCGTTTTACGCTTCTTCACACGGCCAAAGACGGGCGGCCTGACCATGGACCAAGTGACGGCCATGCTGCAGCGACTAAAAGGCAGGCGGGGGTATTCGTTTTAGCCGATCACTGCTGACTGGCAGACCTTGACGTTGCCGTTTTCGAAGCGGATTCACGGACATAATCAGGTCACGGATGCTTACCTGCTTGGCCTCGCAGTGCTCCAGGGGCTGGTGCTGACCACGTTAGACAGAGCACTCCTGCATCTGGCAGGAGAGTACAAGGAAAGCGTTCTTGTCCTGGCAGACAGACCGCATGCGAAGGGTGTCGCTACGGCACGGACCACCCAATGACGATCTGGATTGCGGCGCTTGTCGGAGCGTGTCTCGCCTGCAGCTTCGTGCTTGCGTTCAAATCTCCAGAATCACCGGCATAATCATCGGCCGCCGCTGCGTATTTTTCTGGATATAGCGCTTCAGGTCGGCGCGAACCTTTTCCTTGATCAGCATCCAGTCACGCTTTTCTTCTGAACTTGATTGCTCCAGCGTCTGCGCAATGATGCGGCGGGCGTCCGTGATCATACCCTCTTCGTTCACCGCGAAGCCGCGCGTGACGATCTCCGGCTGACCCTGCTGCTTGCCGCTCATCTTGTCAATGGTGATGATGGCCAGCACCAGACCCGCTTCGCTCAGGTGGCGACGATCGCGGATGACGATATCTTCCACCACGTCGGACGTCGAACCCGAGTCGATCAGGATGCGACCGCTGGCGACCTTCGTTGTCTTCTCGGCGGAGGTCGCGGTCAGTTCCAGCACTTCGCCATCCTCGAGCAGCACAGTCTTTTCAGGAATGCCGGTGCCGACTGCGATCTCGATGTGCTGCGTCAGGTGGCGGTAGTCGCCATGCACGGGAACAAAGAACTTCGGGCGCAGCAGGTTGATCATCAGCCGCAGCTCTTCCTGGCTGCCGTGGCCGCTCACGTGGATGAGGCCGCTCCGGCCGTCGTCGTGGATCACCTTTGCCTTGCGGCGGTACAGGTGGTCGATCACGTTGTAGATCGCCTTTTCGTTACCGGGGATCACGCGCGATGAGAACAGCACGGTATCGCCCGGTTCGATCCTGGCGTGCTTGTGGTTGTCCACGGCGGCGCGGCTCAGGGCGCTCATGGGCTCGCCCTGCGTTCCACTGATCATCACGCAGACCTTCTCCGGCGGCAGGTCCTTGATCTGGCCGCTGTGAATGATCAGGCCCGCCGGCGGATCGATGTAGCCGAGGTCCTGCGCGATCTCCGTCGAGTTGTCCATGGAGCGGCCGATCAGCGCGACCTTGC
>CAZZVI010000349.1:0-2983 GCA_964657335.1 uncultured Terriglobus sp.
AACGTGCCTTTGCGCTTCATGCGAAGCTCGCGGGCGCGACGCCTGCAACGGCCATGCCCGCACCCACTTCACCCAAAGTCGCAGCGCACTCAAGCGCACCGGTGCCGGTGCCGCAGTTCGGCGAAGGCGGCATCTCCATGCAGTGGGGCGCGCCGTTGAACACTGGAACAGCACCGGCGGGTGCTTCGGTACAGGGGCAGAGCAGCGCCGCGGACTACGTGCTGCCGCTCGCTACGCGTTGTCGCTCGTTGTTCACGATGGATTTCGCCGAAGCCGTCTACATCAGCGAGCTGCGCTCCACCCCCGCGGGGCATTGGAGCTACCGTAACGTGGCCTGGCAGATGTACCAGGCCGTGGCACGCGCTTACCCATCGCTCGCAAAGCAGGTACGCATCCGCGATCCGCATGAGCCGGTGGACCTGCTGCAGCGATAGGCAGCGCTGAGGAAGCAAAGAGGAGAGCCGATGCCTTCAAGCCTCTGAAGTTGTCGGCGCAGGATCGTAGTCGAAGAACCTCTTCAGCCGCAGAAAACGCTTCTCATACAGATGGAAGCTCGCATACGCCGCAACTCCTGACAGTGAGAAGACAATCAACGAGATCAGCAGCCGAGGCAGTACCCGGTTGTGCAGGGTATGCCGCAGCGGACCGAGCAGCAGAAAGGTAACACCCGGCAGAAACACCAGGTGCAGTACATACAAGCCATAGCTGTACTTCCCAACCGACCGCAGATACTTCCAACTGAAGGCACTGCGGACGCGCGAGGCGGGGTTCAGGCAGCACGCAATCAGCGCGGTCGCGACCAGCATCACCAGCGTGTAGTCGACCGAGGTCAGCAGGATCGATTGCCACCCGGCAGTGATCTCCGCATCGATCCACCAGCTCAGGCCGCGTACCGCGAGCGCAACCATCAGAGAAATCGCCAAGGCAGGCTTTGCCCGCTCCAGCACACGCTCGGCGTAAGGTCCACGCAGCAGGATGGCAAGCGCAGCCCCTGCCAGCAACTCATCCGCGCGGCACAGCGTGCTGCGGTTCATCCAGTCAAAGCCGTAGTTGAGAAACAGGCTGCACACACGCAACCCCAGCGACAACACCATGCCGGCGGCGCACAGCGCGAGCAGGCGGCGCGGTGACCGCACAAGGGCAAGGACCAGCGGCCATACCAGGTAGAACTGCTCTTCGACTGCGAGCGACCATAAGTGGTCGATGTTGATGTATCGGGCGCGAAAGTCGAGGAGCGATGGGAAGAGGATGTGCGTGTTCTGCAGATACAGCAAGAGCGACCACTGCACCCCATGCCAGGCGATATGCAGAGGCCGCGTGAGCAATAGCAGAAGCAGGATCAGCCCGTAGTACAGCGGGAAGATACGAAGCACGCGGCGAACATAGAACTTGCGGAAGTAACGGGCATCGCCGAGCGAATCCCGCAGGATGCCGGTGATGAGAAACCCTGACAGCACAAAGAACAGGTCGACCCCGGCGACGCCCATGGAAAGCGGCAGGTTGATGTAGCGGGGAAGCTGCGCACCGGCGAACAGATGCGTCGCCATCACGCCCAACACGGCAAAGCCGCGCACGCCATCCAGCGCGGCGATGTGTCCACGGCCCAGGTGACGCGTCTTCGACTCGCCATCGGCATTCGCTGGGCCCGGCATGTGGCACAGTCTACCGTCCCGTTTTGGCTCCGGCTGTCAACCTTCGCTTCCTTCGCCTTTTGTTTGCTATTGCACTCGCTACGATGCTAGGATGAGTTTCACTCAAGAAGGAGATCATCCTCGTGGCCGATGAAGCACGCAGCAGAGCCGTAGAACTCGCCCTGCAGGGCATTGAAAAGCAGTTTGGCAAAGGCTCGATCATGCGGCTCGGCGCGAAAGATGCGATCGTGCCGATCTCGGTGATTTCGACCGGATCGATATCGTTTGACGCGGCGCTGGGCGTGGGCGGCGTTCCACGCGGCCGCGTGGTGGAGATCTACGGGCCGGAGTCGTCGGGCAAGACGACCATCACGCTGCAGATCATCGCCGAGGCGCAGAAAGCCGGCGGCCTGGCCGCATTTGTCGACGCCGAGCATGCGCTGGACCCGGTCTACGCGCGCAAGCTGGGCGTCGATACGGACAACCTGCTGATCTCGCAGCCGGATTACGGCGAGCAGGCGCTTGAGATCACCGAAGCACTCGTGCGCTCCGGCGCGATCGACGTCCTCGTCGTCGACTCGGTCGCGGCGCTGGTACCGAAGGCCGAGCTTGACGGCGAGATGGGCGATTCGCACGTAGGCCTGCAGGCACGGCTGATGTCGCAGGCGCTGCGCAAGCTGACCGGTACCGTGTCGAAGAGCCGCACCTGCCTGATCTTCATCAACCAGATCCGCGAAAAGATCGGTGTCATGTTCGGCAATCCTGAGACCACCACGGGCGGCCGCGCGCTGAAGTTTTACTCCTCGGTCCGCATCGACATTCGGCGTATCGGCGCGGTGAAGGAAGGCGACGTCGTCGTCGGCTCCCGCACCAAGACGAAGATCGTCAAGAACAAGGTGGCCGCGCCCTTCCGCGAGGCGGAGTTCGACATCCTGTACGGTGAAGGCATCTCGCGCGAAGGCGACGTGCTCGATCTCGCGGTGACACAGAACATCGTCGAGAAGAGTGGTGCCTGGTACAGCTACGCAGGCGAGCGCATCGGCCAGGGTCGCGAGAACGTCCGCAACTTCCTCAAGGCAAACCCCGCAATCTTCATCAAAATGGATGCGGAACTGCGGGACAAGATGAAGATCGGCGCGTCAGCGCCGGCTCCGATTCCACCGCTGCCGCAGGACGGTGAGGCGCGTGCGCAGGAAGCCGTGCGGCCAGCAAAGCGGTAAGACTCGTGATGTACGTCAGGACAGAAGAGGCCGCGTGAGCGGCCGTTCCCTCAAGAGATTTTCGCCTGCCAATTTTCCCGCCCATCAAAGCAGCGCGTCACCTGCACTCCCGTCGGCCTGAGCCTGTAGATA
>CAZZVI010000350.1:0-2963 GCA_964657335.1 uncultured Terriglobus sp.
TACTTCGCGGCCTTCGGACGCTTCGCGCCGTACTTCGAGCGGCTCTGCTTGCGCTTGGCCACGCCGACAGAGTCAAGCGTGCCGCGGACGATGTGGTAACGCACGCCCGGCAGATCCTTCACACGGCCGCCGCGAATCAGCACGATGGAGTGCTCCTGCAGGTTGTGGCCCTCGCCCGGAATGTACGACGTGACTTCGATGCCGTTGGTCAGCTTCACGCGCGCAACCTTGCGGAGCGCCGAGTTCGGCTTCTTTGGCGTCTGGGTGTACACGCGAGTGCACACGCCGCGGCGCTGCGGCGATCCCTGCAATGCCGGGCTGGCCGTCTTGTAGTTCGGCGCAGTGCGGCCCTTCTTCACAAGCTGATGAAACGTAGGCACGGTAACTCCCTGAATCTCTATCTAAACTGCTGAACTTGGGGTGTCTGCTTCTATCGCATAGCGATGAGAGCTTTCTGTGACGGGCTGCGGCGCTTACACAACGCACCAGCGAGCCCTCCAGCCGCCTCGGCGCAAGACCACACGCACCACGGCCGGAAACCTCGGAACCCTTCTACTGTAGCAATCCAGCCCAGCGGAGTCAATCTGCCCTGCCGTGAACTACCTCTTCATCTTCTCCGGCGTCGCGGACGTACGGTCCGAACCAAGCTGTGACCACCGCTTCTCACCAGCAATCTCCAGGTTTGCTCGCTTCTCTGCAAACTCTTCAAGGTCTGGATGGCTGGCATACCGGAGCGAAATCACCAACGCCGTAAGCTGCGACGCCTGTTCGAAATACCAGTGGGAACGTGCACGGAAGTTCACGATGCGCTGAAGCGACGTGCATGCCGCCGGAACCGCAGCCATGCTCGCAGCTAGCGTGATTGGGAACTTCGTTGCGATCAGAACGGTGGCTGCGAGGCTGGCAAAAACAGAGAGAGTAGACAGAGTGATGTCGGTGACGTTATTCAATCGACCGGCGCGGAACGAGACGTCGCGATCCTCCTCGAGCTCTGCCAGCAAGTCCGCCCGGCCAGATGTCTCTTGCGCCATGCATCACCCCGTGGCGAGTCTACATCGGATTCTGTCGCCATTCTGACGCACCTTTGCACTCCGGGAGGGGACAGGCCACCACGAACCTGTCGTCATCCGGTGCTAGCCTTTCCCTATGCGTTTTGCCGCCTTTGCCCCTGCCTGCCTTGCTTCTGCCCTCCTTCTGCTGCCGCTCGGCGCGCAGCGTCCCGGTTCGGAGACCACCAACGTCTTCACGCCGGAGATGAAGCTCTTCAGCAACCCGGACCCGCGCATCGCGGAATTCGAGCAGGGGCAGCGGTCCGGTACGCCCGCGCGCAACATCGGCGCGGTGGAACTTTCGCCGGACGGCAAGCAGATCGCGTGGACCGTCGCCGCCGCTCCTACTCCAGGTGCAGCGGGTGCAGCAGCTGGACGCGGCGGACGGCGCGGTGGCATGGAACTGCACATCAGCCCGGCGAACGCACCGGAGACGGCAAGCCCCGCGGTAAGCGCCGGCGAAGGCTGCAGCGCGAGCGCACCGCGCTGGTCCCCTGACAGCAGCACGCTCGCCTTTGTAGGCACCTGTGCCGACCGCCAGCCGCAGCTCTACCTGCGCGACGGCAGCGGCACGGTCAAGCAGCTGACGCACATCAAGGGCACCATGACCTCGCCCACATGGGCGCCGGACGGCAGCAGCATCGCCTTCCTCTATGTAGAAAACGCAACCCGCGCGGCCGGTGCGCTCGCTGCCATGAAGCCGCCCGCCGGCATCGTCGGCGAAGACGGCGTGGAGATCCAGTGGGTCGCCGCAGCCGACGCGAAGACCGGCGAACTCAGCGTTCTGACACCGAAGACACTGCACGCCTACGAGTTCGACTGGGCCCCCGACGCGAAGCACCTTGCCTTCGTCGCCGCCAATCCTCCCGGCGAAAACACCTGGTGGATCGCGCAGATGTACACCGTGCCCACGGGCCAGCCGGACGCCGCCAAAAGCATCCTGAACCCGGTCACAGCGGGCGGCCCCATCCACGGCCTGCAGATCGCAGTGCCGCGCTACTCGACGGATGGCAAGAACATCGCGTTCATCGGCGGCCTCATGTCCGACCAGGGCTCGACCGGCGGCGACATCTACCTGATGGGCGCGGACGGCAGCAGCCTGCAGGACCTGACGCCCGGCCGCAAGGACTCGCCGGTCTACATCGTCTGGGCTGACCCGGACCACATCCTGTTTTCCGCCTACGGACCAGGGACAACGCACATCGGCCTGCTGGGTACCAACAAGAAGGAGCTCGTAAGCCCGTGGAACGAACCGCAGTCCATCGCGAGCGGACGCGCGGCAGCGTCGTTCTCCTACTCGCCCACGGCGATGAAGGTTGCCTTCGTCTCGGGCGGACCGGACGCCGCGCCCGAGGTGTACGTTGGCGGTCCGAAGGGCGCCAGCGCGGCCACCCACCTGAATACCGCAGCCAGCAAGCCGGCAAGCAAGACCGTTTCGCTCGAATGGGAAAACGAAGGCTTCCACGTGCAGGGTTGGCTCACGCTGCCCGAGAACTACGACGCAAGCAAGCACTACCCCATGATCGTCAGTGTGCACGGCGGACCGTCGGCAGAGGTCGGTCCCAGCTTTGGCGGAGGCGGTGGCGCGCTGTGGGCGCACCTTGGCTACTTCTTCCTGCAGCCCAACCCGCGCGGATCGTTCGGCCAGGGCGAAGCGTTTACCCAGGCCAACCGCAAGGATTTCGGCTACGGCGATCTCCGCGACATCCTGAAGGGCGTCGACGCGGCGGAGGCGAAGTACTCGATCGACGACAAGCGGTTGGGCCTGACCGGATGGAGCTACGGCGGCTTCATGAGCATGTTCGCCATCACGCAGACGCACCGCTTCCGCGCGGCCGTCGCAGGCGCCGGCATCAGCAACTGGCAGAGCTACTACGGCGAAAACAGCATCGACCAGTGGATGGTGCCGTTCTT
>CAZZVI010000351.1:0-2962 GCA_964657335.1 uncultured Terriglobus sp.
GCGCCTTCGACGGCGTACTTCTTTGCCTGCAGCAGGAAGGTGCCTTCGCGCATGACAGCGAGGAACGCCACGCCTTCCGTTCCATCAAGCGGCGCGGTGCGCTTTGCGGCGGTCTCGACGTTCTCCGCGTCGGAACCGGATGCGGCGGCTTCGGTCTCGACCTTCGACGTCTCGAAAAACTCCGAGACGCGATCGAGGAATGCTGCCGCGGAGAAGTTCTTCAGGCCGTAGACGATGCGGTGCGTCGGCAGGATGGTGATGCCCGGCGCGTCAGTGTTGACCAGCGTCATCATCATTGCGGCTTCCGGGAACGGCGGCGTCGGCAGTTGTGGACCGGTGGTCATGTCCGCGTCGTTGGAAGGCGATTCACCGGCATCGCCCACCGTGCGTTCGGTCTTGCCGCTCTGCAGCGTGGTGTCCGGGACGCCAAGTTCCGCAGCGCGTTCGCGGGCGTAGGCGGTTGAAGTTTCGTAGCGATGATGACCGTCGGCGATGATGAGCTTCTTCTCCGCAAGCGCGCCGACCAGCAGGTTCAGGATGTGCGGATCGGTGACCTTCCACACCGAATGCACGACGCCGTATTCGTCGGTGACGGTCTCGTCGGCGGGAGTAGAGGGTTCGCCGCTGATGTTCCCGAATACGAGCTTCTCCACCGCAAACGCCGGGTCGGAGTAGAGCATGTAGATCTGCTCGCAGTAGGTGCGCGTCGCCTTGAAGAGCGACAGGCGATCGCTCTTGGGCTTGGCGAGGGTCTGCTCGTGCCGGTAGACGACCTTCTCGGCATAGTCATACAGGTGGCCCAGGCAGATGAGGCCGCGGCGCTCGCGAACTTCGCTGGAGCCTGGCACGGTGTAGCGCTGGGCGTAGCCGTAGAGGGCTGGCTCGCGCTCCTCTACAAGAACCGCTTCGCGGCGCCAGTCCTGCAGGCTCTTCGCGGCGCGGGTGTAGACGTTGTCCGAGTCCGTGTCGGCCGCGTCGCGCTTGCCGAGGATCACGCGGATCAGGTTGTACGGGCTGCGCTCGTAGTAGGCCTCCTGCATGGCAGGCGAGATTTTGTCGTACGGCTGCGTGACCACATCGCTCAGAGCGACCTTGCCGGTGTTGTAACGAAGGGCGCGAAACGGGTAGATACGCATGCGTGCGACGGGTCTCCTTGAGGGCTCGAAGACCATTCTACCGGCTGGCGGCAGAGCGGGTGCCGCATTTCGCCGCGCACCGCACCGCGTTCCGGCGCATCAGATTGGGCAGTTCCGCTGCGCATGACGTGCCCGTGAAGAGATTGCGGACGCGGCATGCACCTTGCAGACCCAGGAGAAGGAATGCCCGAAGCGCAATGGAAGCCGAGAGTCAACCCGTGGATCATCGCGGGGACGGTGGCTCTCGCCGCTTTCATGGAGGTGCTGGACACCTCCATCGCGAACGTGGCCCTGCCGCACATCTCCGGCTCGCTGGCGGCCAGCTCGGACCAGGGAACGTGGGTGCTCACCAGCTACCTGGTGTCGAACGCGATCGTGCTGCCACTGGGCGGATGGGCGTCAAGCATCTTCGGCCGCAAGAACTTTTTCATGATCTGCATCACGCTGTTTACAGTCTCCAGCTTTCTGTGCGGCATCGCGCCGTCGCTGCCGCTGCTGTTGCTGTTCCGTGTGTTTCAGGGCGTGGGCGGAGGCGGTCTGCAGCCCATGGCGCAGGCCATCATGGCCGATTCATTCGATCCCAAGCGCCGGGGTGTCGCGTTCTCGCTGTATGCGCTCGTGACGGTGCTGGCGCCGTCGATCGGTCCCACGCTGGGCGGCTGGATCACCGACAACTACTCGTGGCGGTGGATTTTTTACATCAACATCCCTGTCGGCATCATCGCGCTGGTGCTGGTGTCGCGCCTGGTCGACGATCCGCCGTGGATCAAGGGCGACCGCAAGAACTTCTTTCGCGGAGACTATGTCGGCATCGGCCTGTTGACGCTCGCCATGGCCGGCCTGCAGATTGCGCTGGACAAGGGCGAGGAAAACGACTGGTTTGCTTCGAACTTCATACGCGGTTTTTCCGCCATGTTCGTCATCGGCATGATCGCTCTGATCCTCTGGGAGCTGCGGGGGACAAAGAACCCGATCATGCAGCTACGGCTGTTCAAGTTCAAGAATTTTGCGATCTGCTGCTTCCTCATGCTGCTGGTGGGCGGCATTCTGAATGCGGGAACCGTGCTGCAGCCGCAGTTTCTGCAGCAGCTGCTGGGCTACACCGCGACGAACGCAGGCATGGCGTTAACCGGCGGCGGCATCAGCCTGCTCATCGTGGCGCCGGTGGCCGGCATCCTGTCAGACAAGTTTCCGGCGCGCAATCTTGTGGCATGTGCCTTCGTGTTTTTTGCGATCGCGTACTGGTATGTCTCGACCCACCTGACGCTGGGCATCTCCTTCGGCTACAACTCCTTTCTGCGCGTCATCCAGGTGGTGCCGATTCCGTTCTGCTTCATTGCCATCACCAACGCGGCGTACGTCGGCCTGCCCAAAGAAGCCAGCAACCAGGTTGCGGGCCTGATCAACTTTGCCCGCAACATCGGTGGATCGATCCTGATCTCGCTGACGGGCGCGGAAGTGACGAACCGATCGCTCTTCCACCAGGCGCGTCTCGGCAACGCCATCACCTACGGCAACGACGCGTACACGCAGCAGGTGCAGCAGACCGGCACGTTCCTGGCGCAGACAGCAGGCCAGGCGCAAGGTCACTATGCGGCACAGGCGTCGATCTACCAGCAGTTGATCCAGCAGGCAGCGATCATGGGCTACGCGGACGTGTACCGCCTGCTGGCATGGCTGACCGCCGGCATGTTCTTTCTCGCGTTCCTGCTGAGCAAGCCGAAGCCTGGTGAGAAGGCGCCGGAGGGCGCGGCGCACTAGGGAGCGCCAGAATGCCATCGACAGGCTTTGAGCCTAGGTCTGAAAGCGGGGATTGCGGGCCTTCA
>CAZZVI010000352.1:0-2945 GCA_964657335.1 uncultured Terriglobus sp.
TCAGCACCCAGAGCGGAACCCAGAGAAGTCCTAATGACGCGGGCACAAGAAACGCTGTGCGAAAACCGTAATGCTGCGCGAGATACACCACGAGCGGCGGCGCCACCGTCGCGCCAATCATGCTGCCCGTGTTGAAGATGCCGATCGCCAGCGTGCGCTCCCGGCGGGCGAAGATGCGAAAGATGGTCTTGATGCCGCCGGGGTAGTTGCCGCTCTCGCCAGTTCCCATCCAGTACCGCGCAAGTCCCAGCTGCACGCCGGAGCGAGTCACCGACTGCGCAGCGGTGGCAAGCGACCACCACAGCACCGCGCCACCGAGGCCCAGACGCACACCCCAGTTGTCCATCAGCCAGCCCATGGGGAACTCGCCGGACATCATGCCGAACTGAAAGGCCGCAACCACGCGGCCGTACTGCACGTTCGACAGATGAAGCTGTTGCCGCAGCACGGGCGCGAGCACCGAGACTGTCTGCCGGTCGATGAAGTTGATGATGGTGATCAGCAGCAACAGGGAGAGGATGACCCAGCGCCGCCGCACCTCGACGCTATGCGCATCCAGCAGGGCGGATGGGGGTGTGGTCACCGGCGCTGTTACTGAGGCTGCCATCAATCACACACCCTGCACACGCGAAGCTCAGCGCACCGGACGAAATTCGTTACCCACGAAGTCTTCTGCACGGCGCGGCGAATTCTCTGATGTCTCATGGGAGTCATGCTGCAACGGCAGCAGGGGAAACAGCAGTTCTGCGACCCGGTATGCCTCTTCGAGGTGCGGATAGCCGGAGAGAATGAAGCTGTCGATGCCAAGGTCCGCGTACTCCAGCATGCGCTGAGCGACTGTCTCCGGATCCCCCACAAGTGCGGTACCCGCGCCGCTGCGTACCAGCCCGACGCCCGCCCACAGGTTCGGGCTGATCTCCAGGTTATGTGCAGCACCCTGCGATGTTCCTCGTGCGGCATCCTGAACCAGCGAAGCCATGCGCTTCTGACCCTCTGAATCAAACTTCGCCAGCCCGCTCTGCGCGCGCGCCACGGTGTCTTTATCGATGTAGCGGATGAGGTCTTCGGCCGCGCGCCAGGCCTCGTCGTTGGTGTCGCGCACGATGACGTGCAGACGGATGCCAAAGCGCACCGTGCGGCCCTTTGCCTCGGCAAGTTTGCGCACCTGCGCGATCTTTTCCGCGACCTGCGCCGGCGGCTCGCCCCAGGTGAGATAGACATCTACGTGCTCGGCCGCGATGTCCATCGCAGCGGCGGACGACCCACCAAGGTAGAGCGGCGGATATGGCTGCTGCGTGGCCGGATAGTAGAGGCGCGCATCCTCCACCTTGAGGTGCTTGCCCGCGTAACTGCACGTCTCACCCGCGAGTACCTTGCGCCAAACGTGCAGGAACTCGCCGGTGACCTCGTAGCGTTCGTCGTGGCTCAGGAAGACGCCCTCGGCAGCAGCTTCTTTCGGATCGCCGCCAGTGACCACGTTGATCAGCAGGCGTCCGCCTGAAAGCCGGTCGAAGGTCGCGGTCATGCGCGCGGCAACCGTCGGTGTCATGATGCCGGGGCGGACGGCCACCAGGAACTTAAGCCGTTTTGTCGACGGCATCAGCGTGGAAGCGACGACCCATGCGTCTTCGCATGAGTTCCCGGTCGGCAGCAGCACGGCATAATAACCAAGCTCGTCGACCGCTTGCGCAATCTGCCGCAGGTAGGGCAAGTCCGTCACGCGCGACTGCTGCGCCGAGCCGAGATACCGGCCGTCACCGGTGGTGGGGATAAACCAACAGACCTGCATGCAATCTCCTTCAGGCGAGGTTCGCGGACCTGACCACTCTTCCTGTCCAGTATGACTGCAGGGCCATCTGCACGGGCCTCGACGCCTCAATGCCGGCATCGAGCGGCGCATTCACTTTGCTGCCCCTTACGATCGCGTCGAGGAAGTTGCGCGTGTGAGCAACTTCAAGACTTTCCCTTGCGTTTACCGTGACGGGCTGTCCGCTGTTCGGCGTGAAGACGTAACCCTCACGCGACAGATCCAGCGTGCCCGTCGTGCCCTCGAAGAAGACCGACGGACGATCGTTGCGGATGCTGAGCACCGACGATTCGAAGTTCAGGTTCCACTTGCGATACTTGACGAGCGCGCTGACCGTGTCCGGGTTTTCGCGGCCGTCCTGCTGATCGTAAATGCCGCCGAATGCCGATGCCGCCTGCGGTTCGGCATCGTTCAGCATCCACTGCGCCACATCGACCCAGTGCGTCAGGATGTCGGCCAGCAGCCCTGCTCCGTAAGCCGGAAAATAGCGCCACGACGTGTAGCGGACGAGTTCATACGGAACACGCTTCGCTGGTCCCTGAAAGCGGTCCCAATCCAGGCTGGCGGGCTTCGGTTCATTCTTGATGTGACGCTGCTGCCAGGGAAAGTTGTGCCACACGGCGCGCGTGTACAGCACCTCGCCCAGTCTGCCGGGGTCGAAGATTTCGCTCTTCGCCTGGATGTAGTGCGCACCGCTGCGCTGCTGCGTGCCGCACTGCAAGGTTCGCTTTGCTGCCGTCGCAGCCCGCGTCAGCTCCAGGCGCTCGCTCCAGCGGTGCAGCGTGGGCTTCTCCAGGTAAACGTGCTTGCCGGCAGCCAGCGCGGCCTTTGCGATGGTCAGGTGAAGATGGTCTGGTGTCGTGATCAGCACGGCATCCACATCGTTGCGCGAAAGCAGATCTTCGTGCGCCACGTAAGCCTTGGGTGCCGCGAGCTTCAATTGGGTAGTGAACTGGGCGATCTGCTTGTCGTAGACATCGCACACGGCAATGATGTTTGCGCGCGAGTCTTGCAGGAATGCTGCGGAGACGATGGTACCGCGGCGGCCGCAGCCGATAATGCCCAGCCGCACGCGGTCGTTCGCGCCTGGTATCTGCGCGTACGAATGCGCTGTCATACCGGCGCCGAGCGCGGCGGC
>CAZZVI010000353.1:0-2871 GCA_964657335.1 uncultured Terriglobus sp.
GGGTGCGGCAGCCATGTGAGCAGGGCCTGCGTCTGCACCTGCCGGGTGCGCGTGAGTGATGTCTGCGCGGGATTGGCCAGGGTGGAGTCGTACTCGACGATGACGCGGGCGGACCATGCGCGCGTGAACTGGTAGTTCAGCTTGGTGCGAAACACCTGGGTTTCGTAGACGAACTGGCCGCCGTGCGCCGCGTGATCGCGGTCGAGCAGGTAAGTGTTGTCGTCGGTGAGCTTGCGCATGGGGTTGACCGAGATGAGAGCCTGCACCGTCTGCTGGTTCAGCAGGAAAGGCGCCTGTCCCGCGGGTGGGTTGTAGTTGACGTTGCCGCTACGAAGGGCCTGCAGATTGAAGTTGAGTTGTGACCACGGCTGTCCGCGTGCGACGAAGCCGCCGAAATTTTCCGTGAAGTTCCGATTGGCAGCCAGGTCATAGCCGTTCTGCGGGCCGACGGTGTCAGAGTTCTGGCCAACGAGGGGAGCAAGAACAATGTTGCGCGACAGCAGGAAGAACGGATCGAAGGTGGAGTAGTGGTAGACGCGGTTGTGGGCATGGTCGAAGGCAATGTTCTGGTTCGTCTCCAGGCCGATGCTCTGCACCGTGCTGTGCTTCGGGAACCACTGGTAGTTGGAGTGGAAGTGGTCGCTGCGAATGTTCGATGTCTGCAGGAAGCCGACGAGGGTGGTGAACCCTTTGCTCACATCCTGGTACTCATCCTGCATGTTGAAGGAGTGGCCGCTGCGCTGCACCTGTATGTCCGTTGCAGGGCCTGCGTTGTAGCCTGCGGGAAAAATTGTTGCGGCACTCTTCGGGTTGCTCTGCCTGGTTGCGCTCTCCACGGTTTGCCCCAACGCGGTCCAGTGGTCGGACATGCGCCAGGTGAAGTCCGCGCCGCCGATGCGGTTGAAGCCGCCGCCGAACTCTTCGTCGGTGTACATCAGGCCGACGTTCGAACCCTTGCCTAAATCGCGTGAGACACGGCCGACAAAGAAGCCTGCCTTGCTGTTGAAGAGGGGATCGCCGGACTGCACCGTCTGGCCTGGTTCGCGGTCATCGATGGCAAGCAGGCCGATGTTTGTGCGTCCTGCTTTGCCGGTGATGCGCAAGCCAAAATCAGGCCGAATGATGTTGCGCGTGTACAGCAGCGTAAGCGGTGTGGCGAAGTAGCTTGCATTTTCAAGGAAGAACGGCCGCAACTCTGGAAAGAACACCGGAAAGCGCTGGTTTACGGTGAACTGAGGCTGGTCGCTTTCCACATCGGAGAAGTCCGGGTTCACCGTCGCGTCAAACACGATGGAGTCTTTCAGTATGGCCTTCGCCTCACCGCCGGCGGTCCCTTCTGCATGGCGCGTCGAGAAGAACGGGTTGTTGGGGTCGAGCGTCTGCAGCGTGTGTTCGCTCTGTGCCAGTCCGTAGGGGTTCAGCTGCACGTTGTGTGAGCCGGTCACGCCGGACAACTCGCCCATGTGCATCGTTCCTTCCTGGCTCAGTTGCCCGCTCACGTTCGCAGAGACGCGCGGCCAGAAGTCGTTCTCACTGTTGCGGGGGAAGTTCCGCCAGAAGACAACACCCCAGTCATCGCTTCGAAGAGGAAAGCGCAGGCTGCGAAAAGGAATGGCGATGAGCGCCATCCACCCTTTGCGGGTAATGCGACCTTCGGAATCCCAGACCTGGTCGTAGCTGTAGTCCGCACCGTTTGCCTCGGTCCATGTGGCGTCTGCCTGTACGCCGCTGGGGTTTACCTGGAACTCGACGCCACGCTGCCGGTCCTGGAACGGGTCGAGATTCACCGTGACGTAGTCGTCCTTCAGAATGTTTTCGCGGCGAGCGAGATGCGTCCGGATCAACTCCGGATGGCGGTCAAAGCATATGAAGACGATGTACAGGGCGGAGCTGGTACGGGCCAGGTAGACCTCAGTCGCTTCCGTCGCGGGCGCTCCGTCTACCGGTGAGTTCTGGATGAAGCGGGTCAGCTGCGCGAGCTTGTCCTTCAGCTCCGGGCGTGGCTGCATGTCTGGAAAGTCCGCCAGGGTGATGGGGTGATCGAGCAGCGGCACCCGTGTATCGGACAGGGGCTGCGGCCGTGGTTGGGTCTGGGTTGCAACGCTCGGCCTTGATTGGCCCGGCTGCTCGGGTGTTACCTGCGCATGTGCATTCCGGGAAGAAAGCGTAAGAAAAAGAACAAGGAAGAGGAACCCGACAATCCTGCCAAACACTACCACCTCTTGGTTCACAATCCGGCGGCCGTGCGTGCCTCCCGGTTCGTAACCTGTACAGATACGTACGCAGACCTAAGATGGTTCAAACGCAAAACTCAGGGCTGTGGCTGAAAAGAGGATTTGCCCGCTACAGCGACGGCAGCTTTGCGCGGTCCCACCCTCCACCGGTAGCCTTGATGAGGAGCACCGTCGCATCGAGGCGGCGCTGCATCAGGACGATCTCGTTGCGCTGGTTGTTCAGCAGCGCGGTCTGCCATGTGACGACCTGCAAATAGGTATCGACGCCGCCCTGGTAGCGGATGTTGAAGAGATCGAGTGACTGGCTGGCGGACGCGGTGGCCTCGCGCTGCTGATCGGCCTCGGTGCTCAAGACACGCAGCGCGGCGAGGTTGTCCTCAACCTGCTGAAAGGCTTCGAGAGCTGTCTCGCGATAGTCCGCGACGGTCTGGTCGTACTGGGCGACGGTGATGTCCTTCACAGCGCGGCGGCGGCCCGCGTCGAAGACCGTCTGCGACAGCGTGGGGCCGACCGCGAAGAAACGGCTCGGCAGTGAAAAGATATTGAGGGCGCTGGTACCGACAAAGCCTCCCTGCGCACTGAGCGAAAGCGTGGGATAGTACGCTGCCTGCGCAATGCCGATGGCCTCGTTCGCGGC
>CAZZVI010000354.1:0-2867 GCA_964657335.1 uncultured Terriglobus sp.
GATGATCTCCGGCGTAATGTCGCGCTCGAAGTTCGCGACGTTGCCCAGCAGCTGGCTCACGTTTCCGGCAGGCGACGTGATCGCCGTCCGCGCCAGCGCCTGCAGCGTATCGATGCGGTATTGCGGCGTCTGCACAACGACCTGGTAGTTCACGCCGTTCTGCAGGTTCAGCCACTCATTCGGTGCAGTCTGGCCGGTGCCGGTGAGCGAGATGAGCATGCTCTGCGCAACATCCTGCTGCGTCAGACCAATCTGCCGCGCCTTCAAACGATCGACGTTCACGTTGACCGTCGGTGAGGCGATGCGTTGATTGATGTGAGCATCCGCCACGCCAGGAATGCCCTGCACCTGCTTCAGCATCGCCTGCGCAATCTTGTAATTGCCCGGATCGCGGCCAGAGATCTGCAGGTCGATCGGCGCGGGAAGGCCGAAGTCGAGAATCTGGTTGGTTATGTTCGCCGGTGTGAAGAAGAAGATGCCGTCCGGAAACTTGGTGTGCAGATCGGCGCGTAGCTGGCGCATGTAAAGCTGCGTGTGCCGGCCGCCTGGGTTCAGCGCGATGAGGATGTCACCATCGGAATCGCTGATGACGGAGCTGTCGCCGAAGGCAAGGTTGATACCGCCATTCGGCAGACCGATGTTGTCGAGGATCAGCTTGATCTCATCTGGTGGAATGACGTGGCGAATCTCCTTCTCGATGGCAGCAAAGTACTGCTCGGAGTCTTCCGGCCGCATGCCCTCGGGCGGATACACGTGCAGTCGCATTTGGCCGGAGTCCACATACGGAAAGAAGTCTTCGCCAATAAAGAAGATCAGCGGCAGCGACAGCAAGACAAACAGACCAAAGATGCCGATGGTGAGGCCGCGATTTTGCAGCGTCCACTGCAGCAGCTTGCGGTAACTTTCGCGGCGGCGTTCGAACCACTCATCGAAGCGTGTGTGAACACGCCAGATGAAGTTCTCGTCCGCTTCCTTCTCAGCTGCTTCAGGGTCCTGATAAAGCGCGATTTCTTTATCCAGCAGGAAGTGCATCATCGTCGGCACAAGCGTGCGCGAGAGGAAATAGGAGGCCAGCATGGCAAAGACCACGGCCATGCCGAGCGGCGTGAACAGGTAGAGCGCCGGGCCGCTCAACAGCAGCACCGGCGTGAAAACCATGCAGATCGACAGCGTGGAGACGAAGGCCGGCGCGGCAACCTGCTGCGCGCTGTCGAGGATGGCCCGCACGAGCGGCTTCTTCTCGCTCATGTTGCGGTGCGTGTTCTCAATCTCTACCGTGGCGTCATCCACAAGAATGCCGACGGCAAGTGCGAGGCCGCCGAGCGTCATCACGTTGATCGTTTCGCCAAGCGCGTAGAGGATCACCATGGACGTCGCGATGGACAACGGGATCGACGTGCAGACGATCAGCGTCGAGCGCCAGGAGCCGAGGAAGAGCAGGATCATCAGACCGGTCAAAGCGGCAGCGATCACCGCTTCTCGTACCACTTCACTGATGGAGTCCCTCACGAAGATGGACTGGTCGAAGAGCGGCGTGATCTCAAGGCCGGGCGGTAGACCTGCCTTCACCTGCGGCAGCAACTTTTTGACGCCGCTCACGATGTCGAGCGTGGAGGTTTCGCCGTTCTTCAACACCGTCAGCAGCGCGGCGCGCTTGCCATCCTGCCGCACGATGTTGACCTGCGGCGCGTAGCCGAGACGTACCTGCGCCACATCTTTCACCAGCACCACGGCGCCATTGTTAGCGCGGATGGGCAGATCGTTCAACGCGGAGACCTGCGGCGGAGACGAGTTGAGCTTGATGATGAACTCGCGGTCACCCATGCGCGCGACGCCGGCCGGCAGGATCAGGTTCTGCTGGTTGAACGCGGTCGAGACATCGCTTGCAGACAGATGGTGCGAGTAAAGCTGATTGGGATCGACATCTACCTGTACCTGCCGCACCTTGCCACCGTATGGCAAAGGGATGGACGCGCCCTTGACGTTCGCCAGCCGCGGACGGATGAACGATGTGCCCAGGTCGTACAGATCCTCTTCCGTGAGGCCCTGACCGGACAGGCCGAGCTGCACGATGGGTACGCTCGACGCGTCGTATTTCAGGATGTTGGGCGGAAAGGTGCCAGGCGGCATGATGCGCAGGATAGTCTGCACCACAGCCGTGATCTGCGACATGGCCAGCTCCACCTTGACGTTGGGCTGGAAGTAGACGCGGATGACCGCGACGCCCTGGTAGCTGGTGGAACTGGTGTGTTCAATGTCGTTGACAGTCGTCGTCAGCGCGCGCTCGCACACCGTCACGATGCGGCCTTCCATCTCCTGCGGCTGCAGACCCGTGTAGCTCCAGACGATGGTTACGACGGGAATGTTGATGTAGGGATAGATATCTTTCGGCGCCTGCACAGCGGTGCCGATGCCCAGCAACAGCATGAGCAGTGAGAACACCACAAACGTATAGGGGCGCCGGAGCGCCAGCCTTACAATCCACATCCCTGTTGCGTTCCTCGGGTCAGGAGGTGAGATGCAGAATCATTCCGGAAAGACGACAGTCTGCGGGGCGTGGCGTGAAACAGCCAGAGGTCCTCTATCGCATGAATGCCATGCCACCTCCGAAGCAGGATTACTCGTGATATCAGTCTGCTGCGGGCTTCGCCTGGGACGCCTGGCCTGCAGTTAACGGCTTGGTGATGTCGTCCAAGTAAGCCGGTGTGCCATCCACACGGACCAGCACAGGGTAGCGTTCGCCATCGTGATAGTTGATGTCGACCGGCAACACCGAATCTTCGAGTTGCACCATCAGGTGGATCGGCGCCGCGTCGGTCTTCGCTTTGACGATGGCCGCTTTCAGCGCGTCCGCGGAGAAGATGGTG
>CAZZVI010000355.1:0-2854 GCA_964657335.1 uncultured Terriglobus sp.
CCCAAACTCTGTCATTTCGACCGGAGCGCAGCGGAGTGGAGAAACATGCTTGTGCAGCCGCGAAATCTGAACAGCAGGGTTCTCCGCTCCGCAGGACGATGGAGCCGTCCTGCTCCGGTCGAAATGACAGGTTTGTGGTGGATGCTCATCGATCCGGCCTCTGGCGGCGGTGGCAAAAAATCAGGTTTCTCCGCTCCGCAGGATGATAAAGCCGTCCTGCTCCGGTTGAAATGACAGTTTGGGGTGCATGCCGTGGTTCCGGTGCAGGTGCTGGCGCGCACAAGCAGGTTTCTCCGCTCCGCAGGACGACGGGGCCGTCCTGCTCCGGTCGAAATGACAGCTCTGTGCGCGAAGCATCTGCCGGGACAGGTGAGCCTTAGCGGCGGTAAGATGGCTGCATGTTCTCGCGCCCGCTGCTCTTCTCCGTTGCTGCCTTATTGAGTGTTGCCGTTCCGTTTGCCCCGGCGCAGACGGAGCGCCATGGCCGCAAGTACAAGGCGCCGCCGGAGACGAGCCACCTGGAAGTGCTGGTGGTGAAGGACACGAACGGCAAGATCCTTGAAAATGCCGCGGTCATCTTTCATCCGACCAAGGATGGGGACGACGAGGGCAATCTCGAGGTCAAGAGCGGCACGGACGGTAAGGCCTTCATCGACGTGATTCCGACCGGTTCGGATGTCGATATCCAGGTGATTTCGAGCGGGTACGCGACGTACGCTGGCAAGATCAAGCTGACGGAGGCCTCGCAGGCGATCACGGTCCGCATGAAGCGGCCGCACGACCAGGTTTCGACGTACCAGGAGGGCAGCACGGCGGATTCGCGCAAGGCCGGCGTGCAGGAGCCGTCGCACCGTACGGTCGACGCGGCCACGCCGAAGCCGCTGTCGGCGAGCGAGCCCGTGCTGAAGCTGCCTGCGCTGCCGGCCAAGTCTGCCGCGGCGAAGGGTGACAGCACGGTTCCGGCAGACCACACGGTGACGCCGCCGCCGAGCCCACCGGCGAAGCAGCCCTCGAACAGCAGCGCTCCGCTTGGCACGACGGTCGACGGCACCGCGGCCGGATCGCCTTCAAACCCGTAATGGAGCGCCGCCTGCAGGGCAAGCGGGCGCTGGTGACCGGAGGCGTTCGCCGCCTGGGACGCGCGTTTGCGCTGGCGCTTGCGGCCGAGGGCGCCGATCTGGTTGTGACCACGCGCGTGATGGATGACGCGGCCGAGAACACTTTGCGGGAGGTATCCGCTCTCGGTGTTCGTGCGCGTGTGCTCCTATGCGATGTGACGGAGCCGGAGCAAGTGACGTCCGTCGTGAGTGAGGCGGTGAGCCTGCTTGGCGGGCTTGATCTGCTGGTGAATAATGCCGGTGCGTTTGAAGCGGCTTCGCTGGAGTCGCTCGCGGTCGGGCAGTGGGATGCGATGTTTGCGGTGAATGTGCGTGGGCCGTTTCTTGTGGCGCAGGCCGCGTTGCCGCACTTAAGACGGTCTCGCGGACGCGTTATCAACATCGGCTCGCTTGGTGGCATGAAGCCGTGGGTCGCGCATGGTCACTACTGTGCCAGCAAGGCCGCGCTGCACTCTCTGTCGCAGACGATGGCGAAGGCATGGGCTCCGGAGGTGAGCGTGAACTGCGTAGCTCCGGGCATGATCACGTTTGCGGCTGAGGCGCCTCGCATGGCCGACAAGACGCCGATGCGGCGGGATGGTTCACCGGAGGATGTCGTTGCGGCCGTGCTGTTTTTCGCGACTGCACCGGAGTTCATCACCGGGCAGGTGCTTGCGGTGGATGGCGGATTGTCGCTGGCCTAGGCTCAGCACCGCGGGCTTGGATCTTGAACACGGCGTTCACGGTGGTCTCACAGGGGGCACGGCTTCTCTGACTTGTGTGCAGAACAATGGTAAGAACCGTGACCACCGTGGAACCTCCGTGGCCTCTGTGTTCAAGCAGACGAGTACGCGGCTTCGCACAGACGGCAAGCAACTAACGCAATGTAGAGTATCCGCATCCACATGCAGAGGAGATCGGGCCATGAAGAAGATCGGCATCCTGTTCGGTATGGAGAACACCTTTCCGCAGGCCTTTGTAGACAAGGTGAACTCGATGGGTGTGGACGGGATCACGGCGGAGTTCGTCAGCATCGGGTCGGTAAAGGAAGCCGTGCCTTGCGGCTATTCGGTGATCGTCGATCGCATCTCGCATGATGTGCCGTTTTATCGCGCGTACCTGAAGAATGCCGTGCTCACGGGCACCGATGTCATCAACAATCCGTTCTGGTGGAGCGCCGATGACAAGTTCTTCAACTATGCGCTGGCAGCAAAGCTGGGCGTCGCGGTGCCGAAGACGGTCATCCTGCCAAGCAAGCAGATGCCGCCGGATACCAACGACATCTCCTTTCGCAACCTGCAGTTTCCGTATGACTGGCAGGGCGTCTTCGACTATGTCGGATTTCCTGCGTTTCTGAAGCCGCACGATGGCGGTGGATGGAAGGACGTGTACCACGTGCATGACGAGCGTGAGTTCCACGAAGCCTACGATCAGTCGCGCGACCTTTGCATGACGCTGCAGGCCGCGGTCAAGTTCCGCGAGTATTTTCGATGCTACGTGGTGGGTCAGCGCGAAGTGCGCATTATGCCGTATGACCCGTCGCGTCCACATGCCGAGCGGTACGTGTTGAATCCTCCGTCGTACGATCCGGCGCTGATCGCGCGCGTGGAGCGTGATGCGCTGACACTGTGCAAGGCGCTTGGCTATGACCTGAACACGGTCGAGTTCGCCGTGGAAGATGGTGTGCCATATGCCATCGACTTCATGAATCCGGCGCCGGATGCGGACCGTGTCTCGGTGGGGGAAGAGAACTTTAA
>CAZZVI010000356.1:0-2848 GCA_964657335.1 uncultured Terriglobus sp.
TACGAGAAGGTGAGCGACCGGGCCGCTTGAGCGCATGCCGCCGGCAGCAGATCCCATAAGTTTGGCAGTACGGCGGATCCAGTGTTTCTAGGCGCAGAAAGGCCGGCGCGCAGCTCCGGGCGAGACTGCGTGTGGTGAGTTATAGCGGGACCTGATCCGGCCAGCCGTCAGGCTCGAACTGCGGTGACGAGCCAGGTGATACCGTCGGCACGCACTTCGCGGAGGTATTCGCAGGCACCGATGTCCGACAGGTTTTCTGCCAGTTGGAGGCTTAGTTCATAACAGACTTCGTCTTCGTACGTGTGCTCCGCGACGTGCGAAGCCTCGGACGTGAGGATGTTTTCTGGGAGCATGATCAGTGGTCCAATTCTTGTAACTTCTGCCGGAGGATCGTGCCACCGGTCAGTTTCACTGCTGTATGTACTGAGTACGATTCAGATTAGCGGCAGCGCTGCGCCGCGTCGACAACTTTAATTTCAATCCGAACCAAATTGGGCGGGACGGCAAAGAGCGTTGCGACGTCATGGAAATCAGCCGTGACGGGAACCGCTTTTTGGGGTGCTCGGCGCCTTGCGATGATTTCACGGAACTGTCGCACTTATGGTGCAACTCTTGCTGGTTCCGCACCCTCCCACAATGCATGGCAAGTCTTCCCGGGAGTTCTGCGATGACGGAGATCCGAACGATGCGCTACGACGAAGTAAGCCAGGTGCTGACGGTCAGCTTTTGTGACTTCCGCGGTACCACGCGCTACTTTGATGTGCCCCCATCCGAGTGGGCGGCGCTGAACGCGGTGTTCAGCAAGGCCGCCTATCTACAGGCGGTGTTGCAGCCACGGCATCGGACCGTACAGTCGCTGGCTGCTTAGCGACGAACGCTGCATCGCGTGATGGTGCGGCTCTGGTAGGCTCACGGCACGATGCTTCTGCGTGCCGGTTGGTTCGGGGTGTTTGCCGCTGCTCTGCTCTCTGCGCCGCACGCGGTCGCGCAGCGCTCTGAAACGCTACAGTATATCGGCACGATCGGCCAGCAACGGGTGGCGCTGTCGCTTGAGATCTCCGGCGACAATGTCACCGCGGGGCACTACGCGTACGAAGCGCAAAAGAGTGATGTCCGCATCGTGGACAGCCGCCTGATCGGCTCCACGGTGGTGCTGCAGGATGAGGACGGCAACATCCTGCATCTGCACTTCGAATCGGCCCGCGGCGAGAAGGCCGGCGGATGGAAGAACGCCGCCATGCTCGAGGGCACGCTGGACCGCGGCGAACTGGACCTGCCGGTAAAGCTGACGCGGGCTGCGGAAGCGGCGCGTTAATCCACCACGACACGCGGCACGCGGTCGCTGATGCCGCACAGCACTTCATAGACGCTGGTGCCTGCGATCCGCGCGTGTTCGTCTGCGCCGATGTTCTCTGTCTGCGATGAGCCAAGCAGCATCGCCTCGTCGCCGATTGCTGTTTCGGGAAGCGCAGTGACATCCACGACCGTCAGGTCCATCGAGACGCGTCCGATCACCGGAGCCCGGCGACCGTGCAGCAACACGTCCGCGCCGGGCGTACTGTTCGAGGATGACAGGCCGCGGCGATATCCATCCGCATAGCCCACCGGCAGCAGCGCCAGCCGCATGTCACGCGACGCGACATACGCCGCGTTATAGCCCACCGTGTCTCCGGAGCGCACCTCGCGCAGACTGATGACGCGCGTCTTCCACGTCATGGCGGGCTGCAGGGCTGGGCGCAGGTGCGGCGCGCTGCCTTCGAGCGGCAAGGCGTAGCCATAGAGGGCCAGGCCCGCGCGCGTCATCGCCTGTGCCCGGAAGCGTTCGGCTAACGCGGGCAGCGCACGCAGCGCCAGGCCGCTGTCGGTCGAGGAGGTGTTGCCGGCGTGCACCAGCGATGGCTGGAGCCCGGCGCGGCTCACCTGCTCCAGCGCTCCGGCAAACGCTCGCATCTGCTGTTCGTTCTGAGGATCGGCGGCACATTCCGTCGAGGCGAGATGCGTCAGCACGCCCTCAAGCGCAAGCGGCGATCCCGGAGTGAAGCGCAGCAGCAGCCGGTCGAGCAGGACTCCCGGTGCCACGCCCTGCCGCGCCATGCCCGTGTCGATCTCGACGTGTACGGCGACGGAGCCCGGCGGCATGCGGCGACGCTTCGCCTCGGCTTCGAGCAGGTCGAGGTGGTACCCCTCCCACACAACGGGCGTCAGGTTGCGGTCGATGCACGCGGCTTCTTCGCCCGGCCAGATGCCGCACATCACCAGCACCCTTGGGCCTTGATCTGCTGGCAGAGTGGCCAGCGCGCCGCGCACGGCAACACCCTCCTCGGCGGAAGTGACTCCCAACCAGCGCGCTCCCGCTGCGGCCAGGGCCGGGGCGCATTCGGTTGCGCCGTGGCCGTACGCGTTGGCTTTGACGACCGCGAGCATCTCCACCTGCGGACCTGCGGCAGCCCGCAGAGCGGCAAAGTTTGCACGCAGGCGGGAGGCGGAGATGTCAGCCCAGATGGGTCGCGTGTGGTTCTGCGGGACGGAGCGCATGCACCATCCATGCTAACGATCCATGCGCAGCGGCAGAAGTACCGCGGTCGGGGCCGGTGGCAGCTGTATACGATGGACACGATCTGCCATCAGACAACGAAGACATGCATACCTTTGCGCTGCTCAGTTCGGTACTTGCGCTTGCGGCGCTGTTCGGCCTGCTGAGCAACCGCGTGCTGCGGCTGCCGGCAACTGTCGGCACCATGGCGCTCGCGCTGCTGCTCGCGGGCTGCCTGCTGGCGCTGGGCCATGTCAGCAGCGGCGCTGGAGCCTTGTTGAGCCGTGCCGCTTCCATTGCTGTCGGCCAGCTGGA
>CAZZVI010000357.1:0-2847 GCA_964657335.1 uncultured Terriglobus sp.
GCTGCAACTGCTCGGCTTCGCGGCGCAGCATCTCCTGCTGCCAGCGCTCCTGGAAGGCCTGCTGCGGATTCTTCCCCTGGTTGGCGAGCTCTTCCTGCCGCTTGGCGAGCGCGTCGAGTTTCGCCAGCGCGTCCTCGACCTCTTTCGCATGCTCTTCCTGCGGAGACGATGTGCGCGCGGTCTCGTACTGGTTCTTCTCCGTATCGAGCTCGAGGTCGAACAGGCTGGCAAGGTCGCGGCCTGTGCTGCCGCCGCCACCACCGCCGCCACCCTGCTGGCCGAATGCCACCTGGATCTCGCGGAAGGTCGCCTCCGCGCGCAGCAGCGCCTGCAGCGCCTTCTGCTCTGAGGTCAGTGCGTCCTGCCACTTGGTCTGGTTCAGCTTCTCCGATGCGGGAAGCATGTTCTTCGCGGCTTCCTGCATGTCCTTCTCGAAGCCGTTGAATTCTTCGTTCGCGCTGGAGAGATCGCGGCTGTTGATGCGCGCGCTCAGCGCCATCACCTGGTCACGCAGCTTCGATTGCGCTCCACTGAGGAAGTCACCCTGTGTCTTTGCCGTTGCAGCAGTCGCGGTCTTGCTGTTGATCTGCTTCCAGGTCTCGCCGATCAGCTCCTTCTCGCGCTTGGAGATGTCGGTCTGGTTGCCCTGGTTGCCGCCACCGCCACCACCGCCGCCGCCACCCTGCTGCGACTGCGAAAACTCGCGCTCAAACGGATCGGCCTGGATGAAGGTGATGTCTGTCTTCGCTTCCGCATGACCGTCCTTCGCCGTGGCGTACAGGCTGACGAGGTCGCCCGGCTGCATCTTGAAGTCTTCGAGCCTCAGCGTGTAGTTGCCGCTTGCATCTTTCGCTCCCGGCTGCTGCAGCATCGGCACGTCCTTGTCCGGGCCGCCGTTCACCGAGTAGTGCAGATGCATATCGCGCAGACCGAACTGTGCGGAGCCCTTCACCGCCAGCGTGACCTCTTCAATGGGGCTGGCGCGGTAGTCGCGGCCGGGCTTCTCGATGGCGATCTGCGGCGGCTCGGCCTTGTCGGTCGCGATAAAGTAGTCCTCTGACAGGCGCACGGGCTGGCCGCTATCGACGGCAGCCACGTGATACGCGCCGTCCTTCGTCATAGGAACAGTGCCTGTATAGCGGTTGTTCTCGCCACCGGATAGGTGCACGACCTGGCCGTTGTCGAGCGTCAGGTTGCCGTCCTTCAGCGGGCGGTCCATCTGGAACTCAAGCTCAGCACGTGTGCCTTCAATGGCGCGCAGATCGCCGGCGTGATCTTCCGTCTCGCTCTTCAGGCCTGTCCACGCGGGATAGCGATAGGTCACCTTGACTGACTTGACGAACGGCAGGTCGACCACGCGCACCTTATAGTGTGGCGACGTGAGCGGGCCTGCGGTGACGTAGTATTCGACATTCTCGGGCAGGCCGGTAAAGACGAAGCCGTAGCTGCTGCCGGTGCCCATCTGCCGCTGCATCGCGACCGGCTCCCACCCGCTGCTGCTGTTGAAGTGCGCAAAGATCTGTACCTTGTCCGGATGCAGATTCGTCACTTGGGCCGTGATGAGCTGGTCGCTGTTGCGGCGCACAGCTACATCGCCCGGCGCAACGGAGAGCGCATACAGCGGCTGCTCCGTCTTCTTCTCGCCGGTCCACAGCAGGGAAGCGCCATAGCCCATGTAGCCCGTCCCGGCAAAGATGATCCACAGCAGAATGCCGAGGCTTGCCAGCGCGACGCCACCGGCAGCAGCGACAAACGATGCCGGTGCAAACGACGATGCGGGCGCGCTCCCGGTCCGTGCAAGCGTATCCGCGGCAAGCAGTTCGATGAAGGGATCGCCGCTGCTCTCACGCTCGTGGAAGGTCGTCAGCCGGTCCTGGAGCGAGGAATGCGTTGCTTCTGCCTTGCGCACGGCGCGATCGCGCGTGAGCCACACCACAGGCAGAGTCAGCGCGGCGACAATCACGAGGAGCAGCAGCGCGATGAGATAGCCACGCGCCTGCAGCACACCGCCGTGGGGGAACGCATAGTGGTTCAGAATAGCGACCGCGCAGACCGTGTACAGCAGCGCGACCGCGAAGAGGATAGCCGCTCCACGCAGCCCTGCGCGCAGTTGCAGTGTGCGCCGCACACGCGCGATGTAGCCGTTGAGATCGCTCTGTTTGCTCATGCGTCCTCCCGCTGCGTGCCCATGTAGCCGCTGGCCAGCGCCGTCTCAGCCAATGCGACAAGGAGTGCAAGCAGCATAACGTACCACCACAGGCTCACGGGCTGGTACGGAATTTCGTGCGTTACAGCGTTGGACGTTTCCGGTGCGGGAGCGCCGTTGCTGCCGCTCCAGAGCGCCTGCGTGTCGGCGGGCATCGGCTCCAGATCGCTCTCAAGCCGGTCTGGGTTGACGCCGATGACCGCATCCTTGCCGTTCGCAAAACGTACCTGGTAAAAGCCGGCGCGATCCAGCCGGAAGGCCTGCGCCGTGCGCGCCTCCGCGAGTGACAGCGGCCGCTTGCCGTCAGGATCGACGACCTCTGCACTGGCATTCGCCCCGGTCGTTGCGCCGCCCCAGTGAAGCTGCACAAAAGTGTCGACACGCCGCGACCCGCTGAGCCGCTCCGTGCCTGAGAGATAGCGAGCCGTGCGATCGATGAACGCAACGAACACGGGATGCAGTGGCAGATCGTTCGTCAGGTTGTCAAAGCCGGTGGTGAAGACCAGCACGTGCCCTTCGCCGATGCTCTTGTCCAGCAGCAGCGGCGTGCCATCGCTAAGCTTCGCGGCCACACGCGCACCGGCGGGATCGACGCTGGCGGCGTACAGCACCTTGCTCTCGGCCCATCCGCCGTTGTCGCG
>CAZZVI010000358.1:0-2822 GCA_964657335.1 uncultured Terriglobus sp.
CACGGCCGCCCTCCCCATACAGGCCGAAGCGATGCTTGCGATGATGCGGCAGCATCCGCTCGCCATCGTCCGCCTGCTGTGGACCTGGGAGTGGCACGCGCTGGTGGTGTGGGCTGCCGTGGCCGCTGTGATGACGCCGCTGCTGGCAACGATGCTGCGCCATGTGCTGGAGCGCACCATGCCGACGCGAACCCAGGCGCAAGCAGGCTAGACGACCACCGGGATATTCGCCATGCCGGCCAGGCCGAACACGTCGCGATAGTGCGCGACCAACTCCTTCGGCCCGCTCGCCTTCTTGTAATTGTCTGACAGCTTGACTGCGGGGCAGCCCCCGGCCGATGTCAGCTTGCACACCAGCGAGATCGGTTCCAGCGCATCTTCGCCGCGCGGATGGCAGTCGCGAAAATCGTTGGTCAGCAGCGTCCCCCAGCCGGCGGAGAAGCGGATGCGGCGCTGCTGCCGCCACTTGCGCGCATCGGCGAAGTCAGCCGCACTGCGGAAATCGCGCACGCTCACACCCGGCAGCACTTCACCGGAAAAATACGCATGCAGGCTCAATATCTCCTGCGCATCAAGGCCGTCGCTTGCAATGATGAGCTTCCCTCGCGGATCCTTGCCGCGCGCCTGCAGCCATGCGATGTATTCGTCGCCGGCGAGAAACGGATCCTTGGAATCGACACGCTGCCCGGTCCACTCTGCGACCCAGTCGGGTGCGCTTTCCAGGAACTGCGTGGTGCCGTACGTGTCGGGCAGCATGACGCGCAGCGCGCCGCCATAGGTCTGCTGCCAGAGCTCCAGAATGCGATACTGCGCAGCCTTCAAATCCTCGTCGCTCGTTGCCATTGCCGCCAGCGCCATCGGCAGCTCGTGCGCGTTGGTGCCGATCGCTTCGAGATCATGTTTATAAGCGAGATAGGTGTTGCTGGTGCCGGTGAAGGTGCCGTTCAACTCGGCGTGCATCGCCTCCACGACAAACTCCTGCCACAAAAACGAGTGCCGCCGGCGCGTGCCGAAGTCCGCGACAGCAAGGCCGGGCACACCACGTAAGTTCTCGATCTTTCCCCACAGCCGCGACTTCGCGCGCGCATACAGGATGTCGAGTTCGAACTCGCTCATGCCCTTCAGAGCGGCGCGTGTCTTCAGCTCGTTCAGGATCGAGAGCGCATAGATCTCCCACATGGTGACAGCGACCCACTCGCCCTCAAAGCTCAGCTCAAACTGACCGTCGCGCTCGGACAGGTGATACTCCGACAGCGCAAAGTCATGTTCCAGCCATTCAAGAAAAGCCGGCTCAAAAATGCCGCGCGTGCCATAAAAGCTGTTGCCGGCGAGCCAGATCATCTCGGACCGGCGAAAGCGCAGCCGCTTGACATGCTCAAACTGCGCGATCACCGCCTCTCGCGGTACCATCTCACCCAGCCGAAACCGCGCCGTGCGATTGTGCAGGCCAAAGCTCACGCGCGTGTCGCGGAAATGCTTCCAGATGAACTGCAGCATCAGCAGCTTGTAAAAGTCGGTATCCAGCAGCGAACGCACAATCGGATCGAGATCCCAGTTGTGGTTATGCGCGCGTTCCGAGAAGTTGATGATCATGGCCTGCTCAAGCCTATCAAGCGACTCTAGGTCGAAAATAATGTGACAAGCGAGCTTGACAGACAAGTTTCCTTTACGTAAAGTTTACTTGTCATCAGATGTGGGGACGCCCAGTCGATGCCTTGGAGGATTTCATGCCGTTCTGTGAGTCAAAAACCAATGCCGCGAAGCGTCGTTATCTGCAGGGTTCGCGTGGCGTCATGCTGTCGTACATGGGGCTGGTCGTCTCTTCGCGGCTGGCCGTCAATCGCTGGCATCCAAACGGCTGGCATCTTTACCTGGCCGCTGCGCTGCCGACCATTCCCATACTCTGTTTCGCCTACATCGTGGGCCGATATCTGCGCGAGGAACACGATGAGTATCAACGAGACATCCAGATTCGCGGCATGTTGTGGGGGACCGCGGTCGTACTTTCCATCTCTGTGTTTGCCAGCTTTCTGCGCGGCTTCGGCTGGCAAGGTTCGCTGCCGCCATTCACAGAATTCATGGTGTTCTGGATCGTTGCCGGCATCGTGAAAATGGCCTACTACTTCATCAACCGTGCGGTCACCGATGAATAACCGCCTTCGGGAACTCCGTGCTGATCGAGGATGGTCGCAGGCTTATCTGGCCGAGCAGCTTGAGGTCTCGCGTCAGTCAGTCAATGCGATCGAAACGGGCAAGTACGATCCATCTCTGCCCCTCGCCTTTCGCATCGCCAGGCTGTTCAGCCTGCCGATCGAAACGATCTTTCAGGACAACGCTTAACGCGCTGGATCGACGCACAACGATCAAGGCAGTTGTCACCACTGCGCCTTGCGCCTCATACACAGACGAGGTCACCTCTATGAACTCTCGCTTCAGCTTAAGCGACATTGCTGTTCCGCTCGCTCTTATCCTGCTTGGGCTCATGCTCCTAACGCATCGCCTGCCTGCGCAAACCCACACGCCAACTCGCTTCACCGTGGTGGAGGCGGGAACCGCAGGGAAGCCAGATATTATCCTGATCCCCGGCCTGGATAGTTCTCGCAGCGTTTGGGACGCAGAGGCGAAGTTGCTGTCGCCCAACTACCGTTTGCATTTGCTGCAGGTGAATGGCTTCGCCGGTCAACCCGCTGGGCCGAACGCCACCGGTGCCTTGCTGCCTGCGGTTACAGAAGAGCTGGACACCTACATTCTTAGGAGCAAGATGCACCCCGCCGTAATCGGTCATTCGCTTGGAGGCATGATTGCGCTGATGCTGGCTGAGA
>CAZZVI010000359.1:0-2822 GCA_964657335.1 uncultured Terriglobus sp.
GGCGAGCAACGTACGCGCATGCTCGATGCGCTCAGTTGCGACCCAGCAATCATGGTCGCCGAAACGCACGACGGCCGCTCGCCCGCGTGCTTGCAGACGCTCGAGGAACAGCGGCCAGTGGCGGCTTGCCTGCTCGCGATGTGCCTGCACCTCATCATCACTGCAAGCGGCGGGTGCAAGCTGTTCCCTGTTCCCTGTTCCCTGAACAAAGCCACCGGCAGAGCAATCGCACTGAATAGCAGATCGTGCAACTCATGCTCATCCCGCAGATCGGGCCAGATCTCGCAGCGCGTCTGGCGAATGGCTGCAGGGTCAAGCCGGCTTGCCTCGCCGAGCACCGAGTCGGGGATGGTGCGGCGCAGCGACACCGCGCGTGCGCGGCGCTCTTCCAGCCCGGCTTCGTCAAGGAACGCGTACACATTCGCATTCAGCAACTCGTGCGAGAAGACCGATGGCACAGGTGTATCCACCGCAACGCATTCGATGCTGCCGTCGTGCATGGCGCGCAGGACTGCCTGCAAACCCTCGAGGTCCATCGCCTCCTGCAGCACGTCCTGCATCACCTCGCGCACCAGCGGGTGATCGGGAATCTGAATGTCGCCGACGATCGTTTCAAAGCAAGCTGCAGCCTGCGGGAAGACGCTTGCGAGCAGGTCTTCACCGCGCGTGCGCTGCACCTGCGGAGGCACCTTCTTGCCCTTGCTGAAGCGCAGCAGTTGCAGCGAGCGGTTCGCTGCCCAGCGCCAGCGCGTCTTGAAGATGGGCGAGGCGAGCGCCGCCTGTTCCAGCAGCTCCTTCGCGGTGAATTCGGTGAGGAAGTGGAAGACATCCGCCAGCGGAAAGCTGTGCTGCTCCGCCAGGCAGATGTTGATGCCGTTGTCGGTCGCGGCGGCCTGCAGCTCATAGTTGAAGCCGCGGCAAAAGCGCTTGCGCAGCGCCAGCCCCCACGCGCGATTGATGCGTCCGCCAAACGGCGCGTGCAGGATCAACTGCATGCCGCCGCCTTCATCAAAAAAACGCTCGGCGATGATCGTCTTCTTTGTCGGCACGCAGCCGAGCACGGCACGTCCGCTCACGATGTACTGCACCAACTGCAGCGCGGCACTCTCGCAGATGGCACACTCTTCCATTAGCCATGCGCATGTCTCTGCAACGATCGCGTCTTCCGCGATGACATGCTCGTGATGCACGCCGCGCGTGCGTTCCGCGATGGCGCTGCGCAATGCCGCAACATGGTCGCTCAGCACGTCACTGCGCTGCGGCGCTTCACCGAACCAGAAAGGTACGTTGGGTGGTGCGCCATGCGCGTCTTCTACCAGAACGCGGCCTTCCTTCTCGACCGCGAGTACGCGCCAACTCGCGTTGCCTAGCTGGACGACATCACCCGGTCCGCTGTCGACGGCGTAATGCTCGTCGAGCGTGGCGATCTGTACACCCTCTGGCTGCAGAACCACGGCATACGATGCGTTGTCGGGAATCGCGCCACCGTTGCCGATCGCTGTCATACGAGCGCCGCGCCGCGGATGCAGTACGCCCGCAACGCCGTCGCGCAGCAGGTACGCACCATAGCGTCCACGGCTGTTTTCAATGCCGGTGTGCAGCAGCGTGATCAGCTCATTGAACTCCGAACGTTTTAGGAGCCGGTATGGATAGGCGCGTGTCACCATCGCGTACAGAGCGTCTTCTTCCCACGGCTCCGCCGCACAGACCGCGACGATCTGCTGCATCAGCACATCGAGCGGCTGCGGCGGAATCTCAAGACGATCAAGCGATCCGGAGCGCATGGCCTGCACCAGCGCGGCCTGCTCCAGCAGGTCATCACGCGTGGTCGCGAAGAAGCGACCCTTCGGAATGGCCCCGCGCCAGTGGCCAGCGCGGCCGACCCGCTGCATGGCGACTGCGACGGCGCGCGTGCTGTTCATCTGGATGACGAGGTCTACCGCGCCAATGTCGATGCCAAGTTCCAGCGATGCGGTGGCGACCAGCGCCTGTATCTCGCCGGCCTTTAATCGTTGTTCTGCATCCAGCCGCAACGCGCGCGACAACGAGCCGTGGTGCGCGGCGACGTTCTCCTGCCCGAGGCGTTCCGCAAGCGCGCCGCACAGCCGCTCGACCATGCGGCGCGTGTTCACGAAGACGAGCGTCGACCTGTGCTCACGGCAAAGCTGCGCGATGCGGTCGAAGGTCTCCGTCCACATCTTCGAATCGCAGACGCTGCCGAGTTCGGTGGATGGGATTTCGATGGCGAGATCCAGCTTGCGGCGCTGGCCAACCTGGACAATGGTCGCTCGCTGCGCACCACCGGTCAGAAAATCGGCAACAAGCTCAATCGGATTCTGCGTCGCGGACAGCCCGATGCGCTGCGGTGCGCGGCTCATGCCGGTCAGCATGGCTGCGGGTGTCAAGCGGTTCTCTCCAGTGACCAGCGCGTCCAGCCGCTCAAGTGTGAGCGACAAATGCGCGCCGCGCTTGTCATCGGCGATCGCGTGGATCTCGTCCACGATGACGGTATGGACGCAGCGCAGGTTTTCGCGCGCCTTTGCTGACGTCAGCAGAAGATAGAGCGACTCCGGCGTGGTGACGAGGATGTGCGGCGGCTGCTTCAGCATGGCCACACGCTCTTTGGGCAGCGTGTCGCCCGTGCGCACGCCGGTGCGGATGCCGGCGCACAGGTAGCCGTCTTCCATCGCCAGCGACAAGATCTCCTGCAGCGGTTCCTCGAGGTTCTTCTGCACGTCGTTGCTCAGCGCCTTCAGCGGCGAGACGTAGACGATCTGCGTGTAGGGCGGCAGTGTTCCGTCGATGGCTTCGAGCACGAGGCG
>CAZZVI010000360.1:0-2782 GCA_964657335.1 uncultured Terriglobus sp.
GGCGGCTTTGGCGGATGCACCGTGAACCTTGTCGAAGCCGACGCCGCGGAAGTGTTCTCCGCACACTTGAAGTCAGCGTTTCGAGAGCGCTTCCAGCTCGATGCGGAGACGTATACCTGCGCAGCAATGGACGGCGCCGTTGCACTCGCCGCGAATCGTCACTCACATGAAGGTGCAGCCTAATGAACGACGCGTTCGTGCAGTCTCCGCACCGGCGCTGGAACCCGCTCATGCGGGAGTGGGTTCTCGTCTCACCACACCGCACGCAACGGCCGTGGCAAGGCCAGACCGAGGCGACCTCCAAACCTACGGTGCTTACCTATGATCCTGAGTGCTACCTGTGCCCCGGCAACACGCGTGCCGGCGGCCATCTCACTCCGAAGTACGACTCTACCTTCGTGTTCGACAACGACTATGCAGCGCTGATGCCGGGCGTCGCCACCGCCGAGTTTGATCTGCAGAATGCAGGCTTGCTGCGGGCCGAGACGGAGCGCGGCGTGTGCCGCGTGATCTGCTTCGATCCGCGTCATGACCTGACGCTGGCGACCATGGAGCAGTCTGCCATCCGCAACGTGGTGGATGTATGGGCCGCGCAGGAGACCGAACTGGCCTCACGCGAAGACATCGCTTACGTGCAGATCTTCGAGAATCGCGGCGCGATGATGGGTGCCAGCAATCCGCATCCTCATTGCCAGATCTGGGCGACACAACACATCCCCAACGATCCCGCTGCAGAACTGGCAGCACAACGCGAACACTACGCAAAAAATGGTTCGCCGCTGCTGCTGGACTATCTTGCGCTTGAGCTGCGCGAAGGCGAACGCATCGTCGCGGAGAACGATAGCTGGGTTGCGCTGGTTCCTTTCTGGGCCGTTTGGCCGTTTGAGGTTCTGCTGGTGCCGCGTCAGCTCGCCGTTTCACTGCGCACACTGGATGACACGTCGCGCGAGGGGCTTGCCAACCTGCTGAAGACCGTCACATCTGGTTACAACCGCGTGTTCGATACGCCCTTTCCATATTCCATGGGCTTCCATGGCGCGCCGGCCGATGGCGCCGAGTATCCGGAGTGGCAGCTTCATGCCCACTTTTATCCGCCGCTGCTGCGCTCTGCCACCGTGCGCAAGTTCATGGTGGGCTTCGAACTGCTGGGATCGCCCCAGCGCGACATTACGCCGGAAGCGGCGGCCGCAACGCTGCGCGCGGTAATGAAGTCCTGACACGTTAGGAGATACGATGAAGGTCCTAGTCACAGGCGGTACCGGCTATATCGGCGGAACGGTCGCAACCATCCTGCAGCGCGCCGGCCACACGGTCACGGTGCTCGACAACCTTTGCCACTCAAAGCGCAGCGGCGTTCCCGAAGGTGTCGAGTTCGTCGAGGCTGACGTTGCCGATCGCCCGCGTGTGGAGGCGCTGTTGCGCGACCTGCAGCCCGACGGCGTCTTCCACTTCGCGGCGCTGATCGAGGCGGGCGACTCCATGCGCGTGCCCGAGGTCTACTTCCGCAACAACACCGCATCGACGCTGTCGCTGCTCGAAGCCATGCACGCGACCGGCATCCGCAAGCTTGTCTTCAGCTCGACCGCAGCGGTGTACGGCGAGCCGGAGAGCGTGCCGATTCTCGAGGATGCGAAGCTCGCTCCGACGAATGCCTACGGCGAATCGAAGCTGCTGGTGGAGTACATGCTGCCTTGGTTTCAGCGCATCCACGGCCTTCACTATGCTTCGCTGCGCTACTTCAACGTGGCGGGAGCGCTGCCGGGCCGCGGCGAGGCACATGAGCCGGAGAGCCACATCATTCCTCTGATCCTCGACGTTGCGCTCGGGCGGCGCGAGAAGATCTTCATCTACGGCGACGACTACGACACGCCGGACGGCACCTGCATCCGCGACTACATCCACGTGGAGGACCTGGCCGCCGCGCACATCCTCGCCTTTGGTGCGCTCGGCACCCGAGACCGCATCATCTGCAACCTTGGCAACGGCCAGGGCTTCAGCGTCAAGGAGGTCATCGAGACGGCGCGGCGGGTCACCGGTCATCCGATTCCCGCCGAGATCAAGCCACGCCGAGCGGGCGATCCGGCCCGTCTGGTCGCATCGTCTGACCGCGCAAAGAGCCTGTTGGGATGGCAGCCGAAGCAGAGTGACATCAACAGCATCCTGCAATCGGCCTGGGAGTGGCAGCAGCAGCGCTACAAGTGAGCTGCCGGCTCGTCTACGGTACCCACCCCCCTTTTCAGGCGTTTGGCTAAAAGCCTCAAAGGAAGCGACTTAGTGGTATGCGCTTCCTAAGATCCTCATTCGAAACAGCTTAAATCTAAACTCCTCATTCGTAAAGACTTAGCGGACTTATGAGCCTCCTGCCCTGCGGCGCACGAGAAGCAGAGGTGTTCTAGCTCTCTATTCAGTCTACGAAATTGGCGCCAGGAAACATGCCAACAAAATTTCCGTCGTAAGTCGCTTATCTTGTGGTGTTTAGGCCTTCAGGAGTACGCGCGGGTACTTGACAGGTTTTCCTACTGAACGCAATTACTGTTGCGTTGGCTCCTGGTCTTCAAACGAACAGCAGGTCTCTCCACTGCGCGACGATAAGCGCGTCGCTCCGGTCGAAATGATAGTTGTGCTGCGATAGGCATCTCGTCCCTTGTGAATCTTTGTATGGCTTCCGCCTGACGTAGAGCACCCCCGACCCTACCCCCGGACCGTTGTCATCCCGTAGCGATGCGAAGGGATCTGCATGTGTGCTCGCCCACCCCACGGAATGTCAGAGGGCGAACCCGAT
>CAZZVI010000361.1:0-2740 GCA_964657335.1 uncultured Terriglobus sp.
CGGGATTGGTTTAGCCTGTGACCCGCAGCACTCTCGAGATTGGATCATCTCCGAAAGCCGCGTCGAAACTTTAGCGCCCCGAGCTCCCAGTCTCATGATCTGCCGCGCCTGCCGTTTGTCTGCTTCCGCTTGATGCGAAGTTCGGCAGTGACGCTTAGGACCCTCGAATGCGTGAGGCGTGCCTCGCCGCTGAAGAACCATAACCTCAGCCGCAGATTCGACAAACGCAAGAATGCCCTGAAAGCGCCTCATCCTGGCATTGGGTTGTGGTTGTGACATTCCCGCAACGAAACATAAGGCTGGGACAAGCCAGGGGATTCGGACGATCCCGGAGGACCGTCAAAAGCGGAAAAGCCCGGCAGAGCCGGGCTTACCTTCGCGCGAACCGTGATGCCGTGCGGATCAGAAATCCCGCTCGACCCGAAGGCGAACCTCGTAGTTGCTCGGGTTCTGCTCCACACTGACCGGGATGGCGGTCGCGGCAACGCCCGGCGCGTGGGCGAGCGTCTGATCGATGTGGAGGTAATCGACTTCGAGGCCGATCTCGAGGTTCTTCACGGGATCCCAGAGGAACTGGTTGCCGACGCGATACTCACTCGCGTCGCCGAGACCGCCGATCGTCCAGTCGAAGTTCTTGGCCCGGCCATACGAGGTCTGCTCGTACGAGCCGAACAGGACGTCGTGGAAGTTCGGCGAGAAGTAGTGGTTGAAGGCCGCCATCGCGCTGAAACCCTTGCCCACCTGCAGCGAGTAGCTGCCAGGCGCAGAGCCAGGCGTATGGATCGCGATCACGTCCCGGTCGACATGCTGGAAGCCGCCCACTGCCGAGGACGAGAAGCCGGCATTCATGAAGCTTCCCGAGTCCTGGTAGAGGTACGCGCCGTTCTGATAGACGCCTTCGAGCCACAGATCGTCGCCGGCGGCGAGCATCGGCAGCTTGATGCGCAACCCGCCCTGAACCGCGAAGCCATCCGCGTCCTTGCCGTAGAAGCCGTCGCCCGCGGTGCCGGCGAACGGGCCGGAATTGGTGGTGATGTCGCGGTAGACGGCCGAGAGCTGCGCGGAGCCCCAGGCCTGGTCGACGCGCAGGACACCGACGATGTCGGGGACCGTTTCGCCGGCGTAGCGTGCGGTCGCAGCCACACCGCTCGTGCCACCGATGATGTTGCCGACGTTCTGGCTCAGGTTGCGCGTGTTGCGATCTTCCACCGACAGCGTCGCCGAAAAGCCACCCGCCACATTGTAAGTGTAGGCGAGCACGTTGTTGTTGATGTCCGAGTCCGCGATGCCCTCGTAGTTGTAGTTGTCCGCGTAGAAGTCGAAGAACGACTGGACACGCCCGGCCGTGATGCCGGCGAACTGGATGAAGCCGCGACGCAGCGCAGCGGCGCTGGCGGCCGTGCCGCCCACGGCGCTGTTGCCGGTCGCCAGACCGCCTTCGGCATACACACCCGTGGTGCGGTCGATCTGGTACTGGATATAGGCGCGGACGGTGCCGTAGGCCGTCTGGGTACGCGTATCCAAGTAGGTCCGCGTCCGGGCCAGGAAGCCCGACTCGTCGCGATCACGCCCCGGGACGATGACGCGCGAACCGTTCGCCGCATTGGCACCCGGTGTCGGCGTGAGCGACCGCGACAGGCTGATGAAGTCCGCCTCGATCCGCACGAACGAACCGATCTGGAGGCAGGTGTCGGTGCCCGGGATGTAGAAGAAGCCGGCGCCGGTGAAATCGCACACGCGGACGTAGTCGACGGGAGCGGCCTTGCGGACCGGAAGGTCGGCGGCCTGGGCCGCACCGCCCATCACCAGGGCGGCGGCCGAGCCCAGCATCAGGCTTCTATTCAGCGTCATGACGTCGTTCCCATGGGTATGGCTTTCGCGGTCGGCAGGACACGAACCCGCCTCAAATCCGCCCTGAAACGAGACCTAGTTCGGCATACTTAGCGGTAAATTAGTTTTTAGGTTTGGACGCCGAGATGACGGAATGTGACGGCTATCGATCGGATCGGTGTGGCGGATTGGCATCAATTTAGGAGTTGGCCGCGGAACTTTTCGGGAGAGGCGTTTCGCACGCTCACCTGCGCCCGGCAGGTGTCATGGGTCGAGCGTCGCAGGGGCGCGATCTGCCGATGCCGCAGGCACTCCACGCCACGTTCCACCTTTCGCCCAATTTCTCGGCCAATGTTGCATTGTCGTAGAGGCTGGGGCATAGGTTCCGGGCACTCGCGGCGGACGGCGAACTAGGGTGTCCGAACGGGCAGACGGAGATGTGGCCGAGAGGCTGAAGGCGGCGGTTTGCTAAACCGTTATAGGGTTGTAAAGCCCTATCGAGGGTTCGAATCCCTCCGTCTCCGCCAATTCCACGGGCCCGCTGAAGAGTGACAGGCTTACGATGGTCAAGGCGACGTATCTCACCGTCCTCGGAGTGATCGGATTTTCGGTCTTCGGAACAAGCGGTGCGAGAGCGGTGGAAGATCCCGCGGGCTACTGGGCGACCGAGAAAAACGAGTCGCAGATCCACATCACGCACTGCGGCGCAGACAAGATCTGCGGCAGTATCTTCTGGATGAAAGATCCCAGCGACGCCAAGGGCAACCTCAAGCTCGACAAGGAAAACGAGGATGAGGCAAAGCGCAAGCGTACCCTGCTCGGGCTCCAGCTGATCAATATGAAGGCCGACGACGACGATGTCTGGAAGGGGACGGTCTACAATCCCCAGAACGGCAAGACCTACGACGCC
>CAZZVI010000362.1:0-1158 GCA_964657335.1 uncultured Terriglobus sp.
TGGGGCAGCAGCTTGGGTGGACGGGGTACATGGACCCCGCGAACCAGCGCATGTTTACCTTGCCTCCCACGACGCTGCTCAGCCTGGCGCAGTTCCTGCAGACAAAGCTGGGAGCGCGGACGATGCGTGTGGTCGGCGACCCAGCGCTGCCGGTACGGCGCGTGTATGAGAGCTGGGGTAACTCCGGTGTCTTTCCGGGGGTGCAGTTCCTCGAGAGCGACGCGGATGTGCTCGTGATCGGCGAGACGCAGGACTGGGATCTGATCGCCTATGCCCAGGACCTGGTCTCATCCGGAGCGAAGAAGTCGCTGATCGTGCTTGGCCACGTGCGGTCTGAGATGTTCGGCATGCGGTACTGCGCGGAGTGGCTGAAGGGCTTCGTCCCCGAGGTGCCGGTGACCTTCCTCAACACGGTCGAGCCGTACTGGAACCTGGATCGTCCGGTGCTCGAGATCGACACGAAGGTTTAACGATGGCACTTCAAGCGCAAGCGGCTGCGCCTCGGTCTGCCAATCCGTTTCCGCTGCACACCGGCCCGGTCACCGCGCTGCAGTGCATCGACCACATCCGCGCGAACTCGGCGTGGCCGGCGAGGGCGGACATGGCGGACTACGTTGTCGCAGGCGATCCCACGACGGCAGTCACGGGCATCGCGACTACCGCGATCGCCAGTCTGGATTGCCTGAAAGCGGCCGTCGCGGCGAAGCGCAACCTGGTCCTCAGCCTGGAGCCGGTCTTCTGGTCGAGCGGCGACAACCTCGACCGGCTTGAGGGCAACGCGCTGTTTCACCAGAAACGCGACTACATCCGGGCGAATGGGCTGGTCGTCTACCACCTGCACGACGGCTGGCCGGCAAAAGGGCCCAGCGGCATTGCGACCGGCATGGCGCGTGAGCTGGGATGGGAAAGCTACATCGCCGATGCGGCCAGCCCGACCCGATTCAAGCTGCCGCAGACCACGCTGCTGGGACTTGCCAAAGAGCTCAGCCAGAAGCTGAATGACCGCACCTTGCGCATGGTCGGCGATCCCGCGCTGCCGGTCAGCCGCGTGGGAGCGATCTGGGGGCGCGCGACGCAGATGCCTGCTATCCGGCTGGTGAACGAGCCCATCGACGTGGCTCTGCTGGGCTACAGCTTCGAGTGGGAGATCGTCGAGTA
>CAZZVI010000362.1:1258-2732 GCA_964657335.1 uncultured Terriglobus sp.
TGCTGCTTTATCATCCAATCACCGAATGCTGAAGCTGAGCCAGGCCGATTACGAAGCGTTGCGCGCGCACGGTGAGGAGACGTACCCGAATGAGTGCTGCGGCATTATGCTCGGCAACACCGGCGAATCAAACCATGTGGTCGAACTAATGCGCGCGGGCAACACCCGCACCGACTCCGCGCACAATCGCTACCACATCGCTCCGCAGGAACTGATCAAGGCGCAGCGCGAAGGCCGCAGAAAGGGCCTGGACATTGTCGGCTTCTACCACTCGCACCCGGATCACCCCGCGCAGTGGTCCGCGACCGACTTCGCCGAAGCGCACTGGTTTGGTTGTAGCTACGTCATCACGGCCATCGCGCAGGGCAAGGCCGAGGTGACGAATGCATTCCTTCTGCGCGGAACGGGCGAAGACGACAAGCAGTTCGAAGACCAGCCGATTGAGATCGGCTAACCTTTCGTCGTCGAACGAGTAATGATGCTCATCGCAAGAGTTCAGGCTACTCGTCGTCATCGCTTAGTCTCGTTACAGCAGTTCGTGGCCGCATCGGAACTACCGGTAGCCTCATCCAAGAGAAACATCCCTCCCGACCATCGGGAGGGCCACGCGAAGCAGTCAAAGGGCGTGCGAACGCCAAGGAAGTTATGACAATCCTGATTCCCACACCTCTGCGCGCCTTCACAGACCAGAAGTCGACCGTCGAAGTGGACGCGGCAAACGTGAAAGACGCCCTTGCGAAGCTGACCGAGGCGCATCCCGAATTGAAGCAGCACCTGTTCGGCTCCGAAGGCAAGCTGCGCTCGTTCGTCAACGTCTATGTCAACGATGACGACATCCGCGACCTGCCGGAGAAGGACAACACGCCAGTGTCGGCAAAGGATGAGATTTCGATCATCCCGTCGATCGCGGGCGGCTCAACGGCCATCGCCGAAGCAGCGCTCGCAGAGCCTGAGGTCGCCGAGCTGCCGAAGCTCTCCAACGAAGAAATCGCGCGCTACTCGCGCCACCTGATCCTGCCCGAGGTGGGCATGGACGGTCAGCGCAAGCTGAAGGCTGCAAAGGTGCTGTGCGTCGGCACCGGCGGTCTGGGCGCTCCGCTGGCGCTGTACCTGACGGCGGCGGGCGTCGGCACCATCGGCTTAGTGGACTTCGACGTGGTGGACGAGAGCAACCTGCAGCGGCAGGTGATCCACTCGCAGCAGACCGTGGGCATGCTGAAGGTCGATAGCGCCGAGCAGATGCTGAAGGGCCTGAACAAGAACGTCAACATCGTGAAGCACAACACGATGCTGACCTCTGCGAACGCGCTCGAAATCTTCAAGGACTACGACGTCATCGCCGACGGCACCGACAACTTTCAGACGCGCTATCTCGTCAACGACGCCTGCGTTCTGACCGGCAAGCCGAACGCCTACGGATCGATCTTCCGCTTCGAAGGCCAGGCCAGCGTCTTCGCCACCGAGCAAGGCCCCT
>CAZZVI010000363.1:0-2723 GCA_964657335.1 uncultured Terriglobus sp.
CGCCGCAAAGAAATCCGCGGCGAAGGATGCCGGCAGCGAGCCCGATGGTGCCGCAGACGCAGTGGGCGAAGCTGCTCCGAAGCGCCGTGCGACGGGACGCAGGCAATCGACGATGCCTTTGATCGTGATTGCGCAATCGCCCGATCGCGCCGCCGCCGACGCAGGCCTGGAACGTTGGAAGCAGGGCCACGCCGAGGCCGCACAGCATCTTGCAGCAGATGACGTGCTCGTCGACCGCATGCGCGGATCGGCTTACGTCTGGTACCGCATCCGCATCAACCTGCGTCATGTGCCGGAGCCGTTGCGGCCGCCGCAGGGCACGCCCGACCCCGACGATGACCCCACGCGCAAATGGCGCGAAGCCGAATAAAATTCCTCGCGGCAGGACACATCCCCGGCGATAGAAACTGCACTCTCAAACCAGACGATCCACCCAGGAGCGCACCATGAGTCTGCCGAACCGTTCGAGGAATGCCATGCGCACACTCTGTGCGGCCGTCCTTGGACTGCTGCCATGTTCCCTGCTCTCGGGCTGCCTGATGGCTGGATGGTCCAGTGGCGGCGGCAGCTTTATCTGGCCGGGCGGTCTGGGCCTGCTCGTCATGCTCGGCCTGCTGCTGTGGCTGCTTCTGCGCCAGCGTTAGCTGCACGAGGCTTGACTCAGCACAGTACGCAATGCGTGCTAATACACGACACAAATGTCCCATTCGAACCAAACAGCGCACGATCGCCCCATGCCGCAGGACGCAGAGCATCCCACTCGCCATGGCATGGTTTGTAATTTTTATGGCAATCGCGGCAGGTGCGCTTACGCCGCTGCAGGGTACGAACGCGGAGCTCTTCAAGCACTGGCAGCAGCCCATCTGGACGACCGCCTGGGTCTATCTCAGCGGACTGGTAGTGGTCCTGCTGATCGGCGTCGTCTCGCGGCAAACTCTGCCCTCCGCCGCTGCCGTTCATCAGGCGCCATGGTGGGCATACGCCGGTGGTGCGCTCTCCATCGTGACCACGCTCATCGCGCTCATGTTCGCACAGAAGCTTGGCGCAGGCCTGTTCACCGGACTCAGCCTCACCGCTTCCCTCATTATGGGCATCCTCATCGACCAGATGGGCTGGATCGGCTTTAAGCAGCACTCCGCGTCGCCCCTGCGCATGCTCGGCGGAGCCCTGATGATCGGCGGCGTCTGGCTCATCACCAAGTTCTGAAGCAGCACCGCGGCAGGAGAGCCCCATGGCGACCGCAACCTCTACCAACCCCGGCGAAGTCACCACGGACATTCCGCCGCGGCTCGACCGCCTGCCTTGGAGCCGCTGGCACCTTCGCATGGCCTTTGCGCTTGGCATCACCTTTCTGCTCGACGGCCTCGAAGGCGGCGTTGGCGGCTCGCTCTCCGGCGCGCTCAAGAGCCCGCAGGCGCTGCACTTCACTGACGCGCAGCTCGGACTCGCTTCCACCGGATACCTCTTCGGTACGGTGCTCGGGGCGCTCGGCTTCGGCTATCTCGCCGACCGCTACGGTCGCAAATCGCTCTTCACCTGGACGCTAGTCTTCTACGTCTGCGCCACCGCACTCACGTCGCTCTCGTGGAACCTGCCGACCTTCCTTCTGTGCCGCATGATGACCGGCGCCGGCATTGGTGGCGAATACACCGCGATCAACTCCGCCATCGACGAGCTCATCCCCGCGCGCGTGCGCGGCCGCGTCAACCTCTTCATCGGCTCCAGCTTCTGGATCGGAGTCATTCTCGGCTCGGGCATCGCCGTCGGCTTCCTCTCCGACAGCGTCTTCGGCCTGCGCCTCGGCTGGCGGCTCGCCTTCCTCTCCGGCCTGCCCATCGCCGCCGTTGTGCTGTACCTGCGCCGCCATATCCCGGAGAGCCCGCGCTGGCTGCTCGTCCACTCGCGCGACGCCGAAGCCGCGGACGTCATCACCACCATCGAGTCAGAGGTCGCGGCCCAGCTCGGCCCGCTGCCGCCAGAGACCGGCACCGTCTGCATCAAGCGCCGCACCGAAGACCCCATCCGCAGCGTCTCCATGCTGTGGCTTCCACGCTACCGCGGTCGCGCCGCGCTCTGCATGGTGCTCGTCATGGCGCAGTCGTTCTTCTACAACTCCGTCTTCTTCTCGGCCGCGCTCATCCTTCTCCGCTTCTACGGCCTGTCGCCGGCCCACGCGGGCGTGCTCTTCCTGCCGCTCGCGGTGACCAACTTCATCGGACCGCTCATCCTCGGCCGCCTGGTCGACACCGTCGGCCGCCGCAAGATGATCGCGATCAACTTCGCCCTCGCAGGCTCCGCGCTGATCGTCTCAAACCTGCTCTTCCTCAAAGGAGACCTCAACATCGTCGGCCAGGTCGCATGGTGGTCGGTCGCCTTCTTCTTCGCCGCCAACGCCGGCGGATCGGCCTACCTCACCACCAGCGAACTCTTCCCGCAGCAGATCCGCGCCACCGCCATCGCCGTCTTCTACGCCTTCGGCACGCTGTTCGCAGGCGTCCTCGGACCAACGGTCTTCGGAGCGCTGCTCAACAAGGGCAACCGGCAACCGATCTTCTACGGCTTCATGGCAGCAGCAGGAGCCATGCTCCTCGCAGCGCTCGTCCAGGCCATCTGGGGCGTAGCCGCCGAACAAAAATCGTTGGAAGACATCGCCTGACCAAGCCTCAGAAGGCTAGCTGCCCGGCGATCGCGCTAACGCCGCGAGGTGTAGCTGTCCGGGGATC
>CAZZVI010000364.1:0-2712 GCA_964657335.1 uncultured Terriglobus sp.
GCGGCCGGTCCACGCGCAGGCCCGGCACGGTGCTTTGCACGGGCATGTTACTCAGCAGCAGCGTCGGCAATCCTTCTGCCGTGAAGCCATTGACGGGATTCATGGTGACGCCGTATCCGTGCGTGTAGACCAGGCGCTCGTTGATCCAGTTACGGCTGCTCTCGGGCAGCTTGGCCGTGCTCAGTTCACGCGTTGCCAGCATCACTTCACGCAGGTGACCGTCCTGCATGTAACGGTCGATATCGATCCCCGGAAAGTCGTAGTAGGTGCGGATTTCCTGGATCTGCCGCAGCGTGTCCTGCAGTGCCTGCGTATCCCACAGGCGGATGTTCTGCAGCGTAGGCTGGTTCTTCGCCGCATCTGCATCGGCCACGGTGGTCCCCGCGGCGAAAGGCCTTACAACGATGGTGTCCAGCGCATACGCAGCACGCGTGGCTTCGATGTTGTTGCGGATGTACGGCTGCTCTTTCACCAGTTCGTTCGGCTTGACGATAAAGGTGTCCACCGCCGCATCCACGCCCTGCACACCCAGGTACAGCAGCACGCCCGGCAGCACGGCGACCGCGATCCAACGCGGCCCGGCGAGCCGGACTGCGCTGTACACCGCGACGACCGCGCCGCAGAGCAGCACAACCGCGACGAGCAACAGGCCGGGCAGCTCGACATGCGCATCGGTATAAGTAACACCGGAAAAGATCGTGTGCTCACCGAGCAGCAGACCGAACCGCCCGAGCCACGCACGCACTGAGAACGCAAGCAACAGGAAGGCAAGGCTGCCATAGATCCCGCGCCAGCGAGTGTTGCCAATATCTGCGAAGCGGAAGTCCTGCAGCTGCGGTCGGCTGCGCAACGCATACAGTCCAACCGCCATGGCAAGCACAAGGGCCGCCATGGCCGTCAGCCAGCCCGCGAGCAGCTGCCATGCGGGCAGCGTCAGAAGATAGAAGTTGAGCGGTCGCCCGAGCACCGGATCGGCCACGCTCGCTGTGCGGGGTCCATACATCCAGAGCGCAAACGTCGGCCACTCCGCGGACACCGAAGAGCCAGCGATCAACGCGATCAGCAGAGACACCGTCAGCACGACAGGCTTGAGCCAGCGCCCGATGTTGACGGTGAGCGGCTGCCCATTGACCAGCACCGACCGCACAAGGCTCGTGCTGCCAAAGCGCGTATCCCGCAGCAACAGGAAGCCGCCATACAGCAGCGCAAACGTCAATGCAAAGAACACACCGAACAGGCTCCACTGCAACACAAGCGTCTTGCGAAAGACCTCGGTGTAGCCGAGTGAGCTGAACCACAGCGCATCCACGTAGAAGGACAGCAGGCGGCCGCCGCCCAGCAACACGGCGGCAAAGACAGCAAGAAGAATGAGGATGGCCCGCGCGATGCGTGGTCTGGGCGGAAGATCGATAGTCTCGGGCACTGGTTTACCTGCGTTCAGCAAACAGCAGCCATCGGGCCGGCCGCGCCGCTCCCTCAAGCATAGAGCTACACAGCATCGCGTGCCGATCCGTCGCGCCGGTGCAGCACGCGGCTTCTTCTCATGCAGTTCGACGAGCGGCCGCTACACCTTTGTGAACATCTCTTCCCGCGGATCGACCGGATTCAGCTTTGCAAGTTCGCGCAGGATTTCTTTCGATCGCTCGTCCTGGATCTTCGGCACGACGATCTGCACTTCGACAATCTGGTCGCCTCGCACGCCGTCGGCTGCGGCGGATGGCACACCCTTCTCACGCAACCGCAGCTTCTGGCCAGTCTGCGTGCCGGGGGGAATCTTCAGCTGGGCACGGCCGTCAATCGTGGGCACATCGATCTTTGTGCCGAGCGCAGCCTCGAATGCCATCACCGGAACGGTCACGCGGATGTCGTCACCCAGGCGTGTAAACACCGGGTGCGTGCCGGCTTTGATGATGAGGAAGAGATCACCCGCCGGTCCGCCCATGCTGCCGGCGTTGCCCTTGCCCGCCAGCCGGATGCGCTGCCCGTCGCGCGTGCCCGCCTTGATGCGAAATTCCAGCGAGTCCCGCTTCGTTATGGTGCCTTCGCCGTGGCAGGTGGGGCATGGCTGCTGAATCTTGCCGCTGCCGCCGCAGCGCGGGCACTGCACATTGAACTTCATGCGGCCGTTCATCTGCGTGATCTGGCCGCTGCCGTTGCACTCCGGACAGGTGTGCGAGCTGCCGACAGTGCCCTGGCCCTTGCAGGTCGAGCACTGCTCCTGCCGCTGGATCTCGATGCGCGTGGTGCCGCCGCGAATGGCCGTCCAGAAGTCGACCTCGACTTGGTACTCCAGGTCGGTGCCCGGCCGTGGACCGCGCGGCGCCTGCCCCTGCCCGCGCCCGCCGCCGCCGAACATGCCGCCGAAGATGTCGCGGAACGACGACCCGAAGCCACCGCCACCTTGTTGCGGCGCACCGGAGCCGCCGGAAAAATCAAACCCGCCAAAGTCAAACGGAACGCCTTGGCCCGCCGTCGATCCCCCACCCGTATACGTGTTCGGACCGTAGCCCGCGGTGCTGCCATAACCGCCGCGAGCCGCTGCCTCGGCCTGCGCAGGATCAATCGAGTCGGAGTAGAAACCAAGCTGGTCGTAGACCTTGCGCTTCTTCTCGTCCGAGAGCACATCGTTCGCCTCGGAGATCTCCTTGAACTTCTCTTCCGACTTCTTGTCGCCGGGGTTTACGTCAGGGTGATACTTGCGCGCGAGCTTGC
>CAZZVI010000365.1:0-2694 GCA_964657335.1 uncultured Terriglobus sp.
GTCTTCCGCGCGATGCGAGAAGAAGCGACCTGTATCTGCTGCGGTGTCTTCTCCAACGACGGTGATGTTCGCTGCAGGAACACCTGCATCGAGCAGTTGCCTGCGGTTCGCCTCCCACAGATCCAGGTGCAGCTGCGGACCGATGGGCGAGTGGCCGGGCGCGCGCGCGGTGAGGAACAACAGGGGATATTTTTCGCGGATGGGATCGGACTCATACACATCGTGGAAGAGTTCGTCTCCGTAAGCGAACTGTGACAGAAACTCATAGCGCAGGTCTTCGCTGACTGCGTAACTTGCAGAGCCGATGGATGGGCCGATCGCTGCGAGGACGTCCGCGGGATCTGAGCCGTACAGCAGCTTCATGGAGCCGACGCTTCGCTCCACGATGCGCGCCAGGGTGCCTCGCCAGCCCGCATGGAAGGCACCAATCGCGCGACGCTTCGTGTCGAGCAGAAGTACCGGCACGCAGTCCGCCGTTTGCACCGTGAGCAGCACGCCGGGCACATCGGTCAGCACGGCGTCGCCCCGCATGGCTGCAGGCTGTAGAAAGTCGTTCGCTGCTTCATCTGCAGTGCGTATCACGCGCACGATGGGCGTGTGCCTCTGCTGCAGCAGAGCGAAGCGGCTGTACTGTTCTGCCGCGATGGACGACAGGAAGCGTGTGCGATTCTCGCGAACGTTCTTCGCATCATCATGCTTCGTGAAGCCCAGGTTTAGATCGCCGAGCCGCGCGGGCAGGTGCGGCCGATAGCAACGTGAGACGCCGCCGGCTCGCGTGGAGAAGCCATGCACGACAGCTTCCGCAGCCGACAAGGAAGGCACGAAGATGGAGGCCGGTTTTGCAGCGGGCTGCAACGCTGCCTTTACAGAGGTTTCCTTCTTTCGTCCGACGGGGCGCCGCTCGCCGTTGCTCCATGTGTCACGCCGCGAGGCGCGGGAACCGTGTTGCAGACCGACGCCCGCGAGGATGTCGTCGACCACGGCAATCGCCGCAGGGCTTTCCAGATCGTCGATGGACTTGCGCGGGCTCACCACCCGTCATTCTAATCGGCCAGTAGCCGCTTACCTCGCGGTCCCGGGAGTGTAGCTTCGCCGATTGCGCGAACCTTCCCTCAGCGGCTGAAGCCGATCTCATACGGCATCTTTACGGCATGGCTGAAACCATGCCCCTCCGAAAGCTAAAGATCACTAAGTTCGGAAGAAATCTACATGCAATCAGCAGGAACGAGCTACTTCTTCAACAGCGGCTTAATCAGGCCCATCACGTTCTTCGCAACCTGCACGCAGCCCTGTGCCGTGGGGTGGATGCCGTCTGCCTGGATGCTGCCGGGCACGCCATACACATTCAGCAGAAGGAACGGCAGCAGCGGCACACTGTACTTCTTTGCGAGCAGCGTGTAGGTCTCGTTGAACTGCTTGATGTAGGGCGCCGTGTACTGCGGCGGCAGCGTGATGCCGGCAAGTGCGACGTGCGTTCCGCTGGAGGTGAGTTTGGCGAGCATCGCGTCCAGGTTGGCGCGTGAGCTTGCGACAGGTATGCCGCGCAGTCCATCATTGCCGCCGAACTCGAGCACCACAATCGCCGGCTTAAGGGCCAGCACGCGATCGATGCGGCCAAGGCCGTCCTTTGTGGTTTCGCCGCTGATGCCGACGTTGACCACGCGGTAGTGAAAGCCCGCTTCGTCCAGGTCGCGCTGCAGATTGGCGGGGTAACTGCGATCGGCATCCACGCCGTAACCCGCGGTCAAACTGTCGCCAAAGCAGGCGATCACGGGGCGGGAGTCTTGCGAGTTCTGCATGTCTGCGTGCTCCATGGAAGAGATAGCCGACGCTGCTTTCACCGTATGCACAGGGCCGAGGCCCGCCCACGATAGAGCGAGGGCGATCATCGTGATCGGCACCATCGCCGCGGCAATCGAGCGCAGGCGGCCTTGTATGATCGTGCTGATCGTTGTTGCGGGGAACTTCTTCATCGTCACGGGTTCCTTCTTTTGACGTACGTGCAACCCTGCCGGAAAGGCGGACTGTCGCATCTTGAACACCGCACATGCAACCGGTCTTTCTTCCCTACCCCAAGTTGCTTCGGCAGACCCAGAGCCGGGCATACGTGTTGCAGACCTCAAGAAATCGATCCGCAACGGCACGCGTACCGTCGACATCCTGCGCGGCATCACGTTTGATGTGCGTGCCGGCGAGTTCGTCGCTATCGTGGGCGCATCAGGCTCGGGCAAGAGTACGCTGCTGGGTCTGCTGGCGGGTCTTGACACACCGACCTCGGGCGGCGTCACGCTGCAGGGCACAGAGATCAGCTACCTGGCGGAAGACCGGCTCGCGGAAGTACGCGGCAAGCTGATCGGGTTTGTGTTTCAGAGTTATCAACTGATCCCGACACTGACCGCGCTGGAGAACGTATTGCTGCCGCATGAATTGAACGCGCCAAAGAGCGAACAGGCAGCCGGTCTGCAGCGCGCAAAGGATTTGCTGGCTGCAGTTGGGCTGTCCGAGCGCGGCGATCATTATCCCGTGCAGCTCTCCGGCGGCGAGCAGCAGCGTGTCGCGTTGGCGCGAGCTTTTATTCTGCGACCGCCGATTGTGCTGGCCGACGAGCCCACGGGCAACCTGGACACCAGCAACGGCGAACACGTCATGCAGTTGCTGCTGGACCTGAACCGCAGTGCAGGCACAACGCTGGTG
>CAZZVI010000366.1:0-2620 GCA_964657335.1 uncultured Terriglobus sp.
CTCGACTTCAGCTACGGCGGGAGCGGGCTATGTGCCTCCGGTACCGCCTGCGGGGTATCCGCCGTACGGTGCGCCGCCGACGCCTCCCTTCGGCGCGGGCTTCGGCGGCCCTGCGTACGGTGTGCCTCCGGTGCCTCCTTACGGCGTGCCTCCCGTGCCACCATTCGTCGCGCCTCCAATACGCCGAAACAGCCTGCCCATGGGAGCGATCTGGCTGATCGGCGGCGGCCTTCTTGCGCTGCTCGGGTCGGTGCGTCCGTTCCGGTTTCTGGAGGGCGAGGCTACTGGTGGATTGTTCCTGATCGGCCTGTCGATCTTCATGTTCCTTCGCCGTCAGTCAATCACGACTGCGTTCGCGGGGAACAGCACACCGGCAGCGCGCTGGAACCTGCTGCGCGCCAGCCGCGGAGCCGGCGTGGTGTTCATCGTCGGCCTGCTCACACTGCTGCAGGGGCTGCACATCATCTACTGGGAATCCTCGTGGCCGATCCTGCTCATCTTTCTGGGAGTGATCACGCTGATGGAGCGCGTTGCACTGAACAACATGAACGCAGCACCCATGTACCCGCCCGCGCCCGTTCCACCCACGCCCGCCGAGACGCCCGTTGAGACTTCCTCACCGACCTCAATCGTGCCGAAGTACACACGTCCTGAGAACGACCTGACCGACCAGGGGGGAAGGTAGTCATGGCAACGAATCCACCAAACTGGAACCCGAACGCTCCCGGTGCCGATCCTAATGCGCCGTACGATCCGACCAACGTCAACGATCCGCGCTACGACCCCAGCCGCGATCCGCGCTATGACCCTCGCTGGCAGAAGGCGCAGCAGCGCTTCTACCGCGATCAGCAGCGCGCAGCCGCAGGACAAGACCGCGCAGCGCAACGTGCCGCGGCTGCGGCATGGAAGGCCCAGGCAAAGGCCCAGCGCGACCAGTGGAAGATGTACACGCGCGGACAGCGCCGCTCCTCCATCATCGGGCCGCTCCTTCTCATCGCCGTCGGTGTGGTGTTTTTTCTCATCCACTCAGGCCGCGTCTCTTCATTTGAGTTCTTCAACTGGTACAGCCGCTTCTGGCCGGTGCTGCTGATCGGTATTGGTCTGCTCCGCGTAGGAGAATGGGCGATCGACCGTGCTCGCCTGCCCGCGGACGCCCCGCCCCTGCGGTACGGCATCGGTGGTGGCACAGTTTCGACCATCGTCTTTCTGGCGGTCATCGGCCTTGTGCTTCACGCGGGAGCCCACTGGCGTGCAGACCGCGACGGCTTCGGATTCTTCGGGCCATTCGACAACGGGAATGTCGACCACCTGTTCGGGCAGAAGCATGAAGAAGATCCCGCCCCGATGGTGCATGACATCGTACTGAACGGCGCGCTCTCCATCGACAACCCACACGGAGACGTCACGGTATCCGGCACCAGCGACGACGGCAAGGTCCACGTGTCCGCGCACAAGGAGGTCTACAGCAACTCCGACAGCACTGCCAGCGACCGCCTGCGCCAGCTCGAGTTCGGGCTCGAGGGCCCGAGCGACAGCCTTTCGCTGCGCATCCCCGCGGTCGAATCCGCCGTGGCGAACATCACGCTGCTCGTTCCGCCCAGCACGCGACTGCTGCTGAACAGCAACCACGGTGACGTGCATGTGACCAACATGAAGTCTGCCGTGGCCGTCACCGCAAACAATGGGGATGTGGAGGTTGCCGCCATTACTGGAGGCGTGCAGGTGCACGCGAACAACCGGCATCGCGACGTCAACGTCCGCAGCGTCACCGGCGATGTAACCGTCGACGGCAGCGGTGACGAGGTCACGCTGTCCGACATCTCGGGCTCGGCTACGGTCCATGGCGACTTCTACAGCGGAGGCCATGCACAGCACATCGGCGGCGCATTCAGCTATCACAGCAGCCGCAGTGACGTTAGCCTTGCACGATTAAATGGCGATTTGCAGATCGACGGCAACGACCTCACCGCCAACGAAGCAATCGGTCCCATGCGCATCAGCACACGCAGCCGCAACATCAACCTGGACAGGGTCACAGGCGACATCAGCATCACGAACAATCATGGCGATGTAGATGTGCACGTCGCACCGCCCACAGGCACCATCACGGTCGACAATCAGAACGGCAACGTGAATGTCACGCTGCCAGAGAAAGCTCGCTTCACCCTGAACGCCGAGACCAGCGACGGCGACACCCATAGCGACTTCGAGGGCAGCGACACGCATGGCGGCCACGGCATGCTGAGCGGATCCTTTAACGGCGGCGGAGCGGCGGTCAAGCTGAACACCTCTCATGGCGACATCAACGTCAATCGCAACTCGATTGCTCCGCTGCCGCCGGCTCCACCGTCCTTGCACCTCAGCGTTCCAGCGCCTCCAGCGCAGCCGAACGCCGGCGACTGGCAGAGCGGCGCTCAGATCTCCGCCGACGCCCAGAAGCTGGCACAGGACGCCATCCGCGAAGCCGACGCCGAGTTGAAGGAAGCACAGCGGAAACGCGAGGAAGCACTGAAGATGGCCCGGGAAGCGCGAGAGAAGGCGAAGCAGTAGGCGTCTCTAACCGGCAGCGCGGCATTGGGCAGCCCAACCACCTTACTGCTTGTCATCCCGTAACGAAGTG
>CAZZVI010000367.1:0-2615 GCA_964657335.1 uncultured Terriglobus sp.
TCCTGAGTGACACCCTTGGCGGTGTTCACGATGTTGCGGTCTTTCGTCCATCGCTGGTACCAGCTGCAGCTTTCAAACGTGTCATTCTGCTGCACGCGCCATGTCTCTGACACCGAGCGGTAGTGCTGCAGCGTCGTGTGAAATCCACGATCCGCTGCAAGGTTCACAAGCTGGTAGGGATCTCTCCGGTTGTTGAAGAGCAGCTCGCTGCGATCTTTGCGGTAGATGGCGTAGGTGTATTCAGCGTCACGAAGAGCGCGCCACTCCGACCCGTCTGCCCACGCCGCGGTGGCTCCCATGCCCTGCATGTGTGCCGTGTCTTTGACTCCGGATCGTCTTCCCAGCACGGCATCGCTGAGGTCCTGTCCCTCGACCGCAGAGGGTATCGGCAGACCAAGCATCGACAGCAGCGTGGGCATGATGTCCGGCGTGCAGAGTGCCGCGTCGGACACCGTCTTCTTCGGAATCTTCTTTGGCCAGCGCACCAGGAACGGCACACGCGCAGCCTCCTCGTAGAAGATGAGCTTGGCCTGGCGACCGTGTGCACCGAACATCTCGCCGTGATCTGAAGTGAAGACGAGGATGGTGTCGTCTGCCACGCCGGCCGCCTCCAGCGCCAGCATCAGCCGGCCAAGATTCCAGTCGAGGTTTGCGGTCTGCGCGTAGTACGTTCGCATCCAGTCATGGACCTTCGCGTCGTAGTTCGCGGGCAGCTTCTGCCAGTCGTCGGCGTACGGGTCGCTCCTGGTGGAGTAGCTCGGCGATAGCGGAATGTCGACGCCACGAAACTGCTCTGCCCAGCGGGGATCGACGTTGTCGAGGCCCCACGGGTAGTGCGGCGGACCCCACGACAGGAAGAGCGCAAATGGCTCGTCCTTCTTCGCCGCGCGCTTCACGAAGTCGATGGCCATGTCGGTCTGGCCGTCGGGCTCGTAGCCCTGGCGGATATGCGGCTCAGCGTTGTTCAGGAAGTAGGGTGAGTGGAAGTAGTAGTGATTGAAGTTGTAGGCCGCCCAGTAGCCATCGAAGCCGAGGCGGTACGGACCCGGCGGCGTGAAGCCGTTCTTCACCAGTTCATGATGGCCAAGCTGGTTGGCCCACATGTGCCACTTGCCAATGTAGCCGGTGTTGTAGCCGGCCTGGGTCAGCACGTGGCCGAAGCATTCGTGCTCGGGGCTCAGGCGAATCTCGTTGATGACCATGCCTGTGCTGGACTGGTACTTGCCCGTCATCAGCGACGCTCGGTACGGTGCGCAGACCGGTGTAGACGACACCGCCTGGTGCAGGTTACAGCCCTCCGCCGCGAGTCGATCCATGTTCGGCGTGCGCGCATACTCATCGCCCGCATAGCCGCAGGACTGGTAGCGTAACTGGTCCGCAAAAACGTAGACGAGGTTCGGTCGTTTACCCGGCTTCGGCGGGGCGTTTGCTACAAGGCCGGCGCGTGCGGTAACGCTGGTCGCGCCTACGGCAGCTCCCAGTCCGGATACGAATTTGCGACGATTCATGTGTCTCCCACGCAGCGGATGGAGCAGAGCCAATTTTAGCTGTGACGTTTGCTTCGTATGTCACATGCTTGCCTCACCGGAACCTGTCATTTCGACTGGAGCGGGACGGCTGTATTGTCCTGCGTCGTGGAGCAATCTCTTTTTGCTGCCGCAGAACTCCAAAACAGCAGGTTTCTCCACTCCGCTTCGCTCCGGTCGAAATGACAGATCGTTGTAGAGGATGATCTCCCGCGCTTCGCAGCGTGCGAACGCTGGTCAGAACCAACCCGGCTTCGCTATGCTTTGTCTGCACTCCCATAAAGAACTTTTTGAGGTGATGAGGATGATCTCTGCCCCGTTCCGTCTGCGCTTCGCCGCGTGTGTTGCCCTTGCTGTGGGTCTCATCCACGCCGCGTCCGCCACTGAGATCCTGATCGGCGATGCGAAGTCGCAGCCGGAGAGCATGACGGTCGCGCCCGGTGGCGTGCTCATCGTCGGCAGCGCCTCCTCGCCGTTTGTCTACAAGGTGAAGCCCGGCTCCACAATGGCGGAGAAGTTCATCGACGCCACTGCCGAGGGCCCGGGAACGTTCTTCTTCGGCATGCTCGCCGACCCTGCCACCAGCACGCTCTGGACGTGCCAATTGACTCCCGTGCCGGACACGAAACCGGCACAGCGGCATACCGCGCTGCGGGGCTTTGACCTGAGCACCGGGGCGCCGAAGCTGCGCTGGAACCTGCCCGGCGACAGCACCACCTGCAACGACATGGCCATCGGCCCGGACAAGGCGCTGTACATCTCCGACACGGGCCCGGGCCGCATCTACCGGCTGGCGCCGGGCGCGAGCGCGGCCGAACTGTTCTCGGACAACCGCCTGCTCAGCGGCATCGACGGCATCACCTTTCTCGATGGCGTCCTGTACATCAACAGCGTGGTGTTCAACAAGCTGTACCGCATCCCGGTCGACGCATCCGGTAAGCCGGGCGCGTTTGTGGACGTGTGGATGGACGCGCCGGTGAAAGGTCCTGATGGCATGCGCGCGGCCGGCGGCAAGATTTACGTCGCGGAAAATGGTGCAGGGAAGATCTCTGCCCTGACGATCGATGGAGACCGGGCACATGTCACCGT
>CAZZVI010000368.1:0-2608 GCA_964657335.1 uncultured Terriglobus sp.
GCCGGCACAGACGACAGCCGCTGAACCAGTTGCGGCAAGCGCAAGCTGACGAGCGTCGACCTTCATCCCTTGCGAGAGCCTGTGCCAGCCCGCAATAGCAGGCAGCAGCAGCAGCGGCGCAAGCAGCCCGATGACTTCGTACCAGGCCCACTGGGAAGGGAACCAGTACGACCGGCTGATGGAGGCTGCGCGTACCGCCTCGCCATCGGCGTGAGGGACGAAGCGAAGCAGAGCCATCGTCATCAAGATGCCGGCCGCCAGCGCACCGACCCACAAGGTGCGGCGCGAGGAGCGCAGCGCCATCAGGAAGGCGAACAGCACGGCAGAGGTCGCGGTCATCATCGGATGCAGCGCAAACGCGATGCACAGGCAAGCTGCCATCGCCACGGTGCGTCGCCGCAGCAGCAGAGCGAACGCCCACAGCAGCAAAGGGGACGAGAGCGAGCGCGCCGTCAGGTAAGGGTCGGCAAGATAAAGCGACGTTCCGGCGACCGGCAGACCCAGCGAGACCACCAGCGTTGCAACAGCCCATCGCTGTGATGCCACCGAAGGGAAAAGCACCTTCGCCAGGGACTGAGCGGCAGCCACCGTCGCCGCAAGGCACATCACGTAAGCCGCCAGCAGCGTCGATGGAAGCGACAGGTGCAACGCCCCGGCAAGCAGCGCCAGCAGCGGAACAAACAGGCTGCGCCCGGTGTGTGCGACCGCAAAGGCATGCTCCGCCGGGAACAGCGATGGATCCAGTCGAGCGGCCAGTGCGGCCGCGTAGATGCCGCCATCCTCTGCATACGGGTGGTAGCCGAGCAGCAGAAAGGCCGCTGCTGTACCCAGCCCGACGGCGGTCGCCGGTGCATCGGCTGCGCGCGCCAGGATGTGCGCGAGGAGACTCCGCCGTTGCACGGCAGGCAGGGTGGTCGCGGTTGCCATGCACTCCAGTCCGGGCGCTCTCTGCCCGGCATCCATGATATCCGCTGGGCTCGGCGCCTCCGTATAATGAGGGGCGATGACGCACACTGCGGCGGGTTTTGCCCTGCCTTTTCGCCAGCCTGCCGACAGCGGTGCCGCTTGAGCGGATCATCGTCACACAACGCCCGCGATCTCTGGAAGCTGATCCCGGGCTTCGGCATCTCAGCTTTCTTTCTCTGGCGTGTCCTCCGTGCCCTGAACATGGACCGGCTGCGCAGCATGCGGCTGGTGCATCCGGCGTGGATCGCTGTCCTTGTCTTCTTCTTTCTTGCGGACTATGGGCTTCGTAGCTATCGCTGGTGGTTCATGCTGCGCAGCGTGCGGGCGCGGTTCAACGCGTGCCTGCGCGTGCTCATGACGAGCCTTGCCGCGAACAACATTCTGCCCTTCCGCGTCGGCGATTTCATGCGCATCTTTGCCTATGCACCGGACGTGAACGCGCCGTCGTCGACCGTGCTGAGTACCGTGCTGCTGGAGCGGCTGCTCGACATCTTCATGCTGTTTGCGTTCCTTGTCGTCGGTCTGCATGGGGCCGACGCGAACTTTCCGCCGGTGGCCGTGCGCGGCCATAGCTACGGCGTGCTTCGCCTCGCGGAGTTCATCCTCGTGCTGGCCGCGCTCGGGCTTGGCCTGCTGCTGTTTGGAACGCGCCTGCTGCATCGCATCACGAAGAAACTGGTGGCCAGCTTCGGCCAGCATCCGCGGACGCACAAACTGGGCGAGTGGTCCGTTCTGCTGTTCGACGCGGTTCTGCACCTGAGCTTCCCCGGCCGCGTGTGGCTGCTGGCGGTGACGGCGATGGTGTGGACCAGCGAGAGCATGATGTTTGTGGCCTTCGCCAGGATGATCGGTCTGATCAGCCGGCCGCGCGGCCCGTGGATCGCCGCTGCCCTGAGCAACCTGTCGTTCCTTCTGCCCAGCGCGCCGGGCGGCATCGGACCATTCGAGGCTTCGGGCAAGGTCGCCATGCAATCGCAGGGCGCGCTGCCCTCCGACGCGGCGCTGTTTGCGTTGCTGGTGCACGTCGTCACGTTCATTGCCATCACGGCCATCGGCGGCATCGCGTTCCTGGTGCATCGCGCGGCCCGCAAGGGAGCGACAAAGCCGCTGGCGGAAGACCTCGCCGCTCTGCCCATGGGCCTGGTCGTGCCGGAAGAAGATCTGCCGCAACTGCAGTTTCCTGAGACGCGCTAGCGGCACACGCACCACGAAGTGAGACCCTCATGTATCGCACGATGAAACAGGCTCTGCTCGAACGGCTGGAGCAGGTGCTGCAGCAAACATACGACGTAACCGCCGTGAACATCGCGACGGAGCAGCCGCCGAACCTCGCGCTCGGCGAGCTTGCAACCCCCGTTGCATTTGAGCTGGCAAAGCGGCTGCGCAAGGCTCCGCGGATGATCGCCGCGGAACTGGCGCAGGAGCTGAACGGCATCGAGGGCGTCGCGGCAGTCGAAGTCGCCGGCGCGGGCTACCTGAACATCAGGTTCGACCGGGCCGCGCTTGTGCTGCGCATGGCGCACGGCGAACACGCTGACGTCGGCGGCGAAGGCCTGCGCCTGATCGAGCACACCAGCATCAATCCCAACAAGGCAGCGCACGTTGGACATCTGCGCAACGCGATTCTCGGCGATACCTTCGC
>CAZZVI010000369.1:0-2593 GCA_964657335.1 uncultured Terriglobus sp.
ATCTCGTACCCCAGGCGGGGCCGCCGCGGGTGCTTCGGCCGCGGACAAGGACGACAAGGACGATCCATCGCAGATCGACACCATCGTGATTGGCGACGCCGCGGACGCTCCCGTGCCTGCCCGGCGCGGCGGCCGCGTGAGCGATGTGCACGCGACGATCCTCATCCGCCTGCCTCGGTATGGCGACCAGGTCGGCTTGATTCCGGACAGTCCGGCGGGACACCTGCTGTTCGGCTGGCTGGCCGCGTTCAACCAGGCGAGCTTGCCCGCGCTGGAGAAAGTTCTGCCCAACGCAGCATCGAATCTCACCGCCGCCGCGCAGATGGAGATACGGCAGCAGACCGGCGGTTTCAACCTGCTGTCTGCCAGGGAAGTACAGCCGGGCGTCCTCGTCTTCCGGCTTCGCGATCAGACGCCGGCGGCGACGGAAGTCCTCGGAACGCTTTTTGTACGGCCAAACTCGAAGCCTGCGGCGATCGCCAGCTTCAGCCTGCGCGCGGTTCCTTCGACCGGCACGAACCGCACATCGGGAGCCGCACCAGGCTCACCGCGATGACTCAGACCGTGCGACCGTTGGGTTTGGTCGTTCAGGATTCCAGCCGGAGCGCACCGATCAACGCGGCAAGGGCGGCGGATTGGTTCCGGCGGCTGGGATAGTAGAGGAAGTAGCCCGGAAACGCTGGGCACCAGTCTTTCAGCACCTGCACCAGCCGTCCCTGCGCGATCAGGGCCTTCAGGCTCTCTTCCATCGCGGTGCCGATGCCTGCGCCTTCCAGCACCGCGCGGATCACGAGATCTGGATCGTCGAACGATGCGGGCCCCTGCGGGCTGACCGTGAGCGCCTTGCGGCCCTTCTCGAACTCCCACCGGTACAGGCGGTTGCTGAAGCGAAAACCGATGCAGGCGTGATCTTTCAGATCGCCGGGATGTTTCGGGATGCTGTTCGACTTGAAGTACGCCGGGGTTCCGACAACGGCAAGGCGCATTTCCTCCGTGACGCGGACGGCGATCATGTCCCGCTGGATGAATTCGCCGAGCTGCACGCCTGCGTCGTACTCTCCCGCGACGAGATCGACGGGGTCGTTGGACGAGGTGATCTCCAGCACGATCTCAGGGTAGGTGCGGGCAAAGCGTGCAAGCTTCGGCAGCAGCACCATCTTCGTCGCGGTCGGCGGGATGATGAGGCGGATGCGGCCGGAGGGTGACTCCCTCTGCTTGCGGGCTTCTGCAACCGCCCGCTCGATGCGCTCGAGGGCCGGTGCGAGCTCCTGCAGGAGCGTTGTACCTGCCGCGGTCGGAGAGACGCTTCGCGTGGTGCGCGCGAGCAACTGCAGTCCCAGCCGCTTTTCCAGGCCTCGCATGGAGTGGCTGAGCGCCGACTGCGAGACGCCCAGGCGCGCCGCGGCCCGTGTAAAGCTTCGCTCTGAAGCAACGGTGGCGAACGCCGAGAGCTCTCCTAGATCGTTGCTCATGATTCATGAATGGTATGCATAAGTGTTTGCTGGCGCAACTGCAATTCTTCATGAAGAACGCGGCATCCTATGGTCAGTGCGTGCGGGCGTTCCTTGTTACCGCTTGCGCGACAGGAGAGATAACAAATGCAAAAGCGCACATTGGGAAGAAGCGGCCTGGAGGTTTCGGCACTCGGCCTGGGATGCATGGGTTTGAGCTTCGGCCTTGGCCCGGCGACGGAGAAGGGAGAGGCCATCAAGCTGATCCGCGCGGCGGTGGAGCGCGGGGTCACCTTCTTCGACACCGCCGAGGTCTACGGCCCGTACCTCAACGAAGAGGTGGTCGGCGAAGCGCTTGCTCCGTTCCGCAAAGAAGTAGTGATCGCCACCAAGTTCGGCTTTGAGCCCGATCCCGGCAACGACGGCAAGTGGAGCGCGACAAACAGCCGTCCCGAGCACATCAAGGCGGTCGTCGAAGACTCGCTGAAGCGTTTGAAGATCGACACGATTGATCTGTACTACCAGCATCGCGTGGACAAGAACACGCCGATCGAAGAGACCGCCGGGGCCGTGAAAGACCTGATCGCGGCAGGCAAGGTGAAGCACTTCGGCCTGTCCGAAGCAGGCGCGAACACCATTCGCCGCGCGCACGCGGTGCAGCCTGTCACCGCATTGCAAAGCGAGTATTCGCTCTTCTGGCGCGAACCGGAAGAGTCGGTGATGCCCACGCTCGAAGAACTCGGCATCGGCTTCGTGCCCTTCAGCCCGCTTGGCAAAGGCTTCCTCACCGGCAAGATCGACGCCTCGACAAAGTTCGACAGCACGGACTTTCGCGCCGTTGTGCCGCGCTTCAGTGAAGACAATCGCAAGGCCAACCAGTCGCTCGTGGAAGTGGTGACAACGTTCGCCGAGCAGAAGAGAGCAACGCCTGCGCAGGTCGCACTGGCATGGCTGCTCGCCAAGAAGCCATGGATCGTGCCGATCCCTGGCACGACCAAGCTGTCGCGGCTGGAGGAGAACCTCGGCGGCGCAACCATCGAGCTCACATCGGAAGACGTGCGCGCGCTCGAAGCGGCTTCGTCCGCAATCGCGATCGAAGGCGAGCGCTATCCGGCAACGCACGCGAAGCTGATCGACCGCTA
>CAZZVI010000370.1:0-2573 GCA_964657335.1 uncultured Terriglobus sp.
TGCAGCGAATCTGCTTCACCCTCAAGCTTCGCGAGGAACACCTCGACGAATACATCGAGCGCCACAAGCACGTCTGGCCCGAGATGCAGGAGGCGCTGCGTGCGACGGGTTGGACGAACTACTCGCTGTTTCTCGCACCGGGCGGCCTGCTGATCGGCTATGTCGAGGTCGAGGACTTCGATGCGGCACGGGAAGGTATGAAGGCGTTGCCAGTGAATGCGCGTTGGCAGCGTGAAATGGAGCCGTTCTTCGACAACAGCGGCACGCCTCCGGACGATGCCATGAAGCCCCTGCCCGAGATCTTTCATCTGGACTGAGGGATTCTAGACAGCGCGCGTCGGGATCAGCTCGAAGCGCCGTTTCAGTTGGAGGAACGGCGTCTCGAAGTAGCGGTACGACAACGCGGCCAGTCCGTATGTCACGGCAAGGCTCAAGGGTGCGCCCAGTCCCATCGGAACGCGCGACGTGACCAGCGCGATCGCAGGAATGTGGAAGACATACAGCCCGTAGGAGATTCTGCCGGAGTACACCAGCGCCGCCGGCGAAGGCAGACCCTGGACGGCAACGAGGAACAGGCAGCATGCGATGGCGACGGTCGCGTAGCCAAGACAGAGCGAAGGAGCAGACTGCGCGACGGCCCCCATCGTCTTCAGGCCGAACGCTCCTGCAGCGAGAAGGCCCATCCCTGCGGCACCGATCGCCGCAAGCGCACTGACGCTCCGGCTCCACCGCGGCAGATGCTCATCCACCAGGGCCAGCAGGATGCCCGCCGCGAACATCTCAAACTGGACGAAGCTGCTGAACCACACCCGGACGTCCAGGTCTGCGTGAACATGCCCGAAGTGAACCAGGGAACCGTTCGCGAGGGCGATCAGCAGCAGAGCGAACAGCAGCATGCCGCGACGTCCGAAGTTGCGACACGCCGAGGGGAAGAACAGGTAGAACTGCTCTTCGATGGAGATGCTCCACAGGTGCGACATCAGGATCGCGCCTGGGTACACCAGGTTGCCGGAGAGCAGAAGGGCTGCGATGAACCACGTCTTCTGCTGCCCGAAGACGCCGTGGAGCAGCGCGCGGACAACACCAATGCCGATGCCAAGCAGATAGAGCGGCCAGATGCGAAGCATGCGCCGCTTGTAGAACGGCACAAGATGGATGCTGCCGGTCGCCTCACGCTCGCGAATCAGCAGCAGCGTGATGAGATAGGCACTCAGGACGAAGAAAAGGCTGAGGCCGAAACCCATAGCGTTAACAGCCGTCTTCAGCAGCGGGTTGTAGTCCCCGGTCCGCGGAAGAACATGATGACCGAAGACAGCCAGAAAGGCGATGAATCGCGCGGCGTCGAGCTGCGGCCGGTAGAACTGGCGGCCTTGTCCATGTCGTTGACGGGATGCCACCTGCCAACTTTACCTGCTGAATGTCTGCGGGCCAATGGCAAATTCGACCTCTGATATCAGTTAGATAATTGTTGCAGCCGCTGTGTCTCACCGCTGCAAGTACAAGGTTTAGGAGAAGGAATGCCAGAGGGCAATGAAGTCCATCGATGGGCGCAGCGGCACACCGCGGCATTTGCCGGGCGCAAGGTCAACGTGCTGCCGGGGCCGAACCACCGCTTCAGCGATGCGCACCTGGTTGATGGCAAGAAGCTGTTAAAGGTGCATGCCGTGGGTAAGCACCTGGGGTATGAGTTTCCCGGCGAGCTGTACCTCCACGTTCACCTGGGCCGGTTTGGTGACTTTACCGAAGGCTGCGGTCCGCTGCCGGAGCCGAAGGGTCTGCTGCGCGGCGTGATGCAGCGAGCGGGATCAGGCAAACCATCGCGCTCGCAGAAGGGCCAGCCGCACAACCTGACCTGCGCGAAGGATGACGGCACCCAGCCGTTTCCGCCGGAAGACGTGGACTGGTGGGAGCTGCGTGGGCCTACGGATTGTTCGGTGTACGACGCGAAGAAATGGGGGGCGCTGCTGGATCGTCTGGGACCTGATCCGCTGGCGCATGAGCCCGGCGGCCATGACGATCCCAAGCGTGCCTTCGAGAAGATTCTCTCGAAGAAGACGAGCATCGCCGAGCTGCTGATGGACCAGTCGATCCTCTCCGGCATCGGCAACATCTACCGCGCGGAACTGCTCTTCCGGCATCGCGTCAATCCGTTCACGCCGGGCGAAGCGATGCAGTTGAAAACGCTGAAGGCGATCTGGAAGGACTCGATCCCGCTATTGAAGGCAGGCATGGTCGATCGCCGCATCGTCTGCACGGATCGTAAGGACCGGCCCAGCGGTAAGGCTGTCGCCGAGCGCGGAGAAGAGCACTATGTCTACCGGCGTCATGGCAAGCCGTGCTTCGTCTGCGGCGAAACCATCGTGCGCAAGGATGTTGCGGGCCGCACGCTGTACTGGTGTCCGAAGGATCAGGGCACGTCTGCCGAGGAGACAGCTTCCGCTCTGAAGCATGGCATCAGCCTGCGGGCGAGCCGTGCTGCGGCAAAGCGCAGATAACATGTCTCGCAATCCGATACCCTGAGCTGCCGTGACTCATCTAATCTGGTAAGCGATGGCACCGACACAGAACAAGGA
>CAZZVI010000371.1:0-2571 GCA_964657335.1 uncultured Terriglobus sp.
ACATCGCCGACAGCCACGACGCGCAGATCTCGCTGCGCGCGCTGAAGGGCATCGAGATCGATGCCGCGGCGAAGACAGCAACGGTGGGCGCGGGCGTCCGCTATGGCGAGCTTGCGCCGGTGCTCGATAAGGCTGGCTTCGCTCTGGGCAATCTTGCATCGCTGCCGCACATCTCGGTTGGAGGAACGATTGCCACGGCAACACACGGCTCCGGCATTCACAATAGAAACCTTGCAAACGCGGTTCGCGCGATTGAGTTCATCACGGCCGATGGCCGCACCGTCGTGCTCTCGCGCGACAAGGACGGCGACCGTTTCCGCCTGGCCGTCGTGCATCTCGGCGCGTTGGGCGTGCTGACCCGCGTGACGCTCGATCTGCTGCCGCGCTTCGACATGTCGCAGGTCGTGTATCAGAACCTGTCGTTCGATCAGTTGGAGCACAATCTCGACGCCATCATGGGTGCGGCCTACAGCGTCAGCCTGTTCACCAATTGGCAGAACAACCGGGCCAGCGAAGTGTGGATCAAGCAGCGCGTCGAGCCGGGCGCAACGCAGAAGCCGCTGGCGCCGCTCTTCTATGGAGCCACGCTGCAGACGAAGAAGCTGCACCCCATCGAAGATCATCCCGCCGAAGCCTGCACCGAGCAGATGGGCAGCATCGGTCCTTGGTATCTGCGGCTGCCGCACTTCAAGATGGAGTTCACGCCCTCAAGCGGCGAGGAGCTGCAGACGGAGTACTTTGTCGACCGCGAAGACGGCTATCGCGCCATCCGCGCCGTGGAAAAGCTGCGCGACAAAATCACGCCGCACCTCTTCATCACCGAACTGCGCACCATTGCTTCCGACGACCTGCCCATGAGCATGCATCACGGCCGCGAGTCGCTGGCCATCCACTTCACCTGGAAACCCGAAGAGCCGGTGGTCCGCAAAATTCTGCCGGAGATTGAAGCCGCGCTGATGCCGTTTGCGGCTCGTCCGCACTGGGGCAAGATCTTCGAAATGCCGGCCAGCTACATCCAGGGGCAGTATCCCGCGATGGCGCAGTTTCGCCAGCTTGCGGCGGAGTTCGACCCGAAGGGCAAGTTCCGCAACGACTACCTGAATCGCAACCTGTTCGCGTCGGGTTGAGTACCTTTCTCAGAGCGTTGCCTGTGCTAAAGTCTTATCTAGCGCTGCGCTTCGTTGGCAGCGTTGTTTGCTGTCTGGTGCAGTTTGGGCCGGTGGCCGCTTGGGCTGGCGTAGCTCAGCCGGTAGAGCATCTGATTTGTAATCAGAGGGTCGGGGGTTCAAATCCCTTCGCCAGCTCCAGAACCCGCTCCCAAGGCAGGCAGCAACTGATGTGCACAGGTGGCCGAGTGGTTAATGGCAGCAGACTGTAAATCTGCCACGCAACGCGTTACGGAGGTTCGAATCCTCCCCTGTGCACCACAACTTTCGTGGGGCACTCGGACCTCAGAGTGGGGCATCCGCAAGGGTGCAGGTAGTAACTGATGAACGGACCCGGATCGCAGCAGCGGATGATTGTCGCCCTGCTGATCATCGCCGGGGCGGCCGTCGGTGTAGGGCTCACAATGGATTCCGGCAAGTACCGGTCTCTGGCGTGGGTATTGTTAGGGTTCTTCGCGTTTCGCGTGGTGCTGGGGCGAATGCAACGGCAGCGGGCGGATCGCAGCAAGACGCTGATGTAGGTAGCCGGGCGGCTTTAGCCCCCGGGAGAGTACCTCCATCAGGAACATGCTGATGTAGCTCAGTGGCAGAGCACTCCCTTGGTAAGGGAGAGGTCGAGGGTTCAAGCCCCTCCATCAGCTCCAGATTTGTGGTGCTGCAGTTTCTTCGATCAGGCTTGACCCGCCAAGTACGGCAGGTAAGCTCGAAAGGTACAGGCTTCAGCCCGTACATCGGAGGCAGAGATGCAAGGCTTTCGGAAGGTACGGGCTTCAGCCCGTACACCGGGGGCACAGCAGAGAAGGGGCTTTAGCCCCTGAGGGCAAGGCTCCAAGTGCGGGAGTAACTCAGTGGTAGAGTCACAGCCTTCCAAGCTGTTGGTCGCGGGTTCGATCCCCGTCTCCCGCTCCAAAGATTCGGTTCAGAGGTTGTAGGCGAAAACGATGTACGAGCAGGCAACAATCGCGGTAACAGACCAGCAGGGCTTCGGCGCCGTCAAACGGGCGATCGACACCGCCTTCTCCGACGCCAACGTGTCCGAGTTTCTCAAGTCGCTCGAACGCTCGAAGCTGCGCATCCGGCACTTTGAAGAGATTGCACACGCAGGCAAGCTGGGTCCGAAGGCAGAAGCAGACTACGCTTCGCTGGGCGACGGCGACCAGGGCATGATCCGCGAGCACTATCTCAGCACGCTGGAAAAGGTAGATCCGGAGCTTCGCAAGAAGTACCTGAAGGTTTACGCCTACTACTGAAACTCCTCCAAAGATTTCCTGGGCTTGGAGCCGCGCGGTGCGGCAGCCCTCACCTGATTCAAAAACCTCGAGCCGCCTGGCAAACGGCTTATCAACTTCAGGAGCAAGAACATGGCGAAGGAAAAGTTTGACCGCAGCAAGCCGCACGTGAACGT
>CAZZVI010000372.1:0-2538 GCA_964657335.1 uncultured Terriglobus sp.
GGGATGACAGACGGTGTGAGCTGCGGGATGACAAACCTCGAGAGCGGTGAAGCTTCCTAGGAGTGCCCTTCCAGCTTCATGCTCTCCGGGTTCCAGCGGACGGCCTCGCCCCGCTCGATGCTGACGAGGCTCAGCAGCGCCGCGCCGGCCGCGCGGTAGCCGAAGGTTGCGTCTTCCACCGGCTCCTGCCGCGTGCGGACGGAGTTGAAGAAGTTGCGGAAGTGATCGACCACGTCGTCGTAGCCGCGCGGTGCGTGGTAGGTCTCGACCGCGGTCGGATCAAGCTGGGACATGCGGCGAGCGTAATCGTCAGGATGCTTGGCCTGGTAATCCTTGATTAGTTCGCTCTGCATCTCTTTGGTGAAGCTGCCGATGCTGTAACCCGGACCAAGCTCGCGCGGCACCTTGTTGACGACCAGGCCGGCGTTGGTGATCTCCATGGTGCCTTCGCTGCCGGTGAAGGTGAAACCTTCGCTCTCCTGCCCGCCGTTGACGAAGTTGACGCGGAGTTCGAGGTTCCAGTCGCCATAGTCGTACAGGCCCAGCAGGACGTCCGGCACATCGCGGCCGTCTTTCCAGAAGCGCAGGCCGCCGGTCGCGTAGCCGCGCGTGGGTCCGTTCGAGCCGGTGATGAAGTGCGTTCCGCTGAACAGGTGGACGAACAGATCGCCTGCGACTCCAGTCCCGTAGTCGCGGTACTTCCTCCACTGGAAGAAGCGTTCCGGATCCCACGCATGCTTCGGCGCGGAGCCCTCGAAGCGCGGCCAGTCGCAGGTGGTGGTGTTGGCGTCGAGCGGCACGGTGTACTCCCACGCGCCCTGCGCGCTGTTGCGGTCCCAGTGGCCCTGCACCATGTTCAGCTTGCCGATGGCGCCGGCCGCCAGCAGCTCTTTCGCCTTGGCGTAGATGATGTTCGACACGCGCTGCGAGCCGACCTGCAACATGCGGTCGTGCTTCTTTGCCGCCGCAATCATGATGGGGCCGTCGGCGTAGTCGTGGATCATCGGCTTTTCGCAGTAGACGTCTTTGCCCGCGGACATGGCATCGACCGACACCTGGCGATGCCAGTGATCGGGTGTGCCGATGATGACCGCGTCGACGTCCTTGCGCGCGAGGATTTCCTTGTACTCGCGCGTCGTATCGATGCCGCCGTTGGGCGTGCCCGCGCCCCACAGCTCCTTGCTGTGCGCCAGACGGCCGTCGTAGCAGTCCGCGACCGCGACCAGCTTGATGCCCGGAATCTTCAGGGCCGATGCGGTGATACCCTGCCCGCGCCCGCCCGCGCCGATCAGCGCGACGTTGATCTGGTCGTTGGCGCCAACGCGGCGCGCCGCCTGCCCAAGGGCAGCAGTGACTGGAAGCTGCGTGGCAGCGGCTGCAAGGCTTGCGGACTGAAGGAAAGATCGGCGGTTCAGGCTCATAGGAAGGCTCCCGTGCGAGGTCGCCTCATTCTATGCGATGCCCTGCACGGGGCGCAGCGTTGAGGTAATTTCAGGATTCCAAAACGACCACGGCAATCGCCAGATCGCGGCCGTGCGACAGGCTGAGATGCGCCGCGGTCACACCCATCGCGGCGGCCCGTTCGGCGGCTCGCCCGTGGAAGAGCAGAGCGGGCCGGCCGCCGGGCAGATGCGTCACCTCGATCTCACGCCAGCCGATGCCCTTCGCGATGCCGGTGCCGAGCGCCTTCGCTCCGGCCTCCTTCGCGGCAAAGCGAGCGGCATAGCTCTCCGCCGCGGTCTTCACCTTGCGCTCGCAGTAGCGGATCTCCGCGTCGGTGTAGACCCGCTGCAGGAACTGGTCTCCATAACGCTGGATGGATTGCGCGATGCGCTCAATCTCGCAGAGGTCGGTTCCGGTGCCGAGAATCATCGCTGTGCTCGCAAAGGCTGCATGAGCACCAACGTACCATCGTGCGACACGGGAATCGCGGCGCCCACAGTCAAGTGCGCCGTGCGACACGCCGATAGGCGAACTGTGAACGATGAAGAGCTACAACTCGAAGTTCCCCTGCAGGGCTTTACCTACCTTGATCGCACCGCACTGTTGCCGGAGCTGAGCAGTGCCGTCGACGGGGCCGGCGGATGGATCCTGGACCTGCGATCGCAGTCCGCCACCACGGCCGAGCTGCGGATCGAGGTGCAGCAGCAGGCGCTGCCCGCTGTCTACGGCGCCATGCTGGGCAGCGGCCTGGAGCTGACGCGTGACAGTCACCGCATTCTTGCCGAGCGTTGCAACTGCGGCCTTCACCTGCCATCGCGCTCCGTCCTGTCCTCCATCCTCACGCTGCGGGTCGAGGTGCACTTCCTCGCCGAGCCGCAGCAGCCGACAGAGATCTCGCGGCTGATCCTGCTGGCCGCTGCCGCCGCGTGACCTGGATCCCTCGCATCAAAGCGGGGGGTGCGAACATTGCCTTCCGCAGACGTGTCATTTCACCGAATCTGCACAGACCTGTCGTGTCGACCGCACCCTCCCCAACCCGTCATGTCGACCGCACCCTCCCGAGACCTGTCATTTCGACCGGAGCGAAGCGAAGTG
>CAZZVI010000373.1:0-2536 GCA_964657335.1 uncultured Terriglobus sp.
CATCCGCCCGCTGTTCCCCGAGACCTACCGCAACGAGACCCAGGTGGTCGCGTTTGTCTACTCGGCCGACAAGGAAAACGACCCCGATGCCGTTGCCATCAACGCCGCAAGCTGCGCAATCGCGCTCTCTGACATTCCGTTCGAGGGTCCCATCGGCGCGGTGCGCGTCGGCCTGGTCGATGACCAATTCGTTGTAAACCCCACCTACGCCGAGCGCGCGAAGAGCCTGCTCAACATTATGGTCGCCGGCACCAAGGACGGCATCGTCATGGTCGAGTCCGGCGCGAAGGAAGTCTCGGAAGAGAAGGTCGTCGATGCCATCGAGTTCGGCCATGAACAAGTTAAGCTGATCTGCGCAAAGATCATCGAGTTCGCGGGCATGGCAGGCAAGCCCAAGCGCGCGGTCAAGGCCATCGAGCACGACGCCGCTTATGCCGACAGCATGAAGGCGCAGATCGGTGAGCGCCTGACCGACGCCGTCGACACGCAGAAGCACGACAAGATCGCCAGCTACGCCAAGATCAAGGAGCTGAAGGACGAGCTGAAGAAGGCTCTGCCCGAGGGCGATGCGGCCGCTGCGAAGAAGTTCGGCAAGTACTTCGACCAGCTGCGCGAAAACATCTTCCGCGAGCAGGTGCTGAAGGACCGCATCCGCCCCGATCGTCGCGCCTTCGACCAGGTTCGCCAGATCGACATCGAGGTCGGCATCCTGCCTCGCCCGCACGGCTCGGCTCTGTTTACCCGCGGCGAAACCCAGGCCATCGTCACCGCGACGCTGGGCACGGGCGACGACTCGCAGCGTATGGAATCGTATGAGGGCGAGCAGAAGCGCCGCTTCATGCTGCACTACAACTTCCCGCCATACTCCGTCGGCGAAGTGGGCCGCATGACGGGCACCGGACGCCGCGAGATCGGCCACGGCGCGCTTGCGTATCGCGCCATCGAAGCCGTTCTGCCTGACGAGAAGGAATCGCCCTACACGCTCCGCGTCGTCTCCGACATCACGGAGTCGAACGGTTCGTCGTCGATGGCGACGGTCTGCGGTGCATCGCTCTCGCTGATGCACGCAGGCATCAAGCTCAAGGCGGCCGTGGCCGGCATCGCGATGGGTCTTGTGAAGGAAGGCGACGAGTACGCTGTCCTGACCGACATCGCGGGCGCCGAGGATCATTACGGCGACATGGACTTCAAGGTGGCCGGCACGCGCGAAGGCATTACCGCGCTGCAGATGGACATCAAGATCATGGGCATCACGCCGGGGATCATGCGCGAAGCGCTGGCACAGGCCAAGCGCGCACGCATCTTCCTGCTCGACAAGATGGATGCCGTCATCTCCGGTGCGCGTGAAGAGAAGTCGCGCTACGCTCCGCAGATCAAGACGCTGCAGATTCCCACCGACAAGATCCGCGACCTGATCGGACCCGGCGGCAAGGTGATCCGCAGCATCATTGAAGCGACGCAGGTGAAGATCGATGTGGACGACACCGGCAAGGTGGATGTCTCGTCGAGCGATCCTGAAGGCCTCGCACGCGCCCTGCAGATGATCACCGACATCACCGCCGTGCCTGAGATCGGCAAGACGTACCTCGGCAAGGTGGTTCGTCTCGCGGAGTTCGGCGCGTTCGTCGAAATCTTCCCCGGCACGGACGGCCTGCTGCACGTCTCCGAGATCGCGGAGCATCGCGTGAAGGAAGTGAAGGACGAGCTGCGGGAAGGCGATCAGATCCTCGTAAAGGTGCTGACTATCGAAGGCAATCGCATCAAGCTGTCGCGCAAGGCAGTTCTGCGCGAGCAGCGCGCGAAGCTCGGCCTGCCTGAGGTCGAACCGCAGGGCGGCGATGCCCAGGGCGGCGGACGTCCGCAGCGCAGCGAGCAGCCTCGGCCGCCTCGGCCGGAGCGCACCGCGCCTCCGCCATCGGACGAGACCATCACGCTTGAGGGCGGCGATGACTTCGACGATGATGACGACGAAGAGGGCGATGAGGAAGAAGAAGGCGACGAGCCTGAAGGCACCGAGACCCCGGCGGAAGGTGGCGCGGCTCCGCAGGGAGCACGTCCCGCTGGCCCCGGTGGCAACAAGCGCCGCCGCCGTCGTGGCGGACGCCGTGGAGGCCCGGGCGGCGGCAACGCACCCTCGGCACCACGCTCCTAACTCACGCTCAATCACACAGAAAAGGACGCTGCTATGCAGCGTCCTTTTCTTGCGCCTTGTAAGACGCCTGTTGTGGGTTAGGTCTGCTTGCCATAGGAAGGCGATCTGCAATTCGAGATTGTTCAAGATGAGCAAAGGCTCGAGCAGTGTTCCTGCTTGTATGAGGTTCTAATGCGGGTTTGTCATCCCGTAACGCAGCGGAGGGATCTGCTTGTTAGCTGGCTCGCCACGAGAGAACCGCGTGGCAGGCTGACAGAACAGCAGATCCCTTCGCTGCGCTACGGGATGACAAAGGCTAGGGTGGCAAACACTTCTCTATGAAATGCGACAACGTACCCGCATGTAAACTGCGAGAACCGCAATCCACTCTCCGCGAAGGGTGCT
>CAZZVI010000374.1:0-2533 GCA_964657335.1 uncultured Terriglobus sp.
CGATCGTGGATGTGCGCGTGTTCAGCCGCCGCGGCGTGGACAAGGACGAGCGCGCCATGGCGATCGAGCGCTCGGAAGTGGAGCGCCTGGCCAAGGACCGCGACGACGAGCGTGCGATCCAGGAGCGTTCGTTCCTGAACCGGCTGCAGGAGAAGCTGCTCGGCCGCAAGGCGTCGGGCGGGTTCAAGGGCATCAAGGCCGGCACGGAGCTGACGGCCGAGGTCCTGGGCGAGCACAGCCGTGGGTCGTGGCGCAACATCGCCGTGCAAGACGACGCGGTGATGGCCGAGATCGAGACGCTCAAGCGCGAGTACGATGCGGCAGTCGCCAAGATCACGGCCCGCTTCGAGGGCAAGGTCGAGAAGCTGCAGCGCGGTGACGAACTGCCGCCCGGCGTCATGAAGATGGTCAAGGTGTTCGTCGCGGTGAAGCGCAAGCTGCAACCCGGCGACAAGATGGCCGGGCGCCATGGCAACAAGGGCGTGGTCAGCCGCGTGACGCCGCTGGAGGACATGCCGTTCCTGGAGGACGGCACCCCGATCGACCTCGTGCTCAACCCGCTCGGCGTGCCGAGCCGGATGAACGTGGGGCAGATCCTGGAGACCCATCTGGGCTGGGCCTGCGCCAACCTCGGCCGCCAGGTCGGTGAACTGGTGGAGGAGTACCGCCGCACCGGCGAGAAGCGGCAGGCGCTGCTGGACTTCCTGAAGGACATCTACGGCGAGAAGGAGTTCGCCGAGCAGATCGAGCCGATGAACAACGACCAACTGCTCGAGCTGTCGGACAACCTGAAGAAGGGTATTCCGATCGCGACGCCGGTGTTCGACGGCGCGCGGATGTCCGACATCGAGGGCATGCTGACCAAGGCAGGGCTGGCCACATCCGGCCAGGTGTCGCTGACGGACGGGCGCACGGGGGAGATCTTCGAGCGCAAGGTCACGGTCGGCTACATCTACATGCTGAAGCTGCATCACTTGGTGGACGACAAGATCCACGCCCGCTCGATCGGCCCGTACTCGCTGGTCACCCAGCAGCCGCTGGGCGGCAAGGCGCAGTTCGGCGGTCAGCGCTTCGGCGAGATGGAGGTCTGGGCGCTCGAAGCGTATGGTGCGGCCTACACCTTGCAGGAAATGCTGACGGTCAAGTCGGACGACGTGTCCGGCCGGACCAAGGTCTATGAGGCGATCGTGCGCGAGCAGGACAACTTCGAGGCCGGCATTCCGGAAAGCTTCAACGTGCTGGTCAAGGAGCTGAAGAGCCTTGGGCTGAACGTGGATTTGGACAGCGTTGTTTAAGAACGCCAGAGGACAGTCGTCCTCTGGACACCTGAATGCAGGGGTGCAGGGGACGACCGTCCCCTGCCGGGTCCAGGGCAGCGCCCTGGCCTTCCGTAGGAGGTTCTAGATGAACGAACTGATGAAGATCCTTGGCCAGGCCGGCACTGCCGCGACCTTCGACCAGATCCGTATCCAGATGGCCTCGCCGGAGCAGATCCGCTCCTGGTCGTATGGCGAGATCAAGAAGCCGGAGACCATCAACTACCGCACCTTCAAGCCGGAGCGGGACGGGCTGTTCTGCGCCCGCATCTTCGGGCCGATCAAGGACTATGAGTGCCTGTGCGGCAAGTACAAGCGGATGAAGTTCCGCGGCATCATCTGCGAGAAGTGCGGCGTCGAGGTCACGCTGCAGAAGGTGCGCCGTGAGCGGATGGGCCATATCGAGCTGGCCAGCCCGGTCGCGCATATCTGGTTCCTGAAAAGCCTTCCTAGCCGCATCGGCCTGATGGTCGATCTGACGCTGAAGGAGCTCGAGAAGATCCTGTATTTCGAGAGCTACGTCGTTCTCGATCCCGGCGTCACCGACATGAAGCTGCACCAGCTCCTCACCGAGGACATGCTGGAGGCCAAGCAGGACGAGTTCGGCGACGAGTTCCGCTACGGCATCGGCGCCGAGGCGATCAAGCAGATCCTGACCGGCATCGATATCCAGGCCGACAAGGTCCGCCTGCGGGCCGAGCTGAAGGAGACGACGTCCGAGGCCAAGCGCAAGAAGCTGGTCAAGCGCCTCAAGCTGATCGAGGCATTCGGCGAGAGCGGCGCGCAGCCGGCGTGGATGATCCTGGACGTGGTGCCGGTCATTCCGCCGGAACTGCGCCCGCTCGTGCCGCTCGACGGCGGCCGGTTCGCGACGTCTGACCTGAACGACCTGTATCGCCGGGTGATCAACCGCAACAACCGCCTGAAGCGGCTGATCGAACTGCGCGCGCCGGACATCATCGTGCGCAACGAGAAGCGCATGCTGCAGGAGTCGGTGGACGCGCTGTTCGACAACGGCCGCCGCGGCCGCGCCATCACCGGCGCCAACAAGCGTCCGCTGAAGTCGCTGTCCGACATGCTGAAGGGCAAGCAGGGCCGGTTCCGCCAGAACCTGCTCGGCAAGCGCGTGGACTATTCCGGCCGGTCGGTGATCGTCGTCGGTCCGGAGCTGAAGCTGCACCAGTGCGGGCTGCCGAAGAAGATGGCGCTCGAGCTGT
>CAZZVI010000375.1:0-2532 GCA_964657335.1 uncultured Terriglobus sp.
GCGGAGCCGGTGTTCTCCAGCAGCTCCATCCTGCTCTGCGCCACGTCCAGCGCGGCGAAGCGAGCCGAGCCGAAGAAGACCACCGTGTCCTGGATGCGCTCGCGGCGGAACCGCGCCATCGGCTCCTGGTACTCCGCGAGGATGCGCAGGATGCGCGCGTCCGGCGTGTCCATGAAGTCGTCGTTTTCATAGGCGAGCGGAGCTTGTTCCAGCGGGGTCTCGGGCAGGGTTCGATTCGGCATCGGTACGTGTGATGCACTCGGTGCGCACGAGACGCTACCGCGAACAGGTCACCGAAAGGCGGACTGCAGGAGGCTTCTGCTCTTCGCCGACGCCAAACTGTGCAAAGGACATGTCTTTGAAGAGCCCCGCCTTCTCCCTGCGACCGCGTATCAACGACTCGCCCGACACGGGATGAAAGCCGTCGGCGCACGAGCAGTTCACAACGTCGCCGCCGCCGTTGCTGCTGCACGATAAAAAACGCCCCTCCATCTCAACCCGGCCGTTCGCGCTGTAAACCCAAGGCGCCGCGAGATCACCAGGGAGGACGGCGGTAGCCTCGTAGCTTCCGGTGTCGATCGCAATCGGCTCGCGGGCCAGCCGCTCGCCCAGCAGGTCCTTGCCGCCGGAGAGGCGAATCGACTTGGCTTCGAGCCGCGTGCCATGCCAGAAATAGGGCGATGCATTGTCCGTCGACATCCCACCGGTGACAGTGACGGTCTGGCCACGGTGGGCATACAGGAGCGCGTAATCGTGATAGCCGGCGAGACCGATCTCGTGCAACACTTCTCCCTGCTCGTCCTTGCTGCCGCGCACGCCCTTGAAGACGGGTACAAAGGCGGCCGCAGTCTTCACCGTCACAAACTGCAAACGGTTGGCGGGTTCCATCACGAGCGTTCCGGTGATCGTCACCTGCTGCCCATCCTGCAGCGGAGTGGGCGAACTCTGCCCCTGAACGCCAGGCGTAGTCAAAAGAAGAACGACTGCTGGAAGCCAGAAGCGGCGCATGAACACATCCTCCTCAACAGCATTAGAACGCCGGGGCCGCGGCCATCGATCGAGAAAGTTTTTCTTCCACGGCTGCAAGAACCGTCTTTCCCCTGGTGGTGTTTCCACATCGTCGGCACCGTCCAGATTGCCTTCTTCATCGCTGAGGCATAATCGAAGCCATGGCGGGTCTCTGGCAAACGGCAAACTGGAGTGAGCGGCTCCTCGAGCTGGAGTCGCATGAGCCCGAGCTGAAAGAGGCTCCGCTGCGGCGCGATGTGCGCTCGCTCGGCACGCTGCTGGGCGATGTGTTGCGCGAGCAGGGCGGCGACGAGCTGTTCGAGCAGGTGGAGACGCTGCGGCGGCTGGCTGCCGAGCGTCGCCAGGCCGAGTTCGACGGCGACACCGCAACTGCCAACAGTGCGCTGCAAAAGGCTCTGCTGCTGGTCCACACGCTGCCCGTGGATCGCGCGTACCAAATGGCGCGTGCCTTCGGCTTTTACTTCGAGCTGATCAACCTGGCCGAGACCAACCATCGCAAGCGCCGCCGCCTGGCCGGCAGCCTGCGCAGCAATGCGGAGCCGCAGCGCGGCAGCCTGCAGGGCACGCTGCGCCGCATGCGCAAGGCAGGCTATACCGCTGACGCAGCCATCGTGCTGCTGCACCGAATCTGCATCACGCCGGTCTTCACGGCGCATCCGACCGAGGTTGCGCGGCGCTCCGTCATCAGCAAGCGGCACCGCATCGCTCTGCTGCTGGAACAGCTCGACCAGATTCCGTCCTCCGACGACGAACTGGACCGGCTGGAAAGCGGCCTGCTCACCGAGATCACCGGCCTGTGGCAGACCGACGATGTGCGGCTGCAGCGCCCGGCCGTGACCGACGAGGTCCGCATGGGCCTGGACTACTTCAACGACTCCATCTTCGAGACGCTGCCTGCCCTGTACGCCGAGGTAGCCAACGCGCTGGGCAAGGAGTACGGCCTGCAGCTTGCGCTGCCCGACCTGCCGACGCTGGTGAACTTCGGCTCGTGGATCGGCGGCGACCGCGACGGCAATCCGTTCGTGACGCCGCAGGTCACCCGCGAAGCGCTGAGCATGTCCCGCGAAGTGCTCTACGCGCACTACCGTCTGCGGCTCAACAACGCATCGCAGCAGATCTCCTCGTCAACGCAGCAGGTGCCAGTCACACCGGAACTTGCGGTCGCCGTCGACGCCTACCTTGCCGAGATGCCGCTGGCCGGCAAACAACTGCGCGAGCGCTTTCTGTGCGAGCAGCTGCGCGTCATGCTCACCTGCATGCTGCTGCGCCTTGGCGACACAGCCGGTGTGCTGACCGATGCCGCTGACGTCGAGCGCATGCCGCCCTACACCTCGGCCGATGAGTTGCTGCGCGACCTCAGCCTCATCCGCGACTCGCTGATGGCAAACAAGGGCGAGCGCATTGCGGAACGCATCATTGACCCGCTGATCGTCGAGGTGCGCACCTACGGCCTGCATCTGCAGACACTCGACATCCGCCAGCATGCCAACGTGCATGCCACAG
>CAZZVI010000376.1:0-2530 GCA_964657335.1 uncultured Terriglobus sp.
CCGGCGCGGATCTGCACCCAGTGGTTGTCCATCAGCTTGATGGAGATGTCGCCCTCGGGCAGCAGGCGGATGTAGTCGTACAGCTTGCGCGCGGGCACGGTGCATGCACCGGCCTTCTTCACCTTCGCGGCGCAGCTGGTGCGCAGGCTCTGGTCCAGGTCGGTCGCGGTGATCGTCAGCCGGTCGTCCTTCGCCTCGAACAGGAAGTTCGAGAGAATGGGGATGGTCGTCTTGCGCTCCACGACGGACTGCGCGGCGGTCAGTTCGCGCAGCAGTTCCACGCGGGACACGGTGATCTCAAGGTTGCCTACAGGGGCTGGTCCGACATTCGCTAGGTTCGGATCGGCGGTGGCAAGGGGCGAAGCTGTAGTCGACACGGAGACCTCCATGGTGCTTGCGTTTGGTGGGCGGCAGTGCGCGAAGCGGCGCTCTGAGTGCTTCTCAGCGTACCACCACGTTTCCGCGCTCTGGAAGGGCTGGGTTGCTGGCGCGCATCGCCCTCGTAGCCGTTTCCGAGCAACAAGGTTCATCGTAGAACGCAGGGTGGCTGTGGATCGCTCGAACGTTGTGAGTGAAACGGCGTCGTTCCGTTTTGTAAGGTCTGTGTCGGGCTTTCTGCTCCTGCGACTTCTGCTTCTAAATAAAGAGTTCTTTATGAGAGATAAAGACCGTAGTAGTAACCGTTGTCGGCGCAAATGTGGATCAACTGCCTAAGCTGATGCAACGGCAGGCATTGCGCCCGGTACACGGTTTCCAAAAGTGGACAAGCGCATTCTGAGCAAGGGGGAGAAAAGGACGGGTCGCGGTGGCCAAGGCACCCGCGTGCCACGCGATCCACAGCGCACCCACAGGCCGTACTCTCCACCAGAACCGAGGGGAAGTGGAAAGCTCGCGCACAATCCGTTTTGATAAGGGTTTTTGTGTGCATGGCTTCCACAGGGTGGCGCGAAAGCGGGAGGAATACCCGTCTTCTCCACCGTTTGCAGAGGGCTGAAACAGTCTGTGCAAGAGTCAGATGATCGCACGTAGCGCCGGAGACCATTCGGCACTCGGGATGACGATCCCGTCTGCTACGGTAGCTTTATTCACGGAGGCTGCGATGCGACGTTCGGTTTGGGCTGTGCTTTGGTTTGGTTTGCTGTGTGCTGGAACGCAGGCGGCCGCGGCGCAAGGGGCAGGTGTGGCAGCGGCACCCCGGCCGGCACCGGCTCCCGGCGCTATCGCGGCGCATCCGGACTGGCCGAAGGCGAATCCTGACGATGTGAAGAGCCCGCAGGCGATCATTGCGGCGCTTTCGAGCAGCATCTCCGGCGAGGCAGGACAGGCGCGCAACCTGGACCGTCTTCGTTCGCTCTTTGTCCCGGGATCGGGCCGCATGGTGGTCACGCGTGTGCCTAAGGCGGGCCCAACGGATGTAACAGTGATGTCGCTCGACGAATACATCGCACGCTCGAGCAGCGGAACGCCGCAGAACTTCTACGAGGTCCCCATCGCATATGAAATGCAAACCTTCGGCCGCATGACCCACGTGTACGAGTCCTACGGCCTGCACCACACGAAGGACGATGCGCCCTACGTGCGCGGCGTGAACAGTTGGGAGCTGCTCTCTGACGGCTCGCGCTACTACGTGTTGCAGGTGTTCTGGGATACGGAACGGCCGGACAATCCGATTCCGGCCAATTTGCAGAAGTAACGACACCAGGCGGAACCCCTCATCTGCTTCGCGTAGGATGGACTCTCTTCGCTCTTAAATTCTGGTTCCCGACGCGCAGCTTCAAACGCTCGTCAGCTCTGCCTGCGCGGCGCGACGCACGGGCGCCGGCGGTGCGTTCGCGGCGTTCCTTGGCTCGACGTCGAAAACTGTTGGGTCGACGGTCGCGAAGAACTCCGCATGCAGCGCGCGGATCGCGGTGCTCACCTCCGCGTCGTCGATCATGAAGCTCAGGTTGATGCCGTTCGCGCCCTGCGAGATCATGTGCACATTCACATCGCGCACGGCGGCAAAGACGCGACTGGCGATGCCCTTCTGTCCGCGGATGTCTTCGCCAACCAGGCAGACAAGAGCCTTGTCGTGCTCCACCGTCACCTCCGCGATGGCCGACAGCGCGTCATGGATGGCCGGCAGTTGATCCGTTGCATCGATCGAAACCGAAACGCTGACCTCGCTGGTGGACACCATGTCAACCGGACACCCGTACCGATCGAATATGTCGAAGATCGCCTTTAGAAATCCGTGCGACATGAGCATGCGTGAGGAGACCATGTGCACGATGGTCAGGTGCTTTTTGGCTGCGATGCTCTTCAAAGGGCTTGAGGAGCGCGGCGCGACCGCCGTAATCCTGGTGCCCTCGTTTCCGGGCTGGTGTGAGTTCAGCACCCACACGGGAATGTTCTTCTTCACAGCCGGCAGGATCGTCGCGGGATGCAGGACCTTGGCGCCGAAGTAGGCAAGCTCTGAAGCTTCCTCAAAGCTGATCGTCTTCACTCGCAGAGCGTCCGGGCAGACGCGCGGATCGGCCGTCATGATGCC
>CAZZVI010000377.1:0-2508 GCA_964657335.1 uncultured Terriglobus sp.
GTCTTCCACACCTGCGGCATGCCGCCAGCCACGTAGCAGGAGCGCATAGCGTCGTCCGGCGACGGCGGGATGCTCCGGGCCTGGAAGTGGTCGTTATCCGGAAAGTGGACCCAGTCGCCACCCCATTCCAGGCCCTCGTCCTTCATCGCCTGGACCATCGCCTTGTAGGTCGGCGACGATACGTTCCAATCCGGCTGCCAGGGATTTGATCCGGGCAGGCCGGGTACACAATCCACCGCAAGACCGAAATTGTGGTTCGAGTAGCCGCCGCGGGCATTCGTGCAGACGGCACCCGGCGCGGTGCGGCCCTGTGCGTACAGTGTGTCCTGCTCGGCGTAGGTGCGTAGACCAGCCGTAATGCGTACGATGATGCCCTGAGACTCAAGCTTGTCGATGGCGCGTGTCACGGCGGCAACAAAGGCGGGGCAAAGCGGCGCGAGCCGCTGCTGGCTGATGGCATCCATGAAAGTCTCTCCGGTGAATCGCTCCGCATTTTAGCCTCGCACCTGGCTCCGCGCTACAGGATTCTGCAGCGCATCCGCGACGATTCCTCTCTGTCGTTTTGATATCAGGCGTTTCCAACCACAGCTCCCGGTTTTCCTCACGGTCTCAACCGATAAAGTGTTGCTGTCAGGCAGTTTGCACCGACCCGTTCCGAACCCGGAAGATCTCCACACGGCCCCCTACATATTGTGGTTGCTACTTCTCAAGACACGAGCTACAGTAGCTTTACTTCACCGGATGCGCCGCCGCACGGACGCACCCCCTAAAGATCAATTGCAAGCTTCTGAGGCCCGGGGTCGCCCCGGCCTCATTGCGGAGGAAGACCCTTAAAATGCCACCCACCACGATGCAGACCAGCCTTTCCGAACTGACCCCCAGCTTCCCCGCACGTGACGAGACCCCCGTCATGCACGTGAAGAAGCGCAACGGCGCGCTCGAAACGGTCGATGTCAATAAGATCGTCCGCGCCGTGCAACGCTGCTCCGACGGCCTGTCGCACGTTGATGCGATCCGCATCGCGTCAAAGACCATCGGCGGCCTGTATGACGGAGCCACCACGCGCGAGCTCGATGCCATTTCCATCGACACCGCGGCATCGCTCATCGCGGAGGAGCCGCAGTACTCCAAGCTGGCCGCTCGCCTGCTGCTGGGCACCATCATCAAGGAAGTGGGTGGGCAGAACCTGCACTCGTTCTCGCAGTCGGTGGAGCACGGCTATGCGCAAGGCATCGTCTCGCCCGCAACGGCGGAGTTTGTGCGCGTCCACATGCGCAAGCTGAACTATGCCATTGACGACACCTTGTCAGACCGCTTCGAATACTTCGGCCTGCGTACCGTCTACGACCGCTACCTGCTGCGCGACCCCCTCTCGCGCAAGGTCATCGAGACGCCGCAGCACTTCTTCCTGCGTGTGGCCTGCGGTCTTGCCGGCACGCCGAACGAGGCCATCGAGTTTTACAAGCTGATCGCATCGCACGACTACATGCCCAGTTCGCCGACGCTGTTTAACTCCGGCACAAAGCATCCGCAGATGTCGAGCTGCTACCTGCACGACTCACCCGGCGATTCGCTTGAGTCGATCTACGACGCCTACAAGGACGTGGCACTGCTGTCGAAGTTCTCCGGCGGCATCGGCCTTGCGTTCCATCGGGTCCGCAGCGAAGGTTCTCTCATTCGCGCGACCAACGGCCTGTCGAACGGCATCGTGCCCTGGCTGCGCACGCTCGACTCCTCCGTTGCCGCAGTCAACCAGGGCGGCAAGCGCAAAGGCGCATGCTGCGTCTACCTGGAGCCTTGGCACGCCGACATCGAGAGCTTCCTCGAACTTCGCGAGAACACCGGCGACCTGTCGCGCCGCACCTACAACCTGAACCTTGCCAACTGGATCCCGGACCTGTTCATGAAGCGCGTCGATGAGGACGGCCTGTGGTCGCTCTTCGACCCCAAGCTGGTGCCGAATCTGCCTGACCTCTACGGCAAGGAGTTCGAAGAGGCTTACCTGCAGGCCGAAGAGGGCAAGATCTATCACCGCCAGGTGAAGGCGCGCGAGCTGTATGCGCGCATGATGCGTTCGCTCGCCGAGACCGGCAACGGGTGGATGACCTTCAAGGACGCCTGCAACATCAAGAACAACCAGACCGGCGCGCCGGGCAACGTGATCCACCTGTCGAACCTCTGCACAGAGATCACGGAAGTCACGTCGAAGGACGAGACCGCCGTCTGCAATCTCGGCTCCATCAATCTAGCGCGGCACGTCACGATGAACGATGCGGGCGAGGTGGTCTTCGACTTTGCAAAGCTCGCCGAAACCGTGCGCGTCGCCGTTCCCATGCTCGATCGTGTGATCGACATCAACTATTACCCGGTGGGGACAGCAGCCGGTTCCAATTCACGCTGGCGGCCGGTGGGCCTTGGCGTCATGGGCCTGCAGGATGTCTTCTTCCAGATGCGGCTCGCCTTCGATTCCGCCGAGGCGCAGGCGCTCTCCACGAAGATTCAGGAAGA
>CAZZVI010000378.1:0-2458 GCA_964657335.1 uncultured Terriglobus sp.
CGGCCGCGCTTGCGGAGCTTCGCTTCGGCGCGGGACGCGGTGTGCGGAACTTCGTGGCGGTCACGCTTGGCACGGGAGTCGGTGGTGGTGTCGTGATCGACGGCAAGCTGCTGCGCGGGCAATATGGCTTTGCAGGGACCGTCGGTCATCACACCATCCGCTTCGATGGCCGGCCATGTAACTGCGGCCGTCGCGGTTGCCTCGAGGCATACGTCTCGGCGGCCGGATTGGTCCATGAATACAACCTGCTGGTGCCCGGTGATGCGACTGCGGCAGCTGACGTAACCGCACAAGCCATCCATATCGGAGAGCAGGCAAGGCTGAGCGATCCCGCCGCCCTGCAGGCCTATCGCACGCTGGCGGGCTACCTTGCGGACGGCATGGCAAACCTCTTCAACCTGTTCGATCCGGAGCGCGTCATCCTCTCGGGCGGCCTGCTTGATCCCGTGCCGCACTTCGAGGAAGAGTTGCAGGCTATGACGCAGGAACGCCTGCACTTCGGAAAGCAGCGTCCGCCTGTCATTCTCCGCGCGAAGGCTGGTCATGTCGCAGGTCTCCTGGGCGCCGCCGCAGCGGCGTTCGATGGCCTTGGGTGACGGCGTTTGCATCGGCCGAGCGATCTCCGGGCAGAAGGCCCGCGTTGTAAGAGCCTGGGGCGTAGCCCAGGTACACGTCGAATCCCAGTCTGCGGGCTGAAAACCTGCGTTATGCGCATCGCGCACCGCCGCTTCGCGCTTCGGCTGACATCGCCGCCAAAGAGCGTTGCCTTCGGCAACGATAACGCGGGCCTTCAGCCCGCCTCCGATGCAGGACCGGATACCTGGGGCTACGCCCCAGGCTTTTACAACTCGCGCCTTCAGCGCGAGGAACGATCTAACCGGATACCTGGGGCTTCGTCCCAGGCTGTTATGACTCGCGCTTTCAGCGCGATGTTGGCCGACGAAATGAGCATATCGGCCATGCGGCTTCAGCCGCCGAGGTAGAACAATACCCATCAACATGCGGGCTGTGCCATTCCGAACGCAATCCCACAACAAGCTAGAAAAATAACTTCAACGCGGCCTGCACATTGCGGGGCAGGTTACCCTGCGAGCTGATGATGCCGAAGGTCGTGGAGTTGAAGGTCGTTCCCGGCAGGCCGAACTGCACCTTGTTCAGGACGTTGAAGGCTTCCAGGCGAAACTGCATCTTGAAACTCTCGTGGATGTTGAAGTCTTTGATGGCCGAAAGGTCATCCTGGAAGGTGAGCGGCGAGCGCAGCGCCGCTGCCGAGCGAGGCACGTTACCGAGCTCGAACGAACGCGACAGGCGGAAGGCCGCGTTGTTGAAGTACGTCTGGCTCTCGCCGGTTCCACCCAGCCGGTTGTGCGTGTTGCCGCCGGTCAGCGGGTTCACGCCGGGCACGTAGGTCGGCCGCGAGCCCGAGTAGGCCTGGCCGCCGCTTTGCGTCAGGCCGAGCGGATAGCCCGACTGCACCGAGATGATGGTGTTCAGTTTCCATCCACCGATTGCCAGGTCTGCCCACTTCGGTATGCTCGCGCCAAACTGCTGACCGCGGCCGAACGGCAGCGTGTAGATGGCGTTGCCGACGATGCGGTGCGGAATGTCTGTCGCCAGGTTCGAGCGCTCGTACTGCTTGATGAAGTAGTAGTCCTGGATGCCGGGGTTGCCGGTCACATTGAGGAATCCGTTGATCAGATCGCTGACGTTGCCGAGCAGCTTGGACCAGGTATAGAACGTGGCTCCGCTCAGGTTCTTGCCGCGATACTGCAAGCCCGCCTGCAGGCCGTTGAACGATGCCGAGCCGATGTCGTTGTAGTTGTAGGTGAGCGAGCCGTTCGACATGGCGGTGTTCAAGCCATACTGCGGAAAGGCCGAGAGCAACTGGTTGCGCAGGATGGTGGGCGAAGCGAAGCTGCCGGTGGTGACCAGCGACGCGAACGGGTTCGCCACCTGCGCATTCAGATAGGCCACCTGGGTCTGATCGCCCGGCGTGCTGAAGTTCTGCGGCAGCAGGTCGTTGGGATGCGAGTTGATGGGCAGGTGAACGCCATGGCTGCCTGCATAGTTCAGGTCAAAGACCAGCTTGGACGTGAGGCCCTGTTCGACGCCGAAGTTCCACTGCTGTTGATACGAGTTTGCCTGGTTGTAGATCTCGCCGGAAACCGAGCTGCCCGTGCCTGACTGCACGCCGGAAGCCGGGCCCAGCGGCAGAACTACGCCTGCCGTGAACGGATTCGCAAATGTGTTCGTGGGAGCTTGGTTGGAGGTGTAGCTGATCGTCGTCGACTGCGAGAAGCCAAGCGTGCCCGCCGAGTAGATGCGCTGTGAAGTAGGCAGAAACAATATGCCGTAGCCACCGCGAACCACCGTGTTCGGCGTCGCCGCGTACGACAGGCCGAACCGCGGTGCAAGCTCGTTGTGATACGTCGTCCACGAGCGGTTGATGCCGTTCGGC
>CAZZVI010000379.1:0-2450 GCA_964657335.1 uncultured Terriglobus sp.
GTGCGGTCGTTGAACTGCTTGCAGAACTCCATGATGTTGACCTGCGCCTGACCCAGCGCGGGGCCGATCGGCGGCGCAGGCGTTGCCTTGCCGGCCATCACCTGCAGCTTGACGTATCCATTGATCTTCTTCGGTGCCATTGTTCTTATCCTCTTCGTATGTCCGTCGCGAACAGGGTAGAAGCCACCTTCACGACTGTTTTGAATTGTTGAAGCGCTGCCGGGCAGTTTCCGCTACTCGACGTGCTTCTCCACCTGTTGAAATTCGACTTCGGTCGGCGTCGGACGTCCAAAGATGCTGACCATGACCTTCAGGGTCTGCTTGTCTTCGTTCACGTCGTCTACCGCACCGTTGAAGTTCGCGAACGGTCCCTCGGTGATGCGGACCTGCTCACCCTTCTCAAACTTGACCTTGAGCTTCGGCTTGTCCTTCTGCACGTCGGCGCGGTTCAACATGCTGTTGACCTCGGCCTCGCTCAGCGCGTTGGGCGTGTCGCCCGTCTGCAGAAAGCCCGTGACGCGCGGCGTGTTCTTCACCAGGTGCCACAGGTCGTTGTCGAGATCCATCTCGACGAAGACGTAGCCCGGCAGAAAGACGCGGTCGATGGTGTACTTCTTGCCGTTGCGCAGCTCGGTGACGGGTTCCACCGGGATCTCGATGCGGCCGATCTTGTGCTCCAGGCCGAACGCGCGGATGCGGCTCTCCAGAGACTCTTTCACCTTGCGCTCAAAGCCGCTGTAGGCGTGAATGATGTACCACTTGAGATGATTCTCAGGGACAGGCTCGCCGGCGGCCTCTGATGCAGCAGCCTCGTCACCGTGCTGTTGCGCGATCTGCTCTTCCTCGACTGCCTTCGCGCCTTCCGGAAGCATTACTTCTTCTGCCATCGTGTCCTTCTTCTGCCTGTAAATCTTGAGTGCCCGCGCAGCCGGTTAGCGCTGCGTCAGCTTCGTGATGAGCGAGTTGAGCGTGTGGTTGATGCCGTAATCGACGGCCCAGAAATATGCCGCAAACGCAAACACCGTCACGATGACGACTGCCGTCGTGGTGCGCGTCTCCGTCTTGCTGGGCGTAGAGACCTTGCGCATTTCGCTGCGCACGTCGCCAAGAAAGGTAGTCAGCCGCTCGACCTGCCCCTTGGCCTTGCCGATGCCCGTGTCTTCCGCTACTGCAATTGCTTTGGCCATGCTTCGCCTCAAACTCTCTTCTTTGCTTCAGACACGCCGCAACGCGCCTTCGGCTTTCACTTCATTGCAAAACCTGGAACTGGCAGGGGCGCTCGGATTCGAACCGAGAAGTTCGGTTTTGGAGACCGACAGTTTAACCGTTGAGCTTACGCCCCTGTACTTCAGGGCTCGCGCCCCACAAAGCCCTCAGACACCACGAAACCGCAGGCCGGGCGAACAACTTATGATAGCCGATTTCTTTCAAGCACGGAAGTCGGTACGAGCCACGACCGGACGCACGGAGGCAATCTGCGGCCGCAGGCTGAAAGCGTTCCGGAAACGGACGCGAATGAGCCAGAACACCAGCAGGGGAAACGGAAGCAGTGCGGGAACGATGAGGTAGACCGAACCGCGAAGAGCGCGAGGAAATATCTGCGGCTGACCGAGGAAGAAAGATCCGGTTGCAATGAACAACGCCACGCACATTCGCCAAAGATGCCGCACGATGCGAGGACGTCCGGCGATACCGTTGCGAACAAACATGCGGACATCCCCAGCCGCTGCGAGCAGAAGAATGCCGCTAAAGAGAAAACCCATAGCGGCAGGCAAGCCTTTGTAGGTGTGGGTGGCCGTGTGGAGCGCACGGATAGCAAGCGTAAGTACGCCAGCCAGTGAGGCCAGGCAGAGGAGAAAGCCAGTCCAATCAAGGAGGCCGCTACCGCCTCTGCGCCGCCCGGCGAGCCAGGCGCTTCCAACAAGATAGAAGGTCAAAACAGCGGCCATGATGTTCGCAATCTGGGACTTGAGCACGGCAAGGCAGAAACCGCTCGTGGCAAGGGTTAGCATGGCCAGCGTGAAGACGTTTCCCGAAACACGATGCGCACGTTCCCCTTTACGCGCGACCATCGCCACCGTCCCGGCGATCAGGCTCAGCGTTCCGCCGAGGATATGAAGGATCAGGAGCGGGAGTCGCATGCAGGTACGACCTCTCAAGTGTGCAAGAGTGCCGGAATGACAGCAAATACGCGAGACTTGATGCGGAAGTTCCGCAAGGCTCGTGGAATCAGGATTGTTCTAGCAATCCTTTGGGCGCACGGATCAATTAAAAAAGCTGGGAACTCACAAGCGGCAAAAAGGGCCGCATCTCTCGATGCGACCCTTGCTGTTACTTTGACTTCATCAAAGCGTTCGGGCTGAAGCCCGAACCTGCGTCAGTCGAGCTTCCGCTCGCCTTACTTGATGATCTCCGTGATCGTTCCTGCGCCGACGGTGCGTCCGCCTTCG
>CAZZVI010000380.1:0-2422 GCA_964657335.1 uncultured Terriglobus sp.
GTTCCCGTGCCTGTGGTTCCGGTGCCCGTAGTGCCTGTCGTTGTGCCGCCGCTGTTGGTGGTGCCCGTGCCGCGCGAGATGTTCGACGACGAACGCGAGCGCTGAAAGCCGGGAGCCACCGACAGCGTTGGGAAGAGCTGCGAACGAGCCTGCGCGATGAGGGTCCGCGCTTCCATGAAGTTCTCGAAGTACTGCTTGATGTTCTGGTTGTTGATGTTGAGCTTGTCTTCCAGATCATTCAGTTGCGGGTCGTTGTAGATGAGCCACCACTTGCCGCGCAGCATGGCGTCACCCGGTTGTGCGGGCTTCCATTCGCCCGAGCCTGCCTGTGCGGGCGCAGCGGCCTCTTTGTACTGCGCAGGTGGAGGCGCCGGCAGGGCCGTCGGCGTAATGTAGTGCGGTCCGACGCGGCAGCCTGTAAGCAACGCAAAGCTCGAGCCGAGCAGTGAAAACGAAAGTGTGCGAAGACGTGTCTTCATCCGTGAGCCTCCGACGGAACTGCTGCATGCGGTGCGTGCTCTTCGCGATCTTTCCCGGTAATGCGAAGACGAAGGCGATCGAGCGTGAGATACACGACCGGCGTTGTGTAGAGGGTGAGCATCTGGCTGACGATCAGGCCGCCCACGATGGTGATGCCGAGCGGCCTGCGCAGCTCCGACCCGGTGCCTGTACCGAACGCCAGCGGCAGCGCACCAAACAGTGCGGCCATGGTGGTCATCAGGATGGGGCGGAAGCGGAGCATGCAGGCTTCAAAGATGGCGGCTTCCGTGTCCATGCCCTGTTCGCGTTCGGCCTGCAACGCGAAGTCGATCATCATGATGGCGTTCTTCTTCACGATGCCGATCAGCAGCACGATGCCGATGATGGAGATGACATTGAGATCGACATGGAAGAGCATCAGCGCAAGCATTGCTCCAACGCTGGCCGAGGGCAGCGTCGAGAGAATGGTGATGGGGTGCACCAGGCTCTCGTACAGGATGCCAAGCACGATGTAGACCGCGAGGATGGCCGTGCCGATCAGGTACGGCTCCGAGCCAAGGGACTGCTGATACGCCTCAAGCGTGCCGGAGAAAAAGCCCTGGATGGTGGAAGGAAGATTCAGTTCCTGCTTCACGCCCGCGATCGCTTCTGTCGCGTCGCTGAGCGAAAGCCCCGGCGCAAGATTGAACGACACCGTGACCGACGGAAACAGGCTCGTGTGGTTGAGAGCAAGTGGCGTTGTACCGGATGTCGCCTTGCTGAACGATGTGAGCGGCGTGCTGCCGGTGGCAGTAGGCGATGATGATCCCGTGTTATGAAAGTACACCGTGTTCAGCCCGTCAGGTCGCTGCCAGTACTGCGGCGCTGCCTCCAGCACGACATAGTACTGGTTGAGTTGCGTGTAGATCAGCGAGACCTCTGACTGGCCAAACTCTGCATACAACGCGCTGTCGATGGATTGCGCGGTCTGCCCAAGCCTTGCCGCGGATATGCGATCGAAGTTAATCCGCTCATCCAGGCCGCCCATCTGCTGATCGGAGCTGACATCCTGAAAGCCTGGCAGGTGCTGCATCTTCTCGAGGATCTTCGGTCCATACGTCTGCAGATCATCGACGCTATCCGCCTCCAGCGTGTACTGGTACATGGCATTGCTGGAGCGGCCGCCGATGCGGATGTCCTGCTGCGCCTGAAGAAACGCCGATGCAACAGGCAGGCGATTCAGCTTCGGCCGCAGGCGATTGATCACATCCGCCGCGCTTGTCATGCGCTGTCCGGCACCCTTTCCAAGGGGCTTGAGCGAGATGAAGACGTTGCCGGTATTCGTCGCGCCCTGGCCGCCGGTAAAGCCGATTACGTTCTGCACCGCCGGGTCTTCGCCGATGACCTTCTGGATCTTCTGAATGGAATCGTTCATCACGTTGAACGAAGCGTCCTGCGGCCCGCGTGCGGCACCCGCCAGCGCGCCCGTGTCCTGCTGCGGAAAAAAGCCTTTAGGAATGCGGACGATGATGACGACATTCAAAGCGATGGTGAGTGCAAGCACGACCAGCATCAGCCCGGAGTTCTCCAGCGACCAATGCAGGCTGCCGCGGTAAATACGCAGAATCCAGTCGAAGAACTTCTCCGTGGTGTTGTAGAACCAGCCGTGCTTTACATCCTTCTCGCTCTTCAGCAGGTACGCACACATCATGGGCGTCGTTGCGAGCGAGATGAGCATGGACACGAAGATGGCAGTGGACAGCGTCACCGCAAACTCGCGGAACAGCCGGCCCACGATGCCGCCCATCATCAGCAGCGGGATGAAGACCGCGATGAGCGAGATGCTGATTGACAACACGGTGAAGCCGATCTCCTGCGCGCCGAGCAGCGCGGCATCGAACGCGGACAGGCCCTCTTCCAGATGGCGCGCGATGTTCTCCATCACAACAATCGCATCGTCCAC
>CAZZVI010000381.1:0-2420 GCA_964657335.1 uncultured Terriglobus sp.
CAGCGGCGCAGGCCTCCGCGAATCGCACGTCCACGACGTTATCATCACGCGCGAAGCTCCGAATTACCATGTGGAGTAAGCGTTCCAACCGCGGTCGTGGGCTGCAGTGAGGGTGCCCCATGTCTCGTGTCTGAGACATGGGACTTCGCCAAGGCTCAATGCGGTGTTACGAAATCCCACATCTCAAAGCGAGATGTGGGGCACCCACGTGATCTCCAAACATCACGCGCCGGCTTTGTCATGCTGCGGGCTGGTCACATCGTGCTTCGCCGCCAGCGCGGCCTTCACTTTGACGACATGCGTGCCGTGCACGCGGATCGCTTCGTGCAGCACCTCGCCGGTCACGCCGAACTCCTTGCTCCAGTAATGAATGTCTGATGAGACCTTCGGATTGATCTCGGTGGTGCTGCTGGGGCCGTGCTCTACATTCGCGCTCATGGTTTCTCCTGCTCTTTGGGATGCCATGAAAACGCCTTTTAAACGTATGCCGCTATCGACTACAGTAGTGGGTGGAGAAACACCCTAAAACTTCCTTACAGGATGTCTATGACCCCGTCCCTACGCTCCACGCTTTGTTCCGCCGGCGTTGCCGCGCTGGCGATTGCCGCTACTGCCGGTGCGCAACAGATGACGTTGGCGCTTGACGGCCAGCAGCCCTCCATCACCGTTCCGAAGGGCGGCATCTCGATGGACATCACCGCCATCGACAAGACCGTCAATCCCTGCAACGACTTCTACCAGTACGCCTGCGGTAACTGGCGCAAGAACAACCCCATACCCGCGGACAAGACCCGCTGGGGCCGCTTCGACGAGCTGGGCGAGCACAACCTGTACACCGTCTACGCCCTGCTGCAGCAGGCAGCCGACAAGCCGGCGTCGCCGCTGCAGGTGAAATACGGCAACTACTTTGCCGCCTGCATGAACGACGACCTGGCGAACCAGCTTGGCGCCAAGCCGATCCAGCCCATGCTCGCGGAAATCGATGCGCTCAAAGACAAGGCGCAGCTCGCAAAGCTGGTGGGCACGATGGAAGACAAGGACGGCGCCGCGTTCTTCTACGGCTTCGGCTCGGAGCAGGACCAGAAAGACAGCACAAAGCAGATTCCGGGCCTGTTTCAGAGCGGCCTTTCGCTGCCTGACCGTGACTATTACCTGCAGAAGGATGCGCGCATGAGCGGCATCCGCGACAAGTACGTCGCGCACGTCACGAAGATGTTCACCCTGCTGGGCGACACGCCGGAGCAGGCCGCGGCCGAAGCGCAGGCTGTCCTTCGCATTGAAACCGCCCTCGCGGAGGGCTCGCTGCCCCGGGTCGAACTGCGCGAACCGGCCAACATCTACCACATCAAGACCTTGGCCGAGCTGCAGGCGCTCTCGCCGGAGTACAAGTGGAGCGACTACTTCAGCAGCATCCACGTTCCGGTCAACACGCTGAACGTAGCAACGCCAAAGTTCTTCGAGACACTGAGCGCGCAGATTCATAGCACGCCCATCGCCGACCTGAAGAGCTACCTGCGCTGGCATATCGTGCACGCCGAGGCCGGCAACCTGTCCAAGGCCTTTGACGACGAGAACTTTGCCTTCACGGCGATTCTGACCGGCCAGAAGGAGCAGGCGCCGCGCTGGAAGCGCTGCACGCAGAGCACCGACCGCGCCCTGGGCGAAGCGGTTGGACAGGACTGGGTCGCGAAGAACTTTACTCCCGCGGCCAAGGCCAACATGCAGGAGCTGGTGCACCAGCTGGAAGCGGCGCTGGGCGACGACATCAACAGCCTGCAGTGGATGAGCCCGGCAACGAAGGTGGAAGCGCAGAAGAAGCTGGCCGCCTTCCGCGACAAGATCGGCTATCCCGAGACGTGGCGCGATTACAGCTCCATCACGGTGAAGCGCGATGATCGCGTCGGCAACGCCGAGCGGGTCGCCGTCTTCAACGACCGCCGCGACCTCAACAAGATCGGCAAGCCGGTCGACGAAAAGGAATGGGGCATGACACCGCCCACCGTCAACGCGTACTACAACCCGGCGATGAACGACATCAACTTCCCCGCCGGCATTCTGCAGCCACCGTTCTATGACTTCAAGATCGATCCCGCGGTCAACTTCGGCGCCATCGGCGTCGTCATCGGCCACGAGATGACGCATGGCTTCGACGATGAAGGCAGCCAGTACGATCCGCAGGGCAACGTCCGCCTGTGGTGGACGGCAGCCGACAAAGCAGAGTTTGAAAAGCGCACCGACTGCGAGGTGAAGGAGTACGGCTCGTTCGAGCCCGTTCCCGGCGCGGCTCTAAACGGCAAATTGACCCTCGGCGAGAACACCGCGGACAACGGCGGCCTGCAGGTCGCGTATATGGCCCTGCACAAGGAACTCGCAAAGATGGGCGGAGATGCCGCGACGAAGCAGATCGACGGTTACACGCC
>CAZZVI010000382.1:0-2403 GCA_964657335.1 uncultured Terriglobus sp.
AAATACCACTACCACGAGCTCAAGTCGCAAAACATGGATGCGCTGCTTGAACTCCGCTACCGTAAGTTCCGCAATGTAGCCCAGTTCTACACCACGGCTTAGCGTGACGGTTCGGGAGAAAGCAAGCGCATGAGTTCGCCTGTGCCCACAGCGGCGACCACTTCCAAGCCCTCGCTGCTCTTCGTCGCGGCGTCGATCTGGGTAGCTGTCTGCCTAACGGCCGGGCGACTTTTAGCCTTTCACGCGCCTGCTGTCTACGCCGACCTTGTGCAGCAGGCAGTGATCGCGATCCTGCTCTTCGCCGGCTTTTACACCCTGGCGAAAGCCGCTATTCCTGATCTTCGTCCCCTGAGCAGCCTGGGCTTCGTGCGCAGACCGGGAAGCGATCGCGAGTCCGGCCTGGGACTCGCCCTGGGATGGGCGATTGCGCTTGTGCTTGTGCTGCCTGCCGTTCTGACGGGGAACTTTCACCTCGCCGTTTCGTTCGATGCGGCGTCGATCGTCCTTACGCTGAAGAGCGCGCTTGTGCTCGCGCTGTTCGCCCTGAACGTCCAGATGATCGTTGCCGGTCTGCCCGCGCGCCTGCTGCTGCGTATCGCGGGGCCAGGATGGACGGCAGCTGCAACGATCTTCGTCGCGGCTTTGATGGTCTTCCTCGGTCAGCCCCAACCGGGGCGCAACCTGCTGTTCTCCGCACTCGCTGCGGCACTGTTCAGCGCGGCATTTCTGCGCACCCGCGCCGCGTGGCTGCCGCTCGGCATCCAGGTAGGATGGACGCTGAGCCTGCAGCTGCTCTTTGGCGCGACCTCGCCTTACACACCATTCACAAGCGGTGTGGCGCAGAGCCAGATTGGTGGTCCGCTCGGGCTGACCGGCGGAGCGTTCGGGCCGGAGACATCCGGCTTCGCAGCGCTCGTCGTGCTGGCGGCGCTCGTGGTGCTCTTCCGCCTCACACGGGACTACGCCTGGCACTACACCTATCAGCCCATTGCGGCTGCGGGGTATCCGATGGATGTTGCCCCGCCCGCCGAGCACCTGCGGGAAGAGAAGCGCGCCGCGGCCGCTGCGCCTCTGGTCCAGATCGGTGGGGTGCCGATATCGCCGGCAAGCCCGCTTCCGCCCGATCCGGGACACTAGCTGCGATGCGATGAACATCGCAGGGCGCACCGCCTTGCATTCCCTCTGGTTTTGGGACTACATTGCGAGCACTGGGAGACCCGACCCATGCACCTAAAAACCATGTCCGCTGTCCCTGCTGTCTTTGCGATGGTGTGCTGTGCCGCGCCCGCCTTCGGCCAGACCGCTGGCCCCACGCCGCAGCGTGATGTGTTCGTCGTTGGGGCCGACACCGCCATCGGCGATCCTCTGCTGGACTTCAAGCCGACTCGCGTGGAGTACACCCACGAGCCCATGGATGCGAACGGCCGCCGCGAGCTGGTTCGAATGCTGCTGATGGAGCAGGGCTTTGCCCATCGCGCGCTGCCGCTGGGAGCTCCCGGGCTAGTCCTGCACGCCAACGGACGGCTGACCGTTGACAGCGAAACCCTGAAGAAGCGCATGTACAAGCAGGGCGAATCGGTGGCAGCGGGTGACCGCGTCATGGTGACCGACATTTCCGTCCTGTCCGACCGCATCTACGTCGACGTGAACGGCGGCCCATACCTGCCGCATCGGTATCTGCGCCACATCTCCATCAACAACATGCCTCTGGCAGGTGACGGCCAGGTGGGTGAGAGTCCTACCGGAACCCGCATCACGCTCCTCTTTGAAGGTGCAACGCCGCGCGTCTCAGCCTCCGAGTTGAAGGCGCTGCTGGAGCCGCTGCTCGATTTCGGTCTGAAGAATGCCGAGGAAGCATACGCCGATACGCTGCCCGAGCCGATCAAGAAAGCCATCAACGAGCACGAGGTGATGGTCGGCATGAACCGCCGCATGGTGCTCGCGAGCCTGGGCCAGCCGGAGAGCAAGCTGCGCGAACGCGCGACCGACGGCACCAGCGGCGAGGTCTTCGAGGAGTGGATCTACGGGCACACGCCGCAGTCCATTCGCTTTGTGCGCTTCCGCGGGGACCGCGTCATCCTGATGAAGCTCGCCGCCCTGGGCAAGCCGCTGGAAATCCACGATCACGACGAGCTCGCCGCCTATCGCGATCCTGCACTCACGCATGAGATTCCAATGGGCGACACCGCAACTCGGCGCAAGGCGGACGACGATCCAACCCCAGCGAAGGCCCCATCGCTTCGCGCGCCCGGCGAAACGACGGACGACACAATCCCGCAGGCCCATCCAGCGAAGACCCCGGACCAGCCAGCCGCACCTCCGGCCAGCCGGACAGGGAACACCCTCGCCATGGCAGAACTCCCTTGAAGAGTCAGGGTGAGGGATTTCTTGTCAAGCCCCTCT
>CAZZVI010000383.1:0-2399 GCA_964657335.1 uncultured Terriglobus sp.
CGATCAGGTCTCGTGTGCTGGGCGTGTCTACGCCGTAGAAGCAGGGCGAGATCGTCGGCGGACACGAGATGCGCACGTGAATCTCTGCCGCTCCCGCCGCGCGCACCATGCGGACAATCTTGCGCGACGTGGTGCCGCGGATGATCGAGTCGTCGATCAGGATGACGCGCTTGCCCTCGAGCAGCGAGCGCACCGGGTTCAGCTTCATGCGGACACCGAAGTCGCGCACACGCTGCTCCGGCTGAATGAAGGTGCGGCCCACATAGTGATTGCGAATCAGTCCGAAGTTAAACGGGATGCCGCTCTCGCTCGCATAGCCGATGGCCGCGGTCACACCGCTGTCAGGGACCGGCACGATCAGGTCGGCGGGTACGCCGCTCTCGCGCGCAAGGGTGCGGCCCATCTCTTCGCGGCTGGTCTGCACCCAGCGGCCGAAGATCTTCGAATCGGGCCGCGCAAAATAGACATGCTCGAAGATGCAGCTCGATTCCTTCACATCGCGATTGAAGTAGCGCGAGGTCACGCCATCTTCACTCACCATCACGAGTTCGCCGGGCTCGACATCACGCTCGTACTTCGCGTGCAACAGGTCGAACGCGCATGTCTCGCTGGCGAAGACGAAGGTGTCCGGAGCGCCGTCCACACCGGCGATGCGGCCCATCGACAGCGGCCGGAAGCCATGCGGATCGCGCGCGGCAAAAATCCGGTTGCGCGTCATCATGACGATGGAAAACGCGCCGTCAATCTGGCCAAGCGAATCGGCAATGCAATCGACCAGCATGCTGTGCTTCGAGTGCGCAATCAGCTGAATGATGATCTCGGAGTCCGAAGTGGTCTGAAAGATGGCGCCATCACGCTCCAGCCGCTCGCGTGCGGTGCCGAGGTTCACCAGGTTGCCGTTGTGCGCAATGGCGATCAGGCCCTTGGTCGATTCCACCTTGATGGGCTGCGCATTGAGCAGCGCCGAATCACCCGTCGTCGAGTAGCGGGTATGCCCAATCGCAAGATGCCCCGGCAGCTTCGCCAGCACGGGATCGGTAAAGATCTCGCTGACGAGGCCCATGCCCTTCAGGTCAAGAATCTCCTCGCCATCGGCCGTCGCAATGCCGCCACTCTCCTGCCCGCGGTGCTGCAACGAGTACAGCCCCCAATACGTCAATCGCGCCGCATCGGGGTGGTTATAAATCGCCATCACGCCGCACTCTTCGCGGAGTTTATCGAAGTGGTCATCTGCTTCGTGGTCTTCGTACCGTTCGACTTCTGCTATCAGGCTTTCTTGCTTGTTATCCCGCAGTGCAACGGAGGGACCTGCTTGTTGGCCTATAACGGCAAGACTGTTGGGTCCAGGCACACATGCAGGTCCCTCCGCTTCGCTACGGGATGACAGATCGGAAGGGATGAGTTGATCGAGAAGGGCTTCGCTCATGCGAGTACCACCTCTGCTTCGAGTTGCTCTTCCAACCGCCCGGCGAACGCGGACCGCAACTCGTCAAGCGATGCGTCCAGGAATGCTCCGTCTTTTGCAGTTGCCGTCAGCCGATCACCGCCTGTGATCCCGAGCTGGAAGGTCATCAGTCCATGGCTCTGCGCGAGCGATTGCAAACTGACGACGTTCTCCTGGGAACACGTCACGAGGAGGAAACCATCTTCCAGAAACGAATCGGCAAGCGACACGGGTTCAGGCTGCTCACCCGGAAAATCTATGCGAACACCGACGTTGTTCACCATAGCGTTTCGTGCCAGCGCCACGGGCAAGCCGCCACTGCCAATATCACTTGCCGACCGCAGCAGTCTCGCTTCCGCGGCAGCGGAGAGGAAGGTTTGTGTACGCGCCGCCGCAGGCAAATCGATCGCCTTCACGGTGCCCCATGTCTCCCCGAAGATGACGCGTGCGTACTCGGTCGTGCCCATGCGCGACGGCGGCGCGACCGGCTCCGGCTTGCCGTCAGCGGGCGACGAGAAGACGATCAACACCGCATCACCTTCCTGTTGAAAGCCGCTCGGCACAGCCTTTGTCACATCATCCAGAATGCCGACAACTCCGAGCACCGGCGTGGGATAAATCCCCTCGCCCTTCGTCTCGTTGTAGAGCGAGACGTTGCCGCCTGTGATAGGCGTGCCGAGCGCGGTGCAGGCTTCGCTGATGCCGTCGATCGCCTGCGAGAGTTGCGCCATGATCTCCGGCTTCATGGGGTTGCCGAAGTTCAGGCAGTTGGTGGCGGCCACAGGCGTTGCGCCGGTGCAGGCAACCTTGCGGGCGGCTTCGGCGACGGCGTGCATCGCACCAAGCTTGGGATCGAGATAGCACCAGCGGCCGTTGCCCGCGAGCGCCATGGCGAGGCCGCGCTCGGGCTTGCCGCCCGCTGAAGAAGCAGGTTTCTCCACTCCGCTTCGCTCCG
>CAZZVI010000384.1:0-2391 GCA_964657335.1 uncultured Terriglobus sp.
CGCTTCTGCTCTTCTATTTGCCGCTCCTGCGCTGCATGCGCAGAACAAGGCGATCGACTTCAACCCGAACGCCCCGTTTTCGAATGGTGTCGTTGCAGGCACCACGCTCTATGTGGCCGGGCAGCAGGGGCCTGCGAACGGCAAGCTGAACGGCGTCAGCATTGAGGACCAGACGGCCAACACCATTGCCGCTATCCAGAAGATCGTCGAGAAGGCCGGTTTTCAGATGACCGACCTGGTAAACGTGACCGTCTTCATCACCGACTTGAACGATGTGCCCAAGATGAACGAGGTCTACAAGAAGCTGGTGCCGAGCCCCAAGCCCGCGCGCGCTACCGTGCAGGTGGCCGGCCTGATCGGCGGGGCCAAGATCGAGATCTCTGCCATTGCCGTGAAGCAGTAGTTACACCAACTGGTCTTCAACGCCGGTGAGCGACGTGTCCTTGTAGTGCTGGCAGCCGAAGACGCGGAAGTCGCGCACGTTGTGCAGCAGGAACTGCCCGGCCTGGGCGCGATGCGGCAGCTTCAGGCGGAAGAGGTCGGCTCCGTCGACATCGACCAGCCAGCACGCAGGCCGCGAGTCGGCGGTGTCGGTGGCGAACTCGATGTTGGTGAGTTCGAGGTTGCGGACGTGCCGCGCGAACAGGCCGCTCGCGTTCAGGTCGCCGAACATGCTCGGTTCGGGATAGCCGGTCTCCACCTCAGGTGGAATGGCTGATGCGCTGTTCGCCAGGCCGGGCAGCGCCTCGCCGAAGCCGGTGCGCGCGACTGGCGTGGTCGCTCCGGTTGCCGGCGTCGCGGGTGTCACCTTGCCGTAGCCGGTGCTGCCGAAGTAGCAGTCGCTCAGCTTGATGTCCTCGATGTTGTGGCCTGGAATACCCGCGATGATCGACGGCATCGGATCGGCTTCGGTGCTGGTGATGTTGCTCATGAGGATGCGCTTGAGCGTGCCGGGAACTGCGTCCTTCGGTCCACGCATGCGTGATTGCAGCCGCAGGAACAATGGGGCGCCGCGCACACCACGCATGGTGATGCCGGTGAAGGTGACATCCTCCAGCCGCGCTCCGTCGGCGGTCTCCAGCGCGAATCCACGGCACTTGTCAAAGATGCAGTCGGAGATCGTGATGCGCAGGAAGCCACCATTAGATTCCGTTCCACACTTGATGCGGCCGTGCCCAAAGAAGCGCGCGGGATTCACGTGCGGCTTCCATGTGCCGTCCAGCACGGTGCCGACCTGGTAGCCGCCAGTCACGTAGCAGCCGGTGATGGTGACGTTCTCCGTCGGACGCGCGTAGCCCAGCGAGAAGCTGGATTTCGGGCAAATACCGTCGTCCATCGGCGAGTTGACGGTGCAGTTGCTGATGCGGACGTTGCGGCAGCAATCCACGTCGATACCGTCGCGGTTGGTGTCGATCTTGAGGTTGTCGATCGTCAGGTTATCGACGCCCGTGGTGAGAATGCCGAACCATCCGCCCTCGAGGATAGAGAAGTCGCTGAGGATCACGTTGCGGCAGTTCTTCAGCGCGATGGACTTGTTGCCGGCGCCGGGATCAGCGCTGCCAGGGAGTCCCATCTCCGCCTTGTCGCCGCGGCTCAGGCCCTTGCCCCAGATCAGGCCGGGACCGAAGATGCCGATGTCGTGGAGGTCTTCGCCCCAGATCAGGCTGTTGTGCCAGTGGTTGTGACCGTAGTCTTGAAACGTCTCAATTGCAGGATTCTGCGGCTCCTGCGCGTCGAAACCCCTGCCGTTGCGCGTTGGAGCAGCCTGAATCGTCGCACCCTGCTGCAGGTACAGCGCGATGTTGCTTTTCAGGCGGATGGAGTAGCTGGCGTACGTGCCTGCCGGGAACACGACGGTTCCGCCGCCTACGTTTGCCGCAGCGTCGATAGCCGCGTTGATCGCGGGCGAGTCGATACTGCTGCCGTCGCCCTTCGCGCCGTAGCTGCGGACGTTGAAGTAGACGTCGCGCACCCCCGTTGCCATGCGGCCGGGCTGCGCCCCGGCGGCGAGCGGACGCACCAGGTTCATCGCTCCGCCGGCGACACTCAATCCGGCCATCCTCAGAAACTCGCGGCGAAACTCTTGCATGAACTGCTCCTCTTGCCGCAGGCCGCAGCCGATGAGGCCAAGAAGGCGGAACGCGGAACGGATCGTCTAACTTCCCGGCGGAACCATCGTAACGGAAGGGAACGACGCGGAGCATCGCGACGCCGCACAGGGGCCGGTAAACGCCGGATGCAAAGCCACGCTGTGGTAGCCTGAAGTCCGGAAACCCGCTGCAAACGCGCTTGCAAAACCGCAGCGCAGCAGCCAAAAGCAGCACCACGAACGCAGAGAAGAGCGCGCAGCGTCCTGCCAACCAGAGGAAAGCCGCCATCGCAATGAGCAGC
>CAZZVI010000385.1:0-2384 GCA_964657335.1 uncultured Terriglobus sp.
ATTCGGCATCGTCATCATGGCCGCCGGCAGAGGCACACGTCTGCGCAGTGCCCGCCCCAAGGTACTGCACCACGTCGGAGGCAAGGCATTGCTGCTGCACGTGATCGCCGCGGCAGAGACGCAGGTTCCCCCCAGCAGCATCGTCGTCGTGGTGGGCCATCAGGCAGAGCAGGTGCAGGCCGCGGCCGCAGACACCGGCGTTCAGTTCGCCCTGCAGCCGCAGCAGCTTGGTACAGGACACGCGTTGCAATGCGTCCGCGACTGGTATGCCTCCACCGGGACTAAACCGCCGGAAGACCTGCTCGTCCTTTCAGGCGATGTGCCGCTCATCCGTCCGCAGACCATTGCAGCGGTGCGGGACCTGCACCTGCGTGAGGGCGCCTCCATGACGATCCTCACCGCCATCCCGATAGACCCAACCGGTTACGGCCGCGTGCTGCGCAAGCAGGATGGCAGCAATGACGTTGCCGGCATCATCGAGCAGAAGTCGCTCAGCGAAGACATGCTAGCCACGCCCGAGCGGCTGCGCGAGATCAACAGCGGTATCTACGCCTTTCGCACCTCCGCGCTGTTCGCCCGGCTCGATCTGCTGCAGAACGCCAACAGCAGCGGCGAATACTACCTGACTGACGTTGCCGCCATGCTGGTGAATGACGGCGAGCGCGTTGTCGCTCTGCCGGCCGACTCGGTCGACGAGGTGCTTGGCGCAAACACCATCGCCGAAATGATGCACCTGGACGCCAGCCTGCGCACGCGCACGGCCGAACGGCTGATGGCAGCCGGCGTCACCATCTTCCGGCCCGAAACCGTCACGATCGACGCGGAAGTGGAGATTGGCGCGGACACCGTCCTGGAGCCCTTCACCCAACTCCTCGGCAGGACGACCGTCGGCAGGAACTGCCGCATCCGCTCGTACTCGGTGGTGGAAGACTGCACGTTGGGCGACGGCGTTCTCCTACGGCAGGGCTGCATTCTGGCCTCGTCCACGGTAGGCGACGGAGCGCAGCTTGGACCCTACGCGCACCTGCGGCCGGAGAGCCGCATCGGCGCGCGGGCCCACGTCGGCAACTTCGTCGAGACAAAGAAGACCACGCTCGGCGAAGGTTCCAAGGCCAACCACCTCGCTTACCTGGGCGACGCGGTCATCGGAGCGGGATCGAACATCGGCGCGGGCGTCATCACCTGCAACTACGACGGCGTCCACAAGCACCAGACGGAGATCGGCGACGGCGTCTTCGTCGGCTCGGACTCGACCCTGGTCGCGCCCTTGACCCTCGGCGACGGTTCCTATGTTGCCGCAGGCAGCTGCATTACCGAAGACGTTCCCGCCGACGCGCTCGCCCTCGGCAGGTCGCGGCAGGTCACCAAGCCGGGGTGGGCGGCGAACAAGCGGGCCAAGAAGGCCGGCGGTTCGGCGGGATAGGTCATCGGCACGGTCATCGCCCGGGGTTACCAGCACGTCCCCTCCACAAGCCTGTCATTTCGACCGGAGCGAAGCGGAGTGGAGAAACCTGCTGGCCGATGTTCGTGGCGGCACAACGGCAGGTTTCTCCACTACGCAGGACGATAGAGCTGTCCTGCTCCGGTCGGAATCACAGGGTAGTGGAAGGAGCAGATGACAATGGGCGAGATAAAATCCCCTAAGCTATTGAAAATAAACATAGCACTCTCTAAGAACGCTCTTCACCTTTACAAACTTCTACACATTTTGAAATAAATCTGCATTTTCTAATACCAAACGGCAACTTGCCGCCCACTTTTGCGTCATACTGTGTGTGGGACGTTGAGAGATCGGCTCCCAAGAGTTTGCGGACGGTTGAGGAACATCCCGCCGCTACAAGTTGCGTCACTGGCCTCCCCCGTATGAGCGATCTTCGTTCATACGGGCTTTTTTTGCCTCAAGACTCGGGTGCTGGTGCTCCCTTACTGCGGAGACATTTTGCTAGCTCACGAAACAGAGATGGGTGGCCCCCTGCTTTGCTCGGGTCATCCGTGACGGCGACATGGAATGTGTCGGCTCCAGCATCCTTATCGTTTGTTGCTATGTGAATGGTGTTTCCCTGTGGAACCCACCAGAAGCTGACCTCCAGGCTTACGCTCTTGCCTTTAGTGCTGAGTCGCATTTCTTCTCCTCAACAGACCTTGGCCTGTTAAGTAGATATACCGAAACAGGTGTCGCAATTAGCCTCTACGGCATAAATATTTAACAAGAGTTCAAGCCCTTAGACCACGTGACTTGCGAAACAATGAGGAGCTCGAAGCGCCAATTTACAATGACCTTATGAAGCGCCTCATCCCCTTGATCTGTGTCGCGCTACTCACCGTGGCCGCCTGCGCGCAGTGGTCGAACCCGGCGGCGGAGATCCCCGACTACAATCCGTCCG
>CAZZVI010000386.1:0-2378 GCA_964657335.1 uncultured Terriglobus sp.
TTGGGCAGCACCGCCTCGGCCTCAACAAAATACCGTCTCGCGTGAACCCAGCATCCAAGATGAACCAGCTGGTATCGCTCGGCGAGGCCGTTAAAGGTTCATAGCCGTCCGTCATCAGGACCGCACCTTTACGAATGCCCGTGAACAGTTTGTCAGCCAGGTGCGCACCGCGACCGGGCGTGTAGGTGAAGCAGCGGATCGGATTTCCTGAATCCGTCATCTGCGACCAGAGATAACTCTTCGTCTGAGGCTGACGCCCCTTCTCCTTCAGGACCTGGAATGTCGTCTCGTCGCAGTAGACCAGCTCCGCATCGAGCAATGCATCGCGCATCAGGTTAATCACAGGCTGTATTGCCAGACCGACGCGAACCATGCTCGCGGCGATCGTATTGGACGAGATGTCAGAGGTGGCCCCGTTCGTTCGGACAGGAAATCCGGTTTTTTAAGTGGATCCGCCGGGTAATTACGCTGCCAATTTTATCGCTGGCAGCATCGCGAAGTATGCCTCGTCCGGCGTCTGATCCGCCAGACTCGAGTGGGGCCGTTTCTGGTTGTACAGGTTCATATAATCGCCAATCGAACGGCGGGCGTGGCTGACCGAGTCGTAGGCTTTCAGGTAGACCTCTTCATATTTGACGCTGCGCCATACGCGCTCGACGAAGACGTTGTCGCGCCAGGCACCTTTGCCGTCCATCGAGAGCTTGATGCCCCGGTTGAGCACCACGTCCGTGAAGACCGTCGCGGTGAACTGGCTGCCCTGATCCGTGTTGACGATCTCTGGCTGCCCGTACTTCGCTAACGCTTCTTCCAAAACTTCAGCCGCGTGGATGGCCTCCATCGTGATCGCCACGCGGTGCGCGAGCACCTTGCGGGTGGCCCAGTCCACCACAGCCGTCAGGTACACGAAGCCGCGCGCCATCGGAATGTAGCTCGTATCCAGTGCCCAGACCTGATTGGCACGGTCAATCGTCATGTTCCGTAGCAGGTACGGCCAGATTTTATGTTTCGCATTGCGCCGACTCGTATTCGGTTTGCAGTACAGCGCCTCGATGCCCATCAGCGTCATCAACGTACGCACATGCTTGCGTCCGGCGCGGATACTTTCCCGTTTCAACAAACGAACCAGCATGCGCGCACCCGCGAATGGAAATTCCAGGTGTAGCTCGTCGATACGACGCATCGTCCTCAGATCGCTCTCGCTGACCGGACGCGGTTGATAGTAGGCGCTTGAACGACTGATGCCCACTAGCCGGACCTGCCGGTTCACCGGCAACGCGTGCTCACGATCAATCATCGCTTTACGCTCAGCAATCCCGCCTTGCTGAGCGCGCCCTCTAAAAAATCGTTCTCCAGCGCCAACTGGCCGATCTTCGCGTGCAATACCTTGACATCGACTGGGGGCGCAGTCGCCGTCGCGCGGCCACTCTCAAACACCTCGACGGCCTGCTCTTGCAACTGCTTTTTCCAGTCCGTCACCTGATTCGGGTGAATCTCAAACTGCTGTGCCAGCTCCGCCAGCGTCTTGTCGCCTTTCAGTGCCGCCAAGGCCACCTTCGCCTTGAAGACTGCCGAGTGAGCGCGCCGATTACGTTTCGTCATTTCCGGATCCCTTTCTGCCCGCCATTATGGCCGGCTCAGGCCCAGCTTTCCCACTTATCCGACTGTCCGAATTCCCGGGGCCACCTCTGATATCTCGACAACTGGGTCCACGCGCACCCAGTCCTCGAGAAGCACGGTTTCACTGCCCTGTGCTTTCTCGTGACAAGCTGGCCCGGCGAAGGCGCACCGCGCCCGAACGCGCAGACCGGTGGTGCGCTGCCCGAGTTGCTGGGGCATCGTGAAGGGGATCTCGCAATACAAGGCGGAGAACCCGATCGCACGATCTTGCGATGGTCCGAGATAGATGCGATGCGTCGTGCAGGCACCTTCGAATTCCACAGCCACACGCATAGCCATCTGCGCTGGGACAAAGTGGCTTCGAATCGCGCAGAGAAGTGCGCCGGCCTCAAGCGTGATCTGATCGATGCTCGCGAAGCGTTCAGCGCCCGCACGGGCGAAGTGTCGGATCACTTGTGCTGGCCGCAAGGTTTCTTCGACGATGACTACCTGCGTGTTGCTCGCGAAGCCGGCTTCCGCCATTTCTACACGTGCGAGATGGCGCCGAACGTCAGCAACGAGCACGCCGGCGAGCACTCCATATACAGGCTCGAAGTGCGTGACAAGCCGGCGTCGTGGCTTGCATCGAGATTATGGGTGCATAGCCGGCCCATCCTGAGCCGCGCTTATCTGAAGCTCAAGCGGTAAATTGCATTGTACGGGCGGCGGGATGGCCGCCCTCTTCTCACTTTGCGTGTTCGTCGTGATGCTCCTGGTGCTCT
>CAZZVI010000387.1:0-2375 GCA_964657335.1 uncultured Terriglobus sp.
CAGAACAGCTTCATGCGCGGCGTCGAGCATAGATTTCAGATGCTGATCGGATTTTCCTTTAAGTAAATCAAACGTAACCAGCGGCATGTAAGCCTCCTAGGTCTTAAAAGGCGGCAATTCCTCGTGCGTCGCTCGCAAACATGCATTCAAAGCCAGCTCCTAAGCGGCGCGCGTCTGGTCCGGGTCATGTAACCCAATGACCTTGCCGAATTCCGGATAGTCGACGTATCCGTTCGGCCCGCGGGTATACCAAGTTTCTGGTGAGTCTTGCGCGAGCGGTTGCGCTCTCCTGATCCGACTTGGTAGATCGGGATTTGCCAGGAAACCACGGCCGAATGTGATAGCGTCAGCCTGCCCAGCATTTAGCGCTGCCTGCGCACTGTCGCCATTATAATCGGAGTTCAGGATCAGTGGACCGGCAAAGGACTTCCGAACCGCCGGCGCAACCGGAGGTGCTTCTGCTATGCCATTGGTCCCGCTAGGTCCAGGCTCACGCATCTCGAGATAGGCAATCTCTATGCGCGACAAAGCCGAAGCGGCAGCAATGAACAGAGGTTCTGGGTCGCTGTCGTTGACGCCCTGGCGCACACCGTTGGGCGACAACCGCACGCCAGTTCGGTCTGCTCCGACCGCGTTGACGACGGCCTGCGTCACCTCCACTAGAAACCGAATGCGATTCTCAATCGAGCCACCATATTCATCTGTTCTGTAGTTGGAACCGTTTCTCAGGAATTGATCGATCAGATATCCGTTGCCACCATGAATCTGAACACCATCAAACCCGGCCTCAAGCGCGTTCTGCGCCGCACGCCGATAGTCTTGCAATAGACCAGAGATCTCGTCTTTCCGAAGCGCGCGAGCCTCAACGAATGGTTGCTTTCCGTCATAGGTGTGGGCATCGCCAGGCGCTGTCGTTGCCGAAGCGGACACAGGTTGCGCCTCGGCGGCGAAGCTGGGATGCACTACCCGGCCCATATGCCAAAGCTGCGAAACCATCCGGCCGCCGGCGCGGTGTACTGCGTCGGTCACTGCGCGCCAGCCTGCGACCTGCTCCGTACTCCATATGCCCGGCGCATAGGCCCATCCAAGGCCTTGCTGGCTGATGCCTGTAGCCTCGCTGATGATCATCCCGGCGCTGGCTCTCTGGACGTAGTATTCGATCATCAGCGATGTGGGCACGTGATCTCGCGTGGCGCGTCCCCGGGTCAACGGCGCCATCATAATCCGACTGGGACACTGGATCGCGCCCAGCTTAATGGGATCGAACAGGCTGGGTTTTCGCACCGCGTGGTTCCCCGATGAATGTGACATGGAGATGCTCAGGCCGCCGCGGCTTGCTTGCCATACACGGGATAGTCGACGTAGCCATGTGCGTCGAACGTGTAGAACGTGTCGCGGTCATAGGCGCTCAAGGGAGACTGATTCCTGATCCGTTCCACGAGGTCCGGATTTGAGACAAAGTAGCGTCCAAACGCCACGAGGTCGGCCGTACCCTGCTGGATGATAGCCTCAGCGCTTGCCGGCTCGAAGCCGCCGGCAGCGATGATCCTGCCCGTGAAGATCGCGCGCAATTGCTCCGCTGCAATTGCAGCCTGCCCTTCGGCGACGACCACGTTTCCGCGGACCCTTGGTTCGATGATGTGTAGATACGCGAGGGACATTTCGTTCAGGCGCGCCACCAGGTAGGCAAAAAGCACGGAAGGCTCGCTGTCAGACATGCTGTTCCAATGTCCGTCGGGTCCGATCCGCACTGCGACACGGTCGCGGCCCCAGACTGAACTCATCGCCTCGATGACCTCGAGCATGAACCGTGTCCGATGCTCCATGGATCCTCCATAGGCATCTGTCCGCTTGTTGCTGCCGTTCTGCAGGAACTGGTCTGGCAGGTAGCCATTCGCGCCATGCAGTTCCACTCCGTCGAAGCCGGCAGCCTTCGCCCGGGCGGCCGCGGCCCGAAACTCTTCGACGACACCGGCTATTTCGGACAATTCGAGCGCGCGATGTGGAGACGGTTGCAGCCAACCAGCGGGGGTCGACGTCAAGTTGGAAGCGTCCTGCCAGTATGCCGGCGTAACAGACGCGGAGACTGGCTCTTGCCCTTCGGTGACGCTGACGTGAGACGACCGTCCCGTGTGCCAAAGCTGTGCAAACATAAATCCTCCCTTGGCGTGCACAGCATCCGTTATCTTGCGCCATCCACCGACGTGAGCGTCCGAATAGAGACCAGGAGCCCCCAGCCAGCCGCGGGCACCCGGGGAGATCGACGTTCCTTCTGCGATAATCAGGCCACCTTCGGACGCACGCTGAGTGTAATATTCTTGCATCAAAGAACCTGGAACGCCGCCGGGCGCTTCGGCGCGCGATCGTGTCAGCGG
>CAZZVI010000388.1:0-2364 GCA_964657335.1 uncultured Terriglobus sp.
CCGAGACGCGTACCGCGTCGCCCTGGATCGATGCCTGCGCCTTCTTCTTCGAGTCCTTGATCGCTGCGACGATCTTCTTCGCAACGTCTGACGAGATGCCCTGCTTCAGCTTGATCTTCTGGCGAACCGAGCTGTTTGCGGCTGGTTCGATCTTCTCGTATTCGAGGTTCTTCAGCGAGACGCCGCGCTTCACCAGCTTCTGCTGCAGGATCTCAGTGACTGCCTTGATGGTGTACTCGTCCTGCGAGGCAAGCTGGATGACCTCATCGCCCTCAAGCGCGATGGTCGACTTGGAGTTCTTCAAATCGAACCGCGCGTTGACCTCCTTTGTCGCCTGGTCGATGGCGTTCTTCACTTCCTGGAGTTCCACCTTGCTGACTACGTCGAAGCTGTTGTCGTTTGCCACGTTCTTCCTCTTTCTGAAGTCTTGTCTTACGGATGGATGCCGAAGAGCCGTCGGAAGTTCGCGGTGGTCGTCTCCGCGAGCGTTTCCAGCGGAACACCACGGAGTTCCGCGACGAATTCGGCGGTGACACGGGTGCGGGCCGGCTCGTTGCGTTCGCCGCGATACGGCTGCGGAGCGAGAAAGGGCGCGTCTGTCTCCACCAGGATGCGATCTGCCGGTGCAAGCTGCGCTGCTTCGCGGATCGAGGGAAAGCGGCTGTAGGTCACATTGCCCGCGAAGGACAGGTAGAAGCCAAGGTCGAGTGCGCGCCTTGCCTCGTCGGCTGAACCGGAGAAGCAGTGCATCACGCCAGTGCCGCCGCGCAGTGTGAAATGCTCGCCGATTAGCTGCAGAAGGTCGCCCTGCGCATCTGCGGGGCCGAAGCGTTCCTTCGCCTGCGGCGTTGCGAGGTCGCTGGTGCGGCAGTGGATCAGGATCGGCTTCTGCACGGCGAGCGCGATCTCCATTTGCGCGAGGAAGGCTGCCTGCTGCACGTCGATGTCCGGGTTGTCGAGGTGGTAGTAGTCCAGGCCGATCTCGCCGATGGCAACCACCAACGGATCGTCCGCCAGTGCGCGCAGCCTGGTGAGCGCTGCCTCATCGGCCTGATGAGCTTCCTGCGGATGAATGCCGGCGCTCGCAACGATGCGCGGAGCGGCGCTGTTGCCTGCGTACTTTTCCGCAAGGTCACGAGCGCGATGCATCGTCTCCGGCCCATCGCCAATGCCGACAGCGAGGATCGTGCGCACGTCCGTCTCAAGCGCGCGCGTCAGCACCGCGTCAAGGTCGTCGGCGTAGCTGGAGAAGTCGAGATGGGCGTGGCTATCGATGAGGTGCATAAGAGGTGCAGCAAGTCAGCGTGGAGGCGAGTCAGCCCACAACTTGGTTGTCATCCCGTAGCGTAGCGGAGAGATCTGCATGTGTGTTCGATGATCGCAGCGGCCGGTGTGAGCCACGCGGGCCGAACTGCAGATCCCTTCGCTGCTCTACGGGATGACAAACAAGAGATTGGGGTGACAACCAAGAAAGTGGGTTGGCAACAAACAAATCAGCGAAGGCGAGCCCCGATCTCAATGTCTTCGAGGAAGCTCGCGAGCGCGGGTGTTCCATCGCCAACGGAGGCGGCGACGATCATGCCCTGCGATTCAAGGCCGCGCAGCTTGCGTGGAGCGAGGTTTGCGACGATGACCACCTTGCGTCCCACGAGCTTCTCCGGCTCGTAAAATTGCGCGATGCCAGCGAGGATCTGGCGCTTCTCATAGCCAAGATCGACTTCCAGGCGCAGCAGCTTGTCGGCCTTTGGAATGCGTTCCGCGACGAGTACCTGCGCCACGCGAAGATCGACCTTGAGGAAGTCGTCGATGGTGATCTCGGGCGTGTCGGGCTTCGTCGCTTTGGGCTCTTCCGCTGATGGGGCGGCTTCGCTTGCGGGCGAACTCTCCGGCTCGTTCAATGTGCCATCGCTGATCGGCGTCAGCGGCTGCTCGGGCTGGTCTGCCGCGGGGATGCTGGGCTTCTGTTCGGCTTCGTTCATGCGTGTGATCAACTCCTTTTCCGCGCGTGGGAAGATCGGCGCGAGTGTTCCAAGCGTTGTGTCCGCGGGAAAGCCGCCGCGGGTCAGGTCACGTAGTTCGCCAGTCTCTGCGACGCGTTCGATGCTGCCCAGGCCAAGCTGCTGCCAGACTTGCGCTGTGGACCAGGGAAGCACGGGATGCAGCAGCGCCGTCACGATCCGGATGCTCTTCGCCGCGGTGCGCAGCACGGTTGCAAGCCGATCGCGCTGCGCGGGATCCTTCGCCAGCTTCCACGGCGCGTTGGCGGTCAGGTAGCCATCGGTTGCCGCGACCAGTGCTGAGGCGGCTTGTACTGCCGCGGTAAAGTCCTGCGTCGCAAGTCCCGTGCCGACACCTTCAATGGCC
>CAZZVI010000389.1:0-2358 GCA_964657335.1 uncultured Terriglobus sp.
AAGAGCATCAACGGCTTGTCAGTGCTGGTTGAGCAGTCGTTGAAGCGCGATCCCTTCGCACGAGCGGTGTACGGATTTCGGAACAAGCGTGCTGACCGCATCAAGCTGCTGCTTTATGAGCGCAACGGATTCTGGCTAATAATGAAACGGCTTGAGGCTGACCGTTTTGCCTGGCCACGCGACGGCGACGTTGTCGAGCTGAGCGTCGAGCAATTTCACTGGTTACTCGAGGGTATCGATCTTGCGGCGATGCGCAAGCACCCCGAGCGTCGCTACGCGCGCGCGTGAGTTGTGAAGACTCGGCGCGATGGTGGCTGTTGGTCGCAAAATGACGTAAACCCATTGAGGCGGGTGATTCGCTAAGGTGCATGCATGACCCGCGAACGCCTCACGATTACCGTCGACGAATTCAACGCGCTCATTGCTGCGCGCGATGAGCGTGATACGGCATTCGCCGAACGTGATGCGCTGCTTGATGAGCGTGCCACGTGGGGTGCTGAACGCGACGAACTTCGCGGCGAGCTACGTGTGACGAAGGCCGAACGCGACCTCGTGAAAGAGCAGTTGAAGGTCATGATGCGCAAGCTGTTCGGCGCGAGCAGCGAGAAAAAGCGCGATCCCCGTCAGGGCGACTTGTTCCTCAATGAAGCGGAGCAGCTCGCGCCGACGCCATCGACGCCCGCGCAGGAAGACCGGCCCGAGATTGAGGTAGCCGCGCACAAACGGAAGAAAGGCGGACGCAAGCCGCTCGATCCAGCGCTGCCGCGCGAGGTGGTTCGATACGAATTGCCTGCGGACCAGCTGCTCTGCCCGTACGACGGCTCGGAGCTGGTCGAGATCGGCGTCGAAATCAGTGAGCAGCTGGACATCATCCCGCAGCAGATCCGCGTGATTCGCCACGAACGGGTCAAGTATGCGTGCAAGCGGTGCGATCACGCTCTGAAGGTCGCCCCGGTGCCGCTGCGCATTATCCCGAAGGGACTGTTCACGGAAGCCGCACTGGCGTGGATCATCCTGTCGAAGTTCATGGACGCCTTGCCGCTGTACCGGATCGCGGCGCTGCTGCGCCGCTTTGGCGGTGACATCTCGCGCAACACGCTCGCGGCCAGCGTGATCCGGGTGGGTCAGGCAGTCCAGCCGGTGATCAACCTGATGCGCGATGTGCTGCTCGACAGCGCGGTGACGCAGGGCGACGAAACCAACGTCCAGGTGCTCAAGGAGCCCGGGCGGGCGGCGCAGTCCAAAAGCGCGGTCTGGGTGCAGATGAACGCGATCGGGCCACCCGTGCGACTGTTTAGTTACGCACCCGGTCACCATGCGGCGCATGGCGACGCGCTATGGGCCGGCATACGCGAGGGTGCCGTGCTAATGAGCGACGGCGGCCCCGTGTACGATCTCATCGCGAAGAAGAACGGGCTGATCCACCTTGGCTGCTGGAGCCACGTGCGGCGTGGCTTTGTGCAAGCCCAAGAGGTTTTGCCAAAGGAGGCGCACGGGATGCATCAGCCGGCCACGCAGTTCATCCATCTGATCGGCAAGCTGTATGCGGGCGAAGCGCGTGCGCGCGAGGCCCCACAGCGATGCATGCGGCTGCGCCGGCGCTACAGCCGCGTGGTGCTGGGACAGATCAAAGCTTTACTGGATCAACATCTGCAGACGACGCTGCCTGGCGGTAAGCTGGGGCAGGCGCTGGGGTATCTCGGCAACCAGTGGCCGAAGCTGTGTCGCTACGTCGAAAACGAGACATGGCCGATATGCAACAACGCCTGTGAGAATTCGATCAGGCCGTTTGTCGTTGGACGCAAAAACTGGCTCTTCAGCGATACGGTGGCGGGTGCCAAGGCCAGCCTGAACCTGTACTCGCTGATCGAGACGTGTAAGGCAAACGGCGTCGACGTGTACCGGTATCTCGTCGATCTGTTCAACAACTGGTTGCGAGTTTCGGCGCTGATTTGGTAGAGAGGGATCGAGCAAGGCAGAGGCGCGGATCGGTGTTGGGTATGGGGCGCTGAGAATGCGAAGATATGTTTTGTTATGCGAAGATGAAGGTATCAACAGGCCGAGCACGATCAGCGACGCTGGGCGGGGCGCCGACGGTGCTACGCAAAGCCTGGCGTGAGGTTAGTGTTGGCAGTGGTGCCGCAGATTGATCATCGAATAGGCAAGTGTCTTTAGCGCGTAGTGCACGTCACTGATGCGTTCGAAGCGCAGCAGCAGACGGCGGAACTTGTCTTCCCAGGCAAAGACGCGTTCGATGGTCCTGAAGCGCTCCTCGAAGATGGTCGGATCAAAGCGCTGCTTGCGGCCCCGCTTCGGTGTTTTGCGCCCACGCGGGTTCTCGGGGATGTTCGGGGTCAT
>CAZZVI010000390.1:0-2352 GCA_964657335.1 uncultured Terriglobus sp.
CCGGTGAGCCTCGCTCCCGCAAATGAGGCCGAGGCCTTCGCCGTGCAGGACATCGTGGCGGCGGCGTTCGGCCCGCGTGGCGGATGGAAAATCGGCGCTTCCGGCGCCGAAGGTACGCCCTTCTTCGCGCCCATGGTTGAGGCCTGGATGGGCGAGAACGGCTCGCTGTTCCGCGGCGCAAATCACCGGCTGCGCGGAGTGGAAGCGGAGATCGCCTTTCAGATGGGTGTAGACCTGCCATCTCGCTCTGCTGCCTACTCCCGCGAGGAAGTGATCGCGGCCATTGGAGGCTGCCACCCGGCGATCGAACTGCTGGAGTCGGCGTATGTCGATCCCATGATCGTTCCGCGCTCCAACATGCTGGCCGACCTGCAGATGCACGGCGGCTTCGTTGCCGGTCCGGCGGTCCCGCAGTGGCAGGAGATTGACTGGTCAGCGGAACCGGTCACGCTGACTGTGGACGGCGCCGTCCGCCTGGAAAAGACGGGCTCGGCACCCGGCGGGCCGGATCTCGTCCGCCTGCTGGTATACCTGGCGAACGAAGGCGCCGCACGCACCGGCGGCTTGAAGCGTGGCGACTGGATCACCACGGGCAGTTGGACCGGGGTGAACTGGGCCTCCGCGGGATCCGAGGTGATTGTTCACTTCGGGCACGCGGGGCGCGTCTCCATGCAGTTTGCGTCGGAGAAACGTTAGCGATGGCGCAAATCGAAGGCGTTACCTTTCATGCACCATGGAACGGTGCCGCAGAAGGAATCCTGACAGATGATGCCGTCCGCTTTGTGGCCGAACTGCATCGCCGCTTCGACGGGACGCGCAGGCAGCTGCTGTCCGCGCGGATCGAACGCCAGCAACGCATCGATGCCGGCGCGCGGCCCGACTTCCTGCCGGAGACCGCTTTTGTTCGAGAAAGCGACTGGCGTTGCGCGCCGATCCCTCCCGACCTGATGGACCGTCGTGTCGAGATTACCGGGCCGGTCGAGCGCAAGATGGTCATCAACGCGCTGAACAGCGGAGCGAAGGTCTTCATGGCAGACTTTGAGGACTCCACCACGCCGCTGTGGGCGAACCTGCTGGAGGGCCAGGCCAATCTGCGCGATGCTGTCCGCCGCACCATCACCTTTGAGGACCCGACCACCGGCAAAGCCTACAAGCTGAAGGAGCAGACCGCGGTCCTCTTTGTGCGTCCGCGGGGCTGGCATCTGCCTGAGCAGCACATGCTGGTCGACGGCGAGCCGGTCTCCGGCAGTCTCTTCGACTTTGGGCTGTATTTCTTCCACAATGCGGCGGAACTGCGCGCACGCGGCACGGGACCGTACTTCTACCTGCCAAAGATGGAGTCGCACCTGGAGGCGCGCCTGTGGAACGACGTCTTCGTCTTCGCGCAGGGGCAGCTTGGCCTGCCGCAGGGCACGATACGCGCCACGGTGCTGATCGAGACGATCCTCGCGACGTTTGAGATGGACGAGATCCTCTACGAGCTGCGCGACCACTCGGCCGGCCTGAACTGCGGGCGTTGGGACTACATCTTCTCGTTCATCAAGAAGCTCGCGGCAGACCAGACCATGCTGCTGCCGGATCGTGGGCAGGTCACGATGGCGACGCACTTCATGCGTTCGTACTCCAAGCTTGCGATCAAGACCTGCCATCGCCGCGAAATCAGCGCGATGGGCGGCATGAGCGCGTTCATTCCGATCAAGAGTGACCCCGAGGCGAACGAGCGTGCGCTGGGCCAGGTGCGTGCTGATAAAGAGCGTGAGGCCGGTGACGGACACGACGGCACATGGGTCGCGCATCCGGGCCTGGTACCGGTGGCTATGGAGGTCTTCGACCGCCTGATGCCGGGTCCCAACCAGATCAACCGCAAGCTGGACGATTTCCACGTCACCGCTGAAGACCTGCTGCAGGTTCCGACCGGCGACATTACCGAGGCAGGCCTGCGGCAGAACGTTGCCGTGGGTCTGGGCTACGTAGAGGCGTGGCTGCGTGGTATCGGGTGCGTTCCGCTGTTCAACCTGATGGAAGACGCGGCGACCGCCGAAATCAGCCGCGCGCAGCTGTGGCAATGGGTGCATCACGGAGCGGTACTTACCGATGGACGCCCTGTGACGGTCGGGTTGATTGACGGTGTCATCGATGAGGAGCTTGCGAAGGCGCGAGCCACTTTCGCGAACGAGGGCGTCTTCGCATACGAACGCGCTGCTGCGCTGTTGCGCGAGTTGATTCGGTCGGAGCGATTCACTGACTTTCTGACTCTGCCGGCGTATGACACGGTGCTCCGCGAGGAGCAGGCGATCTAGGCTCCTCTTTTTGTTGATTGTCGCTTTTGTTTGTCATCCCGTTTTTGTTTGT
>CAZZVI010000391.1:0-2345 GCA_964657335.1 uncultured Terriglobus sp.
GAGAAAGCTCCTTCAACCTGGCCGTGGAGGAGAAAGCTCCTCCAACCACCGTCGCCGTGCGAACGATGGATTGCGGGCTGAAGGCCCGCGTTGTAACAGCCTGGGCGCAGCCCCAGGTCATCGGCAGACCAGACGTTGCGGGCTGAAAGCCCGCGTTATGCGCAGCCTGGACTTCGTATAACGCGGACCTTCAGCCCGCGAACGACGTACTGCATCTGACCTGCCGGTTTTACAACGCGGGTCTTCAGCGCGCCCGCTCCATGTATCGCATTTGACTTGGACCTGCGGCCCAGGCTTTTACAGCGCGGGCCTTCAGCCCGCCCGCTCTGAATTGCATCCTCGCGATAGATTCCGCATCAGATACATTGACAGTAAGTCACTCACATGTGATCCTGAACATGCTTGAGAGGCTTGAAGTCACAGGATTCTGAGCACGCATTTGCGGCCCTGAGCCGCCGGAGGAGCAATACAGATGGGCAAGATCATTGGAATCGACTTGGGAACCACCAACAGCTGCGTCGCCGTCATGGAAGGCGGAGAGCCGAAGGTGATCCCGAATGAAGAGGGTGGCCGCACCACGCCGTCCGTCGTCGCCTTTACCAAGAGCGGCGAGCGCCTGGTGGGTCAGGTGGCGAAGCGCCAGGCCATCACCAACCCGGAAAACACCATTTACTCCATCAAGCGCTTCATGGGCCGTCGCCTGAACGAAGTGAACGACGAGATGAAGATGGTGCCGTACAAGGTCGTCAGCAAGGGCGACAACCTGGCCGTTCTGGCACAGGGCAAGGAGTACACCGCGCCGGAGATCAGCGCGATGATCCTGCAGAAGCTCAAGAAGGCTGCCGAAGACTACCTCGGCCAGTCCGTGACCGAAGCCGTTATCACGGTCCCGGCGTACTTCAACGACTCGCAGCGCCAGGCCACCAAGGACGCGGGCAAGATCGCCGGCCTGGACGTGAAGCGCATCGTCAACGAGCCGACAGCGGCTGCGCTGGCTTACGGTCTCGACAAAAAGAAGGACGAGACCATCGTTGTCTATGACTTCGGCGGCGGTACGTTCGACGTGTCGGTGCTGGAAGTGGGCGAAGGCGTCATCGAGGTGAAGGCCACCAACGGCGACACGCACCTGGGCGGCGATAATCTCGACCAGCGCCTGGTGGACTTCCTGATCGACGAGTTCCGCAAGCAGGAAGGCCTGGATCTGCGCGGCAAGGGCAATGAAATGGCCCTGCAGCGCCTGAAAGACGCGGCGGAGCGCGCGAAGATCGAGCTCTCCACAACCATGGAGACCGAGATCAACCTGCCGTTCATCACGGCGGACGCGACCGGACCGAAGCACCTCGTGGTCAAGCTGACCCGTGCCAAGTTCGAGTCGCTGGTAGAGGACCTGCTGCAGAAGTCGGTTGGTCCGTGCAAGCAGGCGATGAGTGACGCCGGTATCGACGCGAGCAAGGTCGATGAGGTGGTGCTCGTCGGCGGCCAGACCCGCATGCCCCGCATGCAGGCGCTGGTGAAGGAGCTGTTCGGCAAGGAGCCGCACAAGGGCGTGAACCCGGATGAAGTCGTCGCGATCGGTGCGGCGGTTCAGGGTGGCGTTCTCGGCGGCGAGGTCAAGGATCTGTTGCTGCTGGATGTCACGCCGCTGACCCTGGCCATCGAGACGATGGGTTCGGTTGCGACGCCGATGATCCCGCGCAACACGACCATCCCGACGAAGAAGACGGAGACCTTCTCGACGGCGGCCGATTCGCAGACCGAGGTGGAAGTGCACGTGCTGCAGGGCGAGCGTCCGCTGGCCACGCAGAACCGCACGCTTGGCAAGTTCAAGCTGTCGGGCATTCCTCCCGCACCGCGCGGTGTGCCGCAGATCGAGGTCACCTTTGACATCGACGCGAACGGCATCCTGAACGTGACGGCAAAGGACAATGCCACGGGCAAGGACCAGAAGATCACCATCACCAGCTCTTCGGGCCTGAGCAAGGACGAGGTCGAGCGCATGGCGAAGGAAGCCGAGGCACACGCAGGCGAGGACAAGGAGAAGCGCGACGAAATCGAAGCGCGGAACCAGCTCGACAGCATGGTCTACAACGTGGAGAAGATGTTCCGTGAGAACGGCGACAAGATCTCCGGCGAGGAGCGCGGCGAGGTAGAAACTGCCCTCAACGACGCGAAGACCACGCTGACGGGCACGCCGGGAGCGACCGAGCTGAAGGCAGCGCACGACCGCCTGCAGCAGGCCAGCTACAAGCTCGCCGAAGCCATGTATAAGCAGGGCGCGGCTCCGACGGACGGTGCGGCTGCTGCGGCCGGAACCACCACCGAAGCTCCCAAGCACGAAGATGGCG
>CAZZVI010000392.1:0-2329 GCA_964657335.1 uncultured Terriglobus sp.
ATTCCCTTGCGCTCGGCGATGTCGCTGATGCGGTTCACGATGATCTGGTTCTTGTCCAGATTGTCGCCGGCGAAGCGCGGGTAGCGCGTCTTGCGAAAGTCCTTGCTGTCGAGCTCGGTGTCCTTGTTAATGGTGCCGGTCAGGAAGCCGCGGCCCAGCGGACTGTACGGCACAAAGCCGATGCCGAGTTCCCGCAGCGTGGGCAGGATCTCCGCTTCCACGTGCCGCTCCCACAGGCTGAACTCCGTCTGCAGAGCGGTGATCGGGTGCACAGTGTGTGCGCGGCGGATGGTCTCGGCTGAGGCTTCGGACAGGCCGAGGTACTTCACCTTGCCCTCCTTCACCAGCTCGGCCATGGCACCCACGGTGTCTTCGATGGGCGTGTCCGGGTCGACGCGGTGCTGATAGTAGAGGTCGATGTGATCGAGATTGAGACGTTTCAATGATGCTTCGCAAGCGCGTTTTACGTACTCAGGTTTGCCGCTGAGGCCCCAGTAATCCGGTTTCGACCGGTCGCGCAGATTTGCGAACTTGGTGGCGAGAAAGACCTCGTCACGACGCGCCTTGATCGTTTGGCCGACCAGCTCTTCGTTGTCGCCGAAGCCGTACACGTCCGCGGTGTCCAAAAAGTTGATGCCGAGGTCGAGCGCGCGGAGGATGGTCGCGGCGGACTCCTCGTCGTTGCGTTCGCCGTAAAACTCGCTCATGCCCATGCAGCCCAGTCCCTCACGGGAGACGACCGCGCCCTGCGTGCCCAGCTTGATTTGATCGATAGCCATGGCGGGTTGGATGATGTTGGGATGGGGGCGGATGCGGCTGACGCGATTCGGCTGTAGGCGCTCTCCGACCCGAACATCCGATAGCGCGATAGCGAACGCGCGTTGAAATGATCTGTAAACAACAAAGCCCCCGCTCTGCGGAGGCTTTGCATGATTTACAGAACGAAGAAGCTCTTACGAAGCCGACTCCACAGCAACCAGCTGGCCCTGCTCTGCGCCTGCCTTGGTGTCGCCCGGCTTGCGGATATCGATGCCGCCCTTGAAGAACGCACCGTCTTCAATGGAGATGCGCGCCGCGGTCACGTCGCCCGTCAGCGAACCTTCGCTGCGGATGTCGATGCGGTCACTGGCCTGGCAGTTTCCGCGCACCTTGCCGAGGACCACGATCTCGCGTGCGGAGATGTTCGCGGCCACCTGGCCGTTGCGGCCCACAGTGACGCGGTTGCCCGGCAGCGTGATGGTGCCCTCGATGCGGCCGTCGATGTACAGCGACTCCGAACCGGTAACCTCGCCCTTGATCATCAGGCTCTTGCCGATGGTGGCCTGCTCACCCACTGCGGCTGCCGCAGTAGCGGGCGTTGCGGTGCGCGTTGCAGGCTGCTCGTAGAGCGGTGTGCTGGTGGGGGTTGCGGGGCGGACGGGTTCGGGAGTGGAGGGAGTGGCATTACCGGAGCCGGGAGTTTTGGGGTTCCACATGAGCTTCTTTTCGTATCCTTTCGGCTTGAAGATCCGGGCGCGGCGCGGGCCGTCGGCACACGCATCGCGCAGAGATGTCTGCCTGCATCTTACCTGCTTCGCACGCGGCAGATTTTCGCACGGGCGGGGAAATCTCTTCCATATTGGGAGGGGAACCGATCTGGACACGCGAACAAACATTCGCTCTTGTGCGGTCTGCATTGCGTTCGGTGCACCGGGCGGTTAGTCTCAGCCCGTATGCTGCGTGCCTGCGCTGCCGTTGCCCTGTCTGCTCTTCTGCCGCAGCTTGCGCATCCGGCCGCTCCGAAGGTGCACACGGTCACGCTTGGGCCGGTACGGCGCGTGCCGTATGTCGCAGCCGATGTGGCGCGCGAGGCAAAAGATGACGAGGCTGGCACACTCCGCGTGCGCGCGCTGACCGTAGATGGCAAGCTGCGCGAGTGGACCACGGGCGACCAGCACGACGTGACCGACCGCAGCTTCGTCACGCGCCGCGTGCTGCATGTAAACGACGCTCTGCCGGGCGAGAAGGCCGGCCGTTGGGTGTGGCAGCCCGGGCCATGGCTGCTGGTGGATCGCGTCTCCGGCCGCATCACCGCGCTGCACCTGCCGGACTTCGACTCAAGCATCAGTGACGTGGTCTGGTATCGCGATTATGCGGCGTACTGCGGCATCCACACGGCGGCAAAAGGCGGCGGCTTGACTGCGGAGGTCTGGCAGATTGGCGCTCGCCGTGCCGCGCTGGGGAAGGTGATTGCGCCATGGCCGCAGCCAGAACGCGTCCGGCCCGTGTGCGCGCCCGCGGCGTGGCAGCGCGAGCCCATGCGTGTGACGTTGCGCGCTACCGGCGGCGA
>CAZZVI010000393.1:0-2322 GCA_964657335.1 uncultured Terriglobus sp.
GTCCTGCGTCACGTCTTCGCAGCCGACCGCGGCGGGCAGATCCGCTTCGCATGCCGTCCCCGAGAAGTTGACGCGCAGGTTCGGCTGGCCGATGTAGTAGAACCCGGCTTCCACAGGAAACGTGAGCCGCCTGCTGCCGCGCGGGCTGATGTTGCCCCAGCCGATCGAGATACCCGGTGCGGCCTTGCGCGTGTTGACGAAACCGCTGCCCTGCAAAGGATTGGTGGGGCTGCTGATGAAGTCCTGACCGTCCAGCGAGATGCTCTGGCCGCCGGGCACGATCACGCTTGCCTGCACCTGCGTTTGAATCGCGAAGACCACCTGCGGGCTGATACGAAAACCAGTGTGGAAGGGATACCAGTCGAGCGCGGCAACGCCGTTGCCCACCTGCAACGATGCGGCGACGTTCGCGCCGTCTTCGGCAAACGTATCGGAGTACTGGAAGTATTGGCCGCCCAGTCGAAGATTGAAGTGCTGCGCCACCGGCAGAGCGATATCACCACCAATACCATTTACGCCTATATGGATATCGATTCCAATCGAATCCAGAAAAGCATGACGGTTTCTCGTTGGAGCGGCCTGGGCGCCACTGCCCGAATCGGTATCATCATCGGCTATCACACTGCTGCTGATACGTGGTTCGGACGACGATCCTGGAAAGGTTATTCCCTGGCCATGCAGGTGGGGCAATGCCGGGCAAAACATCAGCAAAAAGGCAATGGAAACGCAGGTCTTCCGCGGTCGCAGGGTCTTCACGGTGGGAGGCTCCCGAAGGCGTTGCGGATAGGCCAAGGAAGCAGAAGCAACCTGTGATGTTATCCGTTGTCAGCCAGTATTACGTAGCCCGGCGGAAATCCCATTGATGGTTGCAGTAATTGCACGATTTAATTCATCCTCTTCGCCCGTTGTGGAACTGCGCTTGCGACGGAGTAGCTCCACCTGAATCCAGCTCATGGGATCGACATAGGGATTGCGCAGGCGGATGGAGTGCGCGAGTACGCGATTTCCCTGTAGCAGATCGGTCTGCTGCGTGATGCGGAGCAGGATGCTGCGCGTGCGCTCGAACTCCGCCTTGAGCATGGGATAGACGCGCCCGCGCAGCGCCTCATCCGTGACCAGCGAGGCATACAGCTGTGCGATGCCGAAGTCGCTCTTGGCCAGTGCCGACTCGATGTTGCGCAGCATGTCGAGGAAGAGCGGGAAGTCACGGAACATCGTCTGCAGGCGAGCCATGCCGTCGGGCACTTCGGTCGTGTAGCGCTCCAGTGCGGTGCCCACGCCGTACCACGCGGGAACGCTGTGGCGCGACTGCATCCATCCGAAGACCCACGGGATCGCGCGCAGGTCCGCAAGCGAGCGCTTGCCGCTGCGCTTTGCCGGTCGCGAGCCGATCTTTGCATGTTCCAGCTCGGCAACGGGCGTGGCCTGCTGGAAGTAGTCGAAGGTGTCAGGATTATCGAGGATGTCGGCGCGATACCGCTCGAATGACCACGCCGCAAGCTGGTCCATCGCCTGGACCCATGTGTCATCCACCGCGCCGGTCAGGTGCGTATCGCATCCGCCGCACGCGCGCAGATCGGGCCGGGCAATCGCATCGAGTGATGCCGCGATCATCAGTTCCAGGTTGCGCTCGGCCAGCACCACATCGCTGTATTTGAAGTTGAGCACTTCGCCCTGTTCCGTAATGCGGAGCTGGCCGTCAAAGCTGTCGAGCGGCTGGGCGTAGATGGCGCGGTGCGTCGGCCCACCGCCGCGGCCTACCGTGCCTCCGCGGCCGTGGAAGAGCCGCAGCTTCACATTGCACTCGCGGGCCACATCGTGCAGCGCGCGATGCGCCTTCCATATTTCCCACGTGGAGGCAATCATGCCGCCATCCTTGTTCGAATCGGAGTAGCCGAGCATCACCTCCTGCCGGCGACCCCAACTTTCGAGGAGCGGCTGATACGCGGACGACGTCCATAGCTCGCGGCAGATGGCAGGCGCGTTCTGCAGGTCTTCGATGGACTCGAACAGCGGCGCAATCAGCAGGCCTGCGTCGTGCTCCGTGCGCTCTGGCGTGACGCCGCCGATGCGTGCGAGCCACAGTGTGCGCAGCACGTCTTCCGCGCCGGTCGCGCCGGAGATGACGTACTGCCGGATGCTCTGCGGGTCGCCGGCGCGCTTGACCATGGCCACGGTGCGGAAGGTGTCGATCACCTCTGCGGTCATGGGCGAGATGGATGACGGCAGCGAACCATCCTCGCGCCACGCGCTGATCTCCTTGACCGCTGTGGCATGCACGTTGGCATGCTGGCGGATGTCGAGTGTCTGCAGATGCAGGCC
>CAZZVI010000394.1:0-2311 GCA_964657335.1 uncultured Terriglobus sp.
ATCAGATTGCTGAGGCTAAACCTCTACAGCCCCGGCTGCAAGCGTTGCGGCGGCAGAGGCGCGCGTCGCATCCAATCCGGAGCAGCAAAACGCGCCATTGCATGCCCAGAACTCCGACACAAATCGACGAAACTGCCACGAAAAAGAAGCCGCGCAAGTCCGCCGTGGCCTCTCCTGCAGTCACAGGCGAAGTGGCGGTTGCCGCAGGCCTGCAGGTAGTCGATCCGGCGGCCACCATTGCAGGTGGTGACGCGGTTCTGAACCTGTTTCATCCCGTCACGGCGGAGTGGTTTCGCGCCGTCTTCGAGGGCCCGACACAGCCGCAGCGGGAGGGCTGGCCGGCCATCGCTCGCGGCGATTCCACGCTGATCCTCGCGCCCACCGGCACGGGCAAGACGCTGACCGCGTTCCTGTGGTGCCTGGACCGGCTGATGCTGCAGCCGCGCCCCTTCACCGCGCCCGTGCCCGAGAAGCCGGCAAAGCGCATTCGCGGCAAGAAGACACGCGAGGTCAAGACAAGCCTGCTTCCCGAAGGCGTGGGTGTACGCGTCGTCTACATCTCACCGCTGAAGGCGCTCGCCGTAGACGTGGAGCGCAACCTGCGTTCACCGCTTCAGGGTATCGCGAACATGGCCCAGCGCCTGGGGATCCCGGTACACACGCCGGAGATCAGCGTCCGCACCGGCGACACGCCCGCCAATGAACGTGCCCGCTTCAGCAAGCATCCCGGCGACATCCTGATCACCACGCCGGAGTCGCTGTACCTGCTGCTGACCTCGAACGCGGGTGAAGCTCTCCGCACCGTCGAGACCGTCATCATTGACGAAATTCATGCGCTTGTACCCACCAAGCGCGGCGCGCACATGGCGCTGTCGCTGGAACGGCTTGAAGCCCTGACAGGGCGCAAGATCCAACGCATCGGACTGTCCGCAACGCAGCGCCCACTGGAAGAGGTGGCCAGGTTTCTCGGCGGCGCGGAAGGCAGTGCTGAGTCCGGTACGGAGCAGGCGGGTCAAGTGGGTACCCCACAGCCTGCTCTGAGTTCATCGAATGGTCTCGCTTCTGAGACGTGGGATCGCGCCGCTGCTGAAGCCCCCGCGTCTGAGCGAGCAGGCGAACCTGCAAAGGCGTCCGGCGAAGCCGCGCTCGGGCTGGACGAAGAAACACCTAAGAGCATCGTCGCCGGCGAGGTAAGCGGAGTGCGCTATCGCCCCGTCACCATCGTCAACGCAGGCGCACGCAAGCGGCTCGAGCTCTCCGTCGAGGTCCCGGTCGAGGACATGGCCAAGCTCGGCGAAATTCAGGACACGCCAAGCGGTCCGGCCTCGCAAGGCCCAAAGCGAACGAGCATCTGGCAAAGCATCCATCCGCGCCTGCTTGAGATCATCCGGCAGCATCAATCGACCATCCTGTTCGTGAACGCGCGTCGCATCGCGGAGAGGCTTGCAGGCGCGATCAACGAGCTTGCAGGCGAGCAGATCGCGCGCGCTCATCATGGCTCGCTTGCTGCCGCGCAGCGCAGTGAGATTGAAGAGCTGCTCAAGGCCGGACACATTCGTGCACTGGTCGCCACGTCTTCGCTCGAGCTTGGCATCGACATGGGAGCGGTCGACCTTGTCATCCAGATTGAAGCTCCGCCATCGGTTGCGAGCGGCATGCAGCGCATCGGCCGCGCGGGCCACCAGGTGGGAGCGCCGTCGAAGGGCATCATCTTTCCCAAGTACCGCGCGGACCTGATTGCCTGCGCTGCGGTCACGCGCGCCATGCATGAGGGCCACGTGGAGAGCACGCGCTTTCTGCGTAACGCGCTCGACGTGCTGGCGCAGCAGATCGTGGCGATCATCGCGCATCCTCCGCTGCCGCCGGAGGAAGCGGCGCGCCGCGCGGCTAAGTTTCGCAGCGACGAAGATGAAGCGCCGGGCCTGAGCTACGACGCGTTGGTCGGCATTGTGCGTTCGTGCAGCGGGTATGCGGGCATCAGCACGCAGGTCTTCGATGGCGTGCTCGACATGCTTGCAGGTCGCTATCCGTCCGACGAGTTCGGCGAACTTCGCCCGCGCATCACGTGGGACCGCACCAAAGGCTGGCTGACGCCGCGGCAGGGTGTTAAGAAGATCGCGATTCTGAACGGCGGCACAATCCCTGACCGTGGCCTGTACGGTGTCTTCCTCTCGGGCGAGCGCTCGAAGCCGATTCGCGTGGGTGAGCTGGACGAGGAGATGGTCTTCGAAGCGCGGCAAGGCGAGACGTTTATTCTCGGCGCGAGCACGTGGCGCATCGACGAGATCACGCACGATCGCGTGCTTGTTTC
>CAZZVI010000395.1:0-2311 GCA_964657335.1 uncultured Terriglobus sp.
GTCCAAAAGTTTCCACTTGGTCAGCCCGATTTCGTCTGTTTCTTACGCTGTTTGAAGCGGAACGAATCATTGCCTGTTTCCAGGATATCGCAGTGGTGAGTGATGCGATCCAGCAAGGCCGTGGTCATTTTGGCATCGCCAAAAACCGTCACCCACTCGGCAAAGGACAAATTCGTGGTCACGATCAGCGAAGTCTTCTCGTAGAGCTGGCTGATCAGGTGGAACAGCAACGCGCCGCCGGAGGCTGGGAACGGCAGATAGCCCAATTCGTCGAGGATCACGGCGTCGGTTGGCACTAGTTGCCGGGCGATATTTCCAGCCTTGCCCTGCTGTTTTTCCCGCTCTAACTGGTTGACCAGATCGACGGCATTAAAGAAGCGCACGCGTTTGCCCTGATGGACGGCGGCGACGCCTAGGGCCGTCGCTAGATGAGTCTTCCCGGTGCCCGTTCCGCCCACCAGGATCAAGTTGTGCGCCGTTTCCATAAACCCAGCGCTCGCCAGTTGCTGGATCTGCGCCTGCGGCAACGGCGTTTCCGTCCAATCGATCCCGGTCAGATCCCGATGCACCGGGAAGCGTGCTGCCTTGAGCTGATAGCGCAAGCTGCGAACCTGACGATCGGCCAATTCGGCCTCGATCAGCCGATCCAGCCACGTTTCGGGTTGCACCGGCCGTCGGGGCCCTTCGGCCAGCAACTCGCTCCAAGCCGTCGCCATGCCATACAGATGCAACGCCTTGAGTTGAGCCAGCCGATCAATGCCAACGGGATTAGTGGAGGACATGGCTGACCTCGCGCAAATGGTCGTAGCGGCCGCAATCGGCGAGCGGTTCGATCTGGAGCTTCAGCATGTCAGGCACGTTGAGCATGATCGGTTGACCGGGCGCGATCAGCCGACGCATCTCGTTCAGCACGACCGACGCAGTGACGACGTTGCCGTCCAGCACCAGTTCGCAGGCCACTTGCAGCGGCTCCAGACCAACATCGCGCGCCATCATTAGCAACTCGACGAAGGCTCGATCGCCCTTGGCTGCTTGAGGATGTGATCCCGCACAAGCTGGATCGCGATCGGCAGCTCCCATTCACGGAACGGCACGCCATTGCGCAACGCCCCGGGTTTGCGTTCCAGGATCGGCAGGTAGTGCCAGGGGTCGCAGATCAACTGATCACGCCCGAAGCGACGCGCGTGTTGAGCGATCACTGCGCCGTCGGCCACGACGCGGATCTCGCTCGCCGTGCTGCGCACAGAGACGGCCCGACCGGCAAACACCGCCGGAACGCTGTAGCGGTTGCGGTCCAACACCACGAGGCAGGTGCTGGAAACCCTCAGCATATGCTCCACATAGCCATCGAACGGTGCGGTGATCCGCCGTAAAGCAAGCTGCTCGGTAATGAAGCAAGTGGCGATCGACTGTTCCGGGGTCACCGGATGCTTGCGCTGTGCCAACTCCCGACAGCGCGTCGCCAACCATTTGTTCAACGCCTCGAAGCTGGCGAACCGCGCCAGCGGCGTGAACAGCCATTCGCGGATGTTGCCGACTTGGTTCTCGACCTGGCCCTTCTCCCAGCCTGCCGCCGGGGTGCAGGCGATCGGCTCGAACAGATAGTGGTTGGCCAGCACCATGAAGCGGCGGTTAAACAGTCGTTCCTTGCCAGTGAAGATCGTCTCTACAACCGCCTTTAGATTGTCATACACCATGCGCTGTGGCACGCCGCCGAAGAACGCGAAGGCGCGGTTGTGCGCGTCGAATACCATTTCCTGGGTCTCTCTGGGGTAGGCCACGACAAACATCTGACGGCTGAACGTCAGGCGAAAATGCGCGACCTTGATGGTCTGCATGACGCCTGCGAGCTCGACGTGCTCATGGCTCCAGTCGAACTGGCAGACTTCGCCAGGGGCAAACGCCAACGGAACATAGGCTTGCGTCAGGGCTGGGCCGGATTTGGCGGCCTTCCAGCGCTGCACGAACCGCTGCACGCTGTCATAAGCACCGCGATACCCCTCGACCTGCAAGCCCTCGAACAACCGACGTGCGCTGCGCCGCTGTGCTTTGGGCAGAAGGCGTTCGGTTCGCAGCCAAGTCTCCAGCGTCTCCTGGAACGCTCCCAGCATCGGTGTCGGCTGCTTGTGGCGTTGGTAGACCGGTTCGCTCTGGGTCCGGCAATGCTTGCGAACCGTCGGACGTGACAGCTTCAGGTCACGCGCGATCGAACTGATACTCTCCTTGCTGACCAGATGACGGCGCCGGATCTCGGCAATCATATCCATGAACAACACCCCAGATTCTCCGGCAAAAACGCCGGATGATCGCA
>CAZZVI010000396.1:0-2306 GCA_964657335.1 uncultured Terriglobus sp.
CCGCCACTCGACTGCACCAGCGCGGCGAGACCGTGCGAGTTGGAGTTGCGGATCTGCATCGGTCCCGGCTGCTCGTGTACCGCAACAAGTTCGTCGCCCGTTGAAAGGATCGCGACGACAGGCTTCGTGTACACGAGGAACTCTGTCGCTCCGACGGAAGCTGCCAGCGCGATCTCCGCCGGCCCCATGCGAACACCCGGCCGCAGCAGCCGGCTGCCCTCGCTTGCTTCCGTGCCGCGCGGAACGATGTTCTCGCCCGTAGTCACGTTGCGGCCCGGCTGCACCATGACGGTGTCGCCGTCCACGGTCACGTGTTCCAGCATGACAACCGCATCGGCAACGTCCGGGGCCGGGGCGCCGGTCATGATCTCGATGGTCTCCGTCACCTGCATGGTCTCGCCGGTCCACTGCTCGCCGGCGCGAACCGATCCGATGAGCCGCATCGGCTTGCCTGCATGCCGCGCGCATACCGCGTAGCCATCGCGTGTCGATCGAGGAAAGGGCGGCTGGTCACGATCGGCGACGATCGGCTCTGCCAGAACGAGTCCCTGCGCAGCCTCAAGGGCTACCCTCTCGGCGCGCGGGACGGCAAGCGCGCCCATCTTTTCAGCGATGGAAACAAGTGCCTGCGCGCAGGAGAGGAACGCCATGGTGTTGAGGGTATACGCCCGGTCGCGCCACGCCACGCGCTATTCTGGTGACTGCCGCGTCCAATACGAGGCTTGCCTTTCTCGCGATCCGCGACATTCCCTTCTGGAGACACCATGCAATTTCCTCGCACTCCCCGCTCTGCCAAGAGCACGCTGCTCGTCCTGTCGCTCTGCACTGCAGCTCTCGCCCCACTCGCGCATGCGGATGAAGCCAGCCACCGCGCCAAGGTCGAAGAGATGCTGCGGTTGACCAAGACCGAGGCAGGCCTGCACGACCAGCTCACCAACCTGCAGACCCGCGTGGGCGAGCTTGCCAAGCAGCAATTCAACCTGCCCTCGCCGACCGCCGAGCAGACTGCGTCCATCACCGAGTACCAGGGCAAGGTGCAGCAGCTTACGACGGAAGAAGTTGGTTGGGAGCAGGTTCGGCCGATCATCATCAAGCTCTACTCCGACAGCTTTACCGATGCGGACCTGGACGGCATCATCGCCTTCTACAAGTCGCCCGCCGGAGAGGCGCTGGTGGCCAAGATGCCGCAGGTCGCAAACAAGACCACGGCGACCGTGCAGGACCGCATCAAGGAACTGCAGCCAAAGCTTGCAACGCTGACCCAGAGCTATGCCGAGAAGCTGAAGCTGACACCGCCCGCCGGCGCTGCTCCTACGCCCGCTGCTCCCAGTCTGTCAGCGCCGAAGGCTCCCGCCAGCAGGCCGTAAGGTGTCCTGCATCCTTACCCTTGCCCTCGACGAGGCTTCGCAGGGGCGATTCGAATTCGAGCGCAGGCGTTACTTTCCGCCTGCGCTCAACCGCATTCCAGCGCACCTGACCCTCTTTCACACGCTGCCGGAAGACGATGACACCATCGAATCGCTGCGCCACGTCGCAGCGCTGACGGCGGCGTTTGGAATTCGTGTAAGCGAAGTGCGCTCCCTCGGTCGCGGCGCTGCGTTTACGGTTGAGTCGCCTGCGTTGCTGCTGCTGCATCGCTCTCTGCGAAGCATCTTCGAACAGGGGCTTTCGCAGCAGGACCGGCAGGGCTTTCGCCCGCACGTGGTAGCGCAGAACAAGGTCACACCGGAAGTTGCGAGAGAGACTCTGAAGGCATTGCAGGCAGGGTTTGTTCCCTGGGAAGGCGTTGGCATCGGCCTCGACCTGTGGCGCTATCTAGGCGGTCCGTGGGAACACCTGCAACGCTTACTGTTTTCCGGCTCCTAATCTTTTAGGAGCGCGCGGCCTGGCGCGCTGCTTCCCGTGCATCGCGGATCAGGTCTGGCAGACCCACGCCGCGATACCCGTTGCCCAGCAGGTGCAGCCTGCCGATGGCGTCGACCCGCGTCTGCAGCTTCGCCATGCGTTCGTTGTGGCCCACATGATATTGCGGCAGAGCCGCGGGCCAGCGCCGCACCACGGTTAATGCGGCAGACGGCAACGTCCCAAGCACCTTTGCGAGTTCCTGTGACGCGGTCGATGCGATTTGCTCGTCGGAGTGCTCCATCAGTTCATCGGCTGTGGCTCCGCCGAAATAAGCGCGCAGCGACTTGCCGCCCCGAGGAACGCGATGAGCGAACTTTTGATCTGCGAAGGTGGCTGCAAGCAGCTTGGAGCCTTCGCCCTCCGGAGCAAGGAAGCCGAACCCTTTCGGCAGGGTTGGCGCA
>CAZZVI010000397.1:0-2303 GCA_964657335.1 uncultured Terriglobus sp.
GTGCGATGGAAGTCGATGCCGGTTGCCGTACTCAATTCATGCAGGTTGGGGCAGACCGTGGTCGCGCCTGCGTACTTCGACAGATCGCGTGTCTTGGGATCGGCCAGCACCGGGATCCCGCGTGCCCGCGCCGAAGCGATCACGGCCTGGCACAACGATTTGCTGAGCGCGCCCTTCGCGTAGTCCGAGAGGATGACCGCATCGGCTTCAGCGACCGCGGCCACGGCGTGGCTCTGCAATGAGGCGCAATCTTCCGGTGGATATGCCTCCCGGCTCTCCACATCGATGCGCATGAGCTGCTGTGTGCGGCTGACCACGCGTGTCTTCGCGATGGTCGGCAAGGACGATGCAACCAAGGCGGAGACTTCGATTTGGGCTTCGTGCATCAGACCGCGCAGCTCCGCGGCATACGAGTCGCTGCCGACAAAACCCGCAAGCGTCGTTCTGCAGCCAAGGCCCGAAAGGTTCATCGCAACGTTGGCTGCGCCGCCCGGCCGCGAGTACGACCCCGACTGCCGAAGTACGGGCACAGGCGCCTCCGGTGAAATGCGTTCGACATCGCCGACGATGTAGCGGTCGATCATGACGTCGCCGATCACAAGCACGCGCAGGGTGCGGAAGCCCGCCTCCAGCAGCTCCAAGACCTTGTGCATCTCCGGCAACATCCTCACAGCACCTCTGGCACTCATGGTAACGGCAACACGTCACGCACCGCGCTCACCACTTCATCGGCGGTGATCGACAGCAGGCACTTGCGGCGCTGCTCGATGCACGTCTCCAGGCCGCATCCCCAGCAGTCGACGCGGTGATACACCACGCGATGCTGTCTGCCGTACGGAAACCAGACACGCGGCTTGTTGCGCGCGGCGAAAATGGCCACAGCCGGTGTTCCCACCGAGGCTGCGAGGTGCATCGGCCCACTGTCATGCCCGATGAAGATCTTCGCCCGGCGCAACGCAGCGGCACTCTCGCGCGGCGACAACCGTCCGCACAAATTCACGACCGGACCGCTGCCACTCACCTCGCGCCAGTCACCTGCCGCGAACTCGCTCGCCGCAGATTCCTCAGGCGCACCAATGAGCGCAAGCCCAACCCGCGGGTGCAACCCAGCGAGCCGGCCGAGCAGAGCGCGCCAGTTGTCGCGACCCCAGTCCTTTGCCTGCACCTTGGTGCCGACGCTCACGGCTAGGAAAGGCGCGCCCGCAAACGGCGACAGCGCGGCATCCGCCGTTCCGCACTCTGCCGGTGTCAGTCGCAGGTTCCAGCTCTTCGGATCATCCAGTGCCGCATCGCCAAGCTCCGCGATGTTGCGCGCCAGACGGGAGGCTTCCGGCTCGAAGGTGCCGTCAGGCTCGGTGCGGCTCGCCTGCATGTCGTCCGTCAGCGGCACGCCGATCAGCCTGCCTATGCCGCATGCCTTGCCGAAGAATGCCGCGTCGCGCCGAGCCGCAGCCGGACCGCGTGCCGCGGCGAGATACACCAGAACATCCGGACGAAAGCGGCGGATGCGCCACACCAGCGCCAGCAACTGCAGCGGATTGCGCGTGCCGACGGTGTATCGCTCATAGCTGTCGATCAGACCCGAGCCGTGGAGCACCGCCGCAGCCGCGGGCGCTTTTGCCGAAACGGGAACGTTGGTCAGCAGTCGGCGCTCCGCGTACGGGAACGCCCGCTCGATCAGGTGAAACGATGGCAGTGCGATCAGCGTATCGCCAAGGCTGCCGAGCCGGTAGACGAGGACCCGCCGAACCACCGGCGCTGCAGCACCAAACGCTTCACGTACCGGTACACTCATCTTCACTGCATGCTACACAACGGCTCCATTGCAACCCGAATCACGGAAGCGCTCGACGCAGGAGCCGAAGTCTTGCGCTTCGAACAATCTGTTGCCCTGTGGCACACCGGCGGCGAGCATCCTGTCGCGGCGCAAGACACACGCCTGCTGCTGCATCGCGCGAACTTCGACCTCTGGCACCTGGAAGACGCGGCGCGCGATCCCCGCGCGACGGACACCGTCATCGCGGAACGCAAACGCAGCATCGATCGCGTGAACCAGGCGCGCAACAACCTGGCGGAACGTGCCGATGAAGAATTGCTCGCAGCGCTGTCAAGCGCGGCCCTGCCGAACCTGAGCGCGCCCCTGCATTCCGAGACACCGGGGATGATCCTCGACCGGCTCTCCATCCTGTCGCTGAAGATCTTCCATACGGCGGAGGAGATCGATCGCCCCGGCGCGACGAGCGCACATGCTGAGCGCAATCGGCAGAGACTTGCCATCCTGCGGCGGCAGAGCGGCGACCTGA
>CAZZVI010000398.1:0-2291 GCA_964657335.1 uncultured Terriglobus sp.
CCAGCTTCTCCGTCGTCCGCTGCTGCTGGCGTCGGCTTGCATGACCTTCTTCGTCTGCTGCCTGCTTTCGGCCGCTTTGGTGATTTCACTCGCGGCAGCCTCCGCGCACGCGCAGGTGGCGAACGGGTCGATCACCGGGCGAGTGACGGATTCCACAGGCGCGATCCTGCCGGATACCGCCGTCACCCTGACCCGGACGGACACCGGCCTGGTGCTGACCGGGAAGACGAACAGTGATGGCGTGTACACCTTTGCGTCGCTGCAAACAGGCCCTTACAAGCTGGACGTGACACGGCAGGGCTTCAAGGCAACGACCACGTCGCTGGTGCTGAGCGTGGACCAGAACGCCCGTGTCGATCTTGCGCTCGCGGTCGGCAGCGCCGGTGAGAGCATCACCATCCAGGGCGACCAGATCACCCAGCTCGACACCGAGAACTCGAGCCTCGACTTTACCGTGGGCAAGACGCAGGTCTCCGATCTGCCGCTGAATGGCCGGAACCCCTACGGCCTTGCGGCGCTCTCGCCGGGTATCGTCCCGGGCAACAGCTTCGGCGCGGGTGTCAGCGTTGCGCGCGGAGCGGTGGTGGCCGCGGCGACCAACAACTTTCAGTCGAACGGCGGTATCGGCGGTTCTAACGAAATCCTGCTGGACGGCGTGTCGATCGTCGTCTGCTGCCAGGGCCAGCCGCCCTTGACGCCCTCGGTCGAGGTGGTCGACCAGTTCAAGGTCATCACCTCCGTGCCGCCCGCGCAGTTCGGCAGGTCGAGCGGCGGCATCCTGAACATCGTGACCAAGACCGGCACCAACGGCCTGCACGGTGACGTCTACGAGTTCTTTCGCAACGACCAGCTTGACGCGGCAAACTTCTTTACGAAGCGCACCGGCGTGTATCCCATTCCGACGCGGCATGACTTCCGCCTGCCGCACCGGTTCAACCAGTTCGGCGGCTTTGTCGGCGGGCCGGTCTTCGTGCCGAAGCTCTACAACGGCAGGGACAAGACATTCTTCACCTTTGGCTACGACGGCATCCGCAACTCAACTGCAACCTTTGTGACGACTACCGTGCCGACGGTGCTGCAGCGCGCCGGCATCTTTACGGAGGCGCCCGCGCCCATCTACAGCCCGTACGCGGTCACGCAGACCGGGAACACCTTCACCCGCAGCCTGCTGCCGGCCGGCGTCGCTTCAAACGGGACACCGTTCCCGGCTGGCTTTGGTGTCGCTGCCCTCGATCCTGTTGCGGCGAAGCTGCTGACGTTCTATCCGCTGCCCAATGCAGCCGGTGCAACGAACAACTACAGCTACTCCAAGGCACTGACCGACACGGCGACGCAGTATAACTTCCGCGTCGATCACAACTTCTCCGCGAAGAACCGTACCTTCGTCCGCGGCACGCGCGATGTCAACAACCACCACGAAAACGATCTGTTCAACCAGTTGAACGGTCCAAACGGCATCAACCAGGCGCTGACGGCTTACCTGTTTGCGATCGGCCACACCTACGTTGCAACGCCGTCCTTGCTGCTGCAGTTCAACTACGGATTCGCATACCAGAAGAACCGGCAGATCCCGCAGAACTTCACCGGCTTCAACGCGGGCGATTACGGCTTCTCGAGCAACTTCCTGTCGCAGCAGCAGGTCCCTGGCATCCCGTACACCTCCATCACCGGCTATTCGGCGAACGCGCTGCAGTCAAGCTTCAACGCCTTCGACCACTACACGCACACGCTCACCGCGGCAGCCATCCTGACCCGTGGCAAGCACACGTTCACGGCGGGCTGGGAAGGCCGGTTCGTGCTCGAGAACAACCAGGGCCTCGGCAACGGTGTCGGTTCATTTACCTTCGACACCACGTTGACAAATGGTCCTGTAACTACGGCTACCGTGCCATCCGGTCAGTCGCAGTTTGATGCGTTCGCGGCATTCGCGCTGGGCGCCTCAACGAGCACGTCTATCACGCGGCAGCTCACGCTGGCGTGGTCGCAGCGCTACAACGCGGTCTACCTGCAGGATGATTACCGCGCGAGCAAGAAGCTCACGCTCAACCTGGGTCTGCGCTACGATATCGATCCCGGCTTCCAGGAGCGGCTGAACCGCTGGGCCGACTTCGACCCGAACGCCACCAACCCGTACGCCGCGGCAACAGGCCTCAACTTCAAAGGCGGAGCGCAGTTCTTTGGCCAGCCGAACGGCATCAACCGCTCGTGGACGACGTATCACAACGAGCTTGCACCGCGCTTCGGCCTGTCCTACGCGGCGACGCCGAACACGGTGGTTCGCGGTGGCTACG
>CAZZVI010000399.1:0-2290 GCA_964657335.1 uncultured Terriglobus sp.
AGCCGGCATCGTGATAGGTCTTCTCGAGCGCGGCGCGCGCGGATTCGACCGCGTCGATGTCGAGGCCCTCGCCCATGAACGGATAGACGGCGCGCTCGATGGCCTCGGTGTCGAGCACCGTGTTGCCTTCGACCTGGTATTCGAGCACGCCTTCAAGCACATAGATGATCTCGTCGCCCGGATGCTTGTGCTTGCCCGAATCGGCGCCCTCGGTGAAGTCGACGCGGGCTTGCACGGCTTCGCGTCCAGGCGTGCCGAGGTCGTGCTGCTGCAGGTCGACGCGCGAGACGCCCGACGGCTGCGCCTGCGCCGAGTAGATGGCCAGGCCGCCGGTGCCGAGCAGCGCCGCCGCCGCCATCATGCGTAATGTTTTCATGGGTATCTCCGTTGATGAAAAGTGGCGCCAGTATGGCAAGGCCATGTATCTGTTCTGTGTCGAATCACGCTCTTTCAAGCGGCGCTCAGCGGACATTTTCAAGTTCCGCTACCATTAAGAACCTGATATGTATTGACCTGTCTATGATTTTCTTCAATGTTTGCTTTTTGGGCGTGCCTGGCCCCACGACGGCCCAGGCGGGTCGCCAAGTGGCGGGGTATGGGCCGCAGGGCCCATGCCAAACTTCAACGTGAGATACGTGTTGCCGGTCTGCGCGGCCGCGGATTCATGCTTTGACGAGCAAGTATTCGCGCCATGCGGATCGATTGCATTTTCTCTGTTGTTGCATGCTGCAATGCGCTGACAGCAGAACGGGCGGCGAAACGACGGTTGATCAGCCTGATATACGCGGGTTCGATACCGCATGACATATGTTCGTCGTGGAGCTGCCTCTCTCTATCGGCGAGGGTCATCCTGTCGCCAGGCGCCTCCCAGGTTCTTCGAGGATTCTCCTACCGTTGCCTGTTCTGCTGTCAGCGCACTGCATGATCGTCTCCTGTCAGACTGGGGCGGCGCGATGGCCGATGGGCGGCACCGCTTGACCTACCGCCCAGATGAAACCGGCGAGCTCACGGGCGATAGCGGTGCATGTCTGCACTTTCAGCTTGCCCCTGGCATCGAGGCTCCAGTAGCGGGTGCACAGCCGCTGCTGGGCTTTCCATGCGATGTCCTGCACCTGCTCCGATACCTTCTCGGCCCGCCGTTGCAGTGTCGCCGTCTTTCTGGCTGGATGCCGGTAGGTCCACGCCGCCTCGACGAGGACCCGCCGCACATGCGCATTGCCGGTCTTGGTGATGCCGCCACGGCGCGTGGTCGGCCCGCTCGACCTTTCCGACGGTACCAGCCCCAGATACGCCATCAGTTGCGAGGCATTGGTGAAGCGGGTCAGATCGCCCACTTCGGCCATGATCGTCGCCGCCGTCAGCAAGCTCACTCCGCGCAGCGCCATCAATGCTTCAATGATCGGCCACACCGCCGACGCCTGCGCGACGCGCTCGATGTGCTGGTCCAGTCCCAGGACGCGCTGGATGCCGGCGCTGATCGTGTCGACATATTCCTGGAACACGATTTGCTGCGCCGGGTGCGCAAATTTGACCGTCTCGAACCAGCGGAAATGCGCCTGCGTCCAGTTGCTCTTTCCGCTGAAGCCGCTCACACCGTGTCGCAACAGAAAACCCAGTAGCTGTTGCTTGGCCTGTCGTTGCAAGTGTTTCATGTCCTCGCGCGCCCGGGTCAGGTCGCGTAGCGCTTCCTGCATCCCGTCCGGAATCCAGATGCCGGTGAGCTCCCCGGCACGCAGCAATCTGGCCAGCATCAAGCTGTCGCGGCGGTCGGTCTTGACGCGCTCGCCCGCCTTCTTCGGAATCAGCGACGGCGCCACCACCTGACAGGCCTGCCCGAGTTGGCTCAGTTGGCGCTGGATCACGTAACCGCAGCACCCCGCCTCATAGCAGAAGGACAGCTTCGCATCTCCCTTGCTCAACTGCGTCACCAGTTTCGCTATCGCTTCCGGGGTGTTCGCGATCTCCCCGAAATAACGCACTGCGCCATCATGGACATCGGCGATCGACACGGCGATGGTCGCTTTATGGACATCCAACCCGATAAATTTGCTAAACTTGTTCATGACCTACCCCCTTAATTGCGGCTCTGCGCCGAACGGTTGACCAACCCTCAGCGTAATCCACGTTGCTTAAGGTTGGTAGGTCAATACATTATGTCTATCCCAGTAGAGAATACATCGCCTGCTGACAGCCCCTCAACAGCGTGGCTCTACGTTGTTCGTCGTAGCATGGCTGGCCATGCGTCCTCCTCACGCCTTGCCCACGCTGCTGATGAGCAGCCATCCGGCGA
>CAZZVI010000400.1:0-2272 GCA_964657335.1 uncultured Terriglobus sp.
ACGTTCACGTGCGGCTTGCTGCGGTCAAACTTTTCCTTCGCCATGTTCTTGCTCCCTAGTGACTTGCGTCGATACTGAACTTCGTAACTGCTACGCGCGTGTGTCGCGGCCCTGGGTCTTTGCAATGATCTCTTCCGACACCATGCGCGGGGTCTCCTCGTACTGCTTGAACTGCATCGAGAAGTTACCGCGGCCCTGGGTCGATCCACGCAGGTTGGTGGCGTAGCCGAACATGGTGCTCAGCGGCACCGTTGCCTTGATCGCCTGCACACCGCCGACCATCTCCATGCCTTCAATGCGTCCGCGGCGGCTGTTCAGATCGCCGATCACGGTGCCCATGTAGTCTTCCGGGACGGTCACTTCGACCGACATCACCGGCTCCAGCAGAACGGGCTTTGCCTTGCGCGCCGCTTCCTTGAACGCCATCGATCCGGCAATTTTGAATGCCATTTCGTTCGAGTCGACGTCGTGGTAGCTGCCGTCATACAGCGACACCTTCACGTCCACCATCTCGAAGCCTGCGAGCACGCCGCCTGCCATCGCTTCCTGGATGCCCTGGTCGATCGGCTTGATGTACTCCTTGGGAATCGCTCCGCCCTTGGTGTCATTCGTAAACTCGTAGCCCTTGCCCACTTCGTTGGGAGAGATACGAATCTTCGCGTGGCCGTAGTTACCGGAGCCGCCCGACTGACGGATGTACTTGCCTTCTGCCTCGGCGTTGCCGCGGATGGTCTCGCGGTAGTTCACCTGCGGCTTGCCGACGTTCGCTTCCACCTTGTGCTCGCGCATCATGCGATCGACGATGATCTCAAGGTGCAGCTCGCCCATGCCGGAGATGATGGTCTGGCCGTTGGTCTGGTCGGTGCGTACGCGGAACGTAGGATCCTCCTGCGCGAGCTTGGCCAGCGCCATGCCCATCTTTTCCTGGTCTGCCTTGGTCTTCGGCTCCACGGCAACCTCGATGACCGGCTCCGGGAAGTCGATCGATTCAAGTACCACCGGCGCCTTGTCGCTGCAGATGGTGTCGCCCGTAACCAGGTTCTTCAGGCCAACCGCGGCGCAGATATCGCCGGCAAGAATCTCCGTGATCTCTTCGCGCTTGTTGGCATGCATCTTCAACAGGCGACCGATGCGCTCCGTCTTGCGGGTACGCGGATTCAGCACGGAATCGCCCGTCTTGAGCGTGCCCGAGTAGTTGCGAATGAAGATGAGCTGACCGACGAACGGGTCCGTCATGATCTTGAAGCCAAGCGCGGAAAACGGCTCGCTGTCATCGGGCTTGCGGATGATCTCCTTCTCCGGATCTTCCGGGTCATGGCCGATCATCGGCGGAATGTCCAGCGGGCTGGGCAGGTAATCAACAACCGCGTCCAGCAGCGTCTGCACGCCCTTGTTCTTGAACGACGAACCCATCAGCACAGGGAAGATCTTCATGCCGATGGTGGCCTTGCGGATGGCGGACTTCAGCTCATCCACGGTCGGGTCCTCGCCCTCGAGATACTTCTCCATCACGGCGTCGTCAGAATCGGCAACCGCCTCGATGAGGTGCTGGCGGAACTCCTTCGCCTTGTCCAGCAGCCCTGCCGGAATCTCTTCGACGGAGTACTTCGCGCCCATGGTTTCGTCGTGCCACAGGATGGCCTTCATCTCGACGAGATCGATCACGCCGGCGAACTTCGCTTCCGCGCCAATGGCGAGCTGGATCAGGACAGCGTTCGCTCCGAGGCGCTCGCGGATGGTGCCGGTCGCGTACTCAGCGTCGCCGCCGTTCTTATCCATCTTGTTGATGAAGCAAATGCGCGGCACCTTGTACTTGGTCGCCTGGCGCCACACGGTCTCAGACTGCGGCTGCACGCCGGCAACGGCATCGAAGCAGGCCACGGCGCCGTCAAGCACGCGCAGCGAACGCTCTACCTCGGCCGTGAAGTCCACGTGGCCGGGGGTATCGATGATGTTAATGCGAATGCCGTCCCACGTGCAGGTGGTCGCGGCGGAGGTGATCGTGATGCCACGCTCCTGCTCCTGCTCCATCCAGTCCATCGTGGCGGCGCCCTCATGGACCTCGCCGATCTTATGGGACTTTCCGGTGTAGTAGAGGATCCGCTCCGTGGTCGTGGTCTTGCCGGCATCGATGTGGGCCATGATGCCGAAGTTGCGGTAGTCCTCGATCGCGTGCGTGCGGGGCATCGGATTGCTCCTGAGAGACGGCGGAACCGCTTACCAGCGGTAGTGCGAGAAGGCGCGGTTGGCTTCCGCCATCCGGTGCGTGTCT
>CAZZVI010000401.1:0-2255 GCA_964657335.1 uncultured Terriglobus sp.
AGCATGCGATCGCGCCGGAACTTCACGTGGAACAGCATGTAATACAACACTGGCGCCGCAAAGGCGAAGGCGACGGCAAGGTACTTCCACTGGATGCCGGCGAGCCAGAGCATCAGTACGGTAACGCCTGCGCAGACCAGAGCCGTGCCGAGGTCCGGCTCCTTCAGGATCAGCAGTATAAACAGCAGAGGCACGGCGACCGCGCGCAGCAGCGTGCCTCGCCAGTCATCGATCTGGTGAATGCGGTTCTGCAGGAAGTATGCGAGAAACAGCACGATCAGGGGCTTTGCCATCTCCGACGGTTGCAGCGTCAGGCTGCTCACGCGCACCCACCGATGCGCGCCATTCATGCCGCCCATGAAGAACACGCTGATCAACAGCAACGCCGTGATCGCGATGGCGGGAAAGACGAACTTGGGATTGTTATAGCGGCGGTAATCCACCTTCATGAGCGCGAAGAGCGCGATGATGCCGAGCACGACAAAGACAGCCTGGTTGAGCACGAAGCGGTACGGCGAGCCGAACTGCTCCTTCGCCATAACGGCCGAGGTGGAGAAGATCATGACCAGCCCGAAGAGCACAAGGGCCAGCACCGTTCCGAACAACCACTTATCCGCACCGACGCGCTTTGCCATACCAGTCGCAGAGTATCGCCTGCGTCACGTTGCCACGCACTGCTAACGCGGCAAGGTACCTATGATGGTTCGCTCTTTTCGCTAGAAGAGCGGACGCGGGAATTGTTAGTTCCGAGCCTGCGCTCGACCCCACCACCATCCTGTCATTTCGACCGGAGCGAAGCGGAGTGGAGAAACCTGCTGTTCTGGCTGCGGGCGGAAGTAAAGCAGGGTTCTCCACTGCGCAGGACGATAAAGCCGTCTGCTTCGGTCGAAACGACAGAGTTGTGGTGGGTCGTGTTGCTGCAACTAGAGAGCATTCACCAGCTCCGCAAACACGCGGCCGCGGTGCTCGTAATTCTCAAACTGGTCGAAGCTGCTGCACGCGGGAGCGAGCAACACCGTCTCGCCCGGCTGCGCGGCGGCTGCGGCGAGGCGCACCGCCTGCTCCAATGTCCCGGCACGCTCCATGGTGATTTCACCCGCAAGCTGCCGCTCGATGATCTCCGCCGCCGCACCAATCGTGTACACAGCGACAGCGCGTTCACGCAGCAGAGGCAGCAGTTCGGTGTAGTCCGAGCCCTTGTCCTTGCCGCCGAGGATCACGCGCACGCCGCCTGCAAATGAGGCGAGCGCCTTTGCGGTGGCGTCCACGTTGGTCGCCTTGGAGTCGTTGTAGTACTCCACGCCACGGACCTGCCGCACAAACTGCAGGCGATGCTCCACGGCTTGAAAGCTCGCGACGCCCGCGCGCACCTGCTCTGCGGAGACACCCGCGAGTCGCGCCATTGCAACCGCAGCCAAGACGTTCTCCACGTTATGTGCGCCGCGCAGCGGGATTTCGCCCATCGGCATGACCGGCTCCGGCGTGCCGCCTTCCTGCGCGAGAAAGTAGACGCCATTGCCATGCACAAACGCACCCTGCTTGATGCGGCGGACCGCGCTGAACCAGACGATCCGCGCCCTCGTCTTCGCGGCGACCATCTGCGTCGGTTTGTCCTCGGCGTTCAGTACGAGGAAGTCATCGGCGCTCTGGTTCTCCGTGATGCGCGTCTTCGCTGCCGCGTAGTTCTCGAACGTTCCGTGACGATCCAGGTGATCCGGCGTGATATTCAACACCGCAGCGATGTTTGGTTTGAAGGTTTGAATCGTCTCAAGTTGAAAGCTCGACACTTCGAGCACGCTCCATGTGTCGTCCGTACTCTCGCCGACAAGATCGACTACTGGCAGACCGATGTTGCCGCCAACCTTCGTCTCAACGCTCGCCTGCTGCAGTATGTGGCCAACCAGCGATGTTGTCGTCGTCTTGCCGTTCGACCCGGTGATCGCGATGACGTGGCCCTTCAGCCCTTGCGACGCAAGCTCAAGCTCGCCGATCAACGGCACGCCCAATGCGAGCACCTGTTGGATCTCAGGCGTGGACAGCGGCACACCCGGCGACACCACGATCAGGTCCTGGCGGCGAAAGGTCAGCACGCCATGGCCGCCGGTCTCGACCATGACGCCTGCATCCAGCAGCGCGGGGATCTCTTTGGCCAGCGCCTCGCCCGTGCGCGTATCGCTGACGGTCACGCGCGCACCCAGGAGACGGAGGTACAGCGCGGCAGAGATGCCGCTCTTACCGAGGCCGACGACGAGGAC
>CAZZVI010000402.1:0-2252 GCA_964657335.1 uncultured Terriglobus sp.
CGACCGTGGCGGCCGACACCGCTTCGCGCTCCTCCGCTGCGTATGTGCGCGTGCTGCTGCAGCGTTTCCACGCCAACACGCCGCAATTTCACGAGCAGCCAGCAGACCCCTCAGCCATGCTGCAGGCCAGCGATGCCGCGCTGCTGATCGGCGACCCCGCGCTGCTCGCGCTCGAACGGCGTGACACGCTGGGCGAGCATGCGGACTGCACGTGGATCGACGTAGCCGCTTGGTGGCGCGAGCGCACCGGCCTGCCGTGGGTCGCAGCGGTGTGGGCCGTGCGTTCAGACGCTCTGGAGCGCTGCGGCATCACCCCACACCAACTGGAAGCTGACCTGACCGCCTCGCGCGACGCTGGCCTGCGGCATGTCGAGGACCTCGTAGCCGAGTGGCAACCGCGCCTTGCCCTGCCCGCGAACGTCGTCCGCGAGTACCTGACCAAGAGCATCCACTATGCGCTCGACGAGGCGTGCCTGCGCGCCATCGACCGCTTCTATGAACTGACAGCATCGTGCGGCGTTCTGCCTGAATACCGTCTTCGCATGCTGTAGAGTCGCGGCCTCGGGGCGCATTCCTCTCTTTTGGGCAAAACGCTCACGGACAAGATCGGCCTCTCCTCACATTCACGCGACTTAGCCGTGCTCGCGCGCGTCTGAGACAGTACCCATGCTGCTCACGCTGCTCCAGCAGATCACACAGGCCAGCTCTGACACCGCCTCACCGGCGCGCGCGCCGCGCCATGCGCCCACGACCGGCCGACGCATTGTGCGCTACTTCTTCAAGCTGGGTTTGCTGGGGCTGTTCTTCATCTGTGTCATCGACTCCTCGCCCATCCCTCTGCCGATCCCGGGTTCGAGTGACCTGCTTGTGGTGTTACTCGCGGCGCAGCGGCACGGCTGGTTCCTCGTGACCTTGATCGCGACGCTTGGCTCCATCGTGGGCGCAGCGGCAAGCTACCAGACAGGCGCAGCCGGCGGCCTGCCGCTGGTGGACAAGTACGTTCCCAGCCGCTTTCGCAAGCGCATCACGACCTGGACAGAGGAACACGCCCTGCTGTCCGTGGCGCTGCCCGCGATCTTGCCGCCGCCGGCGCCGCTGATGCCCTTCCTGATCGCCGCGGGCGCGCTCCGGATGCCGCGCAAGCGTTATTACTGGAGCTTCACCGTCAGCCGCTTCGCGCGGCACGCCTTTTTCGCCTGGCTGGGCATGCACTATGGCCGGCACATCATGCCGCTGTACCTGCGCTTCGCCGACAAGTACGGCTGGGTGCTGCTGGTCGTCGTGTGGGGTTCGGTGGCCTTCGGCGCTGTCTACGCCATCTTCAAATTGCGCGCGCGCAAGCCGCAAGGGAGCCCGGCAAACGCCGAGGCCGCGGCCTAGGCTATCGCCGCGGCAGGGCGCTTCGGAGCGAACCTGCGCGAGTAGTAGGCGGCCGTCAGCACAATGGCCGGCACGCCGACGATTGTGGGCCACAGCCACACGTACCAGGCATTGCCGAACACCTGTGTGAGCGTCACCACGCTGAACGCCGACCACATGGCGATGTAGCTGCCGATGAAATTGCCCAGGTGCGTGAACCACCAGAACATCTTCTCGGTTGGCTTCACGAGGAAGCTCTTTATCTGGACGAAAGCAAGCCGCATGCCCAGCAAACCGAAGATGACGGGGACCACCTTCGGCATCCGCATGATGTCCGGCCGGAACCAGCCCAGCAGAGACAGCGCCAGGCTGTTCGCGAAGGTCACGACTGCGGCGATCCAGTCGATCGCCCCCGCGCTTCCGCCACGCGCCAGGTCCTTCAGCTTCAACACGCGATAGCCGGAAAACGCCGCGTAAAAGCTGAACACCGCAACCAGCGCAAGAAACAGGACCGGCCGAAAGATCGCCATGGGAATCGCGGTGCCGGCCACAACGCCCATGCACCACAGGTACACCATGCCCCATCGGCGATGCTGTTTGCCGCCTTTCGCCGTAGCCAGAGCCACCGGCGCCAGCACCAGTCCGCCCGTGCCGGCAGCCACATGTACGAAGAGGAAGAGCCTGATCCAAAGCGGGTCGTGTGCCATCGCGGAGCCTCCAGGAACGACACCCTCAGCATCACCCCAGAGCGACAGCCGCGGCAGTGACGTTTGTCATGCACGCAGCATGAAGCTCATCTAAACCCGCCAATCGGCTGACTCGCTGACTTGTTGCTCCAGCTAGAACTCCCACCGCAGCAGCGTCGCGCCCACGGTGAACCCCGCGCCCACGCT
>CAZZVI010000403.1:0-2248 GCA_964657335.1 uncultured Terriglobus sp.
ACCAAGGCCTCACGGCCGCAAAGATGACGGAGTGCGTTTGGCTAGAACCCACTGCAGTCGCGCGCCTCGACTTCCTTGAATGGACCGGTGCAGACCATCTCCGACATACGAAGTTGATCGCGATGCGTGATGATAAAGACCCTCTGAAGATTGTGAAGGAGACCTGAAAGTTATTTGCCCAGGAAGAAGTCCGGCATCAGATCCATTTCCGCTTCGTTCATCTGAAGCCCGGATGCAGTTTTGCAACCCGCAGCTTGGCCAGCCTGCAAAAATGGCGTGTCCCCATGACCGGCCACAACGTCACCTAGGAACATTGAAGCAGTAAGCAAAGTGACGGGAACAGGCGTCGGATCTTTCGGAGACATTCCCATTGGAGTTGCGTTGATCACGATGTCGAATCCGGTCGGGTCTGACGGTCCGGCGACCACATGGCCACGGCCGAGACCGGCTAGAAGCTGAACCAGCTTACCGAGCCGCGACGGCTCTGTATCGTGCAGAACCAGCTCGCGAATGCCCGAGTTGAGAAGCGCGATTGCGATCGCGCTTCCTGCCCCACCGGCCCCGATCTGAAGGACCCGTGCACCCTCCAGCTTGGCACCCTGCTTCTTCTGGGCAGCGACGAAAGCAAGACCATCCAGCATGTCACCATGCCACGATCCATCCGCGTTCCTCCTCACGACGCTCACCACACCCAAGAGCTTTGACGTCTCTGAGGATGTTGAACAATACGAGAACATAGTGTTCTTGTGCGGCATGGTGACTAAGAGACCCTGAACATTAGGAACAAGCTGAAGACCACGAACGACGCCCTCCAGGTCGCCATCTGGAACCTGCATCGGTATGCAGATTCCATTGTGACCGCGGGCCTCGAACTGCGCAGTCATACGCTGAGGAGACTTTACGAAGATGATGGGGTCTCCGATGATCGGGTACAACGCTGTTTCGCCGCTCAGTTGTTCAAGCATTCCAATCTCCTGCGTAGTTCCTTACGTCGCGTCTCGCTTTGGGCGAATTTCATCCAGCGGTCTGAACAAATCCGCAAGAGACTTCGCCGGAAGCTCGTTGCTTCCGGCGCTCAGGCCTGACTATTTTTGATACTGCTTCTCAACGACTGGTTCCAGCCAGTCCGTGTTCTTGCCGTCAAGAGCCTCCACGATCGCGATGTGCGACATGGCCGTTGTGGGGGCCGCGCCGTGCCAGTGCTTCTCGCCCGGCTCGAAATAGACGATATCGCCCGGCTTGATCTCTTCAATCGGACCGCCCTCACGCTGTACCCAGCCGGCACCTGCTGTCACGATGATTGTCTGTCCGAGTGGATGAGTGTGCCAGACCGTGCGTGCGCCAGGTTCGAAAGAAACGAGGGCACCGCCGATGCGCGAATCTCCTGTTCCTTTGAACGGTGAGTCCACTCGGACCTTGCCGGTGAACCATTCTGCAGGACCGCTAACCGAGGGCTTCGTACCGATACGTGTGATTTCCATTTTTTCTTATCCTTTGAACAACTGGTTGATGGAGCGCGATGCGAGGCGTTACTTTGCTGACTCGGGAGCTAGTTCCGCGAAGACCTTCTTCGCGACGCCGATGGCTGAGAATCCGCTCGGCCAACCGGCATAGAAGGACAGGTGAGTGATCAATTCCACAATCTCTTCCTGGGTAAGCCCATTCTTCAAGCCGATCTTGATGTGAGGGGCAAGCTGCTCGGATGCACGGAGAGCAATGAGGGTGCTGATCGTCGCGAGACTCCGATCCCGTTTCGCGAGTGCAGGACGCTCCCAAACGTCACCGAAGAGAACTTTGTCAGTGAGTTCTGCCATCTTCGGAGAGAAGTCTCCAATCAACTGCTGCGCCGTGGGCTGAGTCTGTGCGTCTGCCATGTTGCTCCTTTGCCGTTCCTGCGGTCCTTGTGCCTACAACCATGAGACTCCAGTATTTGTGACACGATGCGTATTGCAGGTACATACCCTGCTGAGTAAAATTCACAAATGATTCGGGAAGAAATAGCCGATCTGACGGCATTCGCCATCGTTGCAGAAGAGCGCAGCTTCACTCGGGCTGCTACTCGCCTTGGAGTGTCTCCTTCTGCCCTGAGTCATTCCATGCGTGGGCTGGAGAAGCGACTGGGCCTGCAGCTACTCGCTCGAACGACCCGAAGTGTCGCTCCGACAACAGCCGGAGCCGCGCTTCTTCAGGAACTCGCGCCCGCTTTAGAGCGGATTGAGCGAGCTGTCGCAGAGGCTCGGCAGCAGAA
>CAZZVI010000404.1:0-2224 GCA_964657335.1 uncultured Terriglobus sp.
CGGCTGAGCAGCAGCGGCACGATCGACGTGTCCCACGTCAGGTCGATCAGCTGCTCGTGCGTCAGGACGGAGTATGCCTCCGCCGGCCGCGCCGCAAGCAGCAAAGAGAAGCAGAAAAGCAGGGTGCAGAGTCGCCGCAGTTTCATCATGCCTCTGTAAGAGTAGTCGCGCCCGACCGCGCCTGCATGAGAAGATGGCTCCATGAGCGACGAAACTCCGAAGCCGGCCGCGGGGCCGGTCAAACTGAAGATCGGCGGGCTGGGTCCCAAGGCACAGAAGCTGCAGGCGATGCGCGACAAGGCTGCCGGCAAGACCGCGCCGAAGACACATGAGCTGAACAACGCTGCCGGTAAAGGCAGCTCAGGTTTCAAGAAGACGTCTTTCCAGCGGAAGGCTGTCTAGCTTACTTGCCCTTGTAGTCCACAAAGAGGTCAGGATACTCGCGCTTGAGCGCCTCGATCTTGGGCCGGTCGCAAACCTGGATATAAGGATTGTTCGGGTTGTGCAGGGCGTAATCCTGGTGGTAATCCTCACCCTTGTAGAAGCCCTTCAGCGGTGTCACATCCGTCACGATCTTTGACTGGAAGACATGCGCCGCGTCGAGCTGCGCAATGTACGCCTGCGCGATCTTCTGCTGCTCGGCTGATGTGTAGAAGATGGCCGAGCGGTACGAGGTGCCGACATCCGGGCCCTGCCGGTTCAGCTGCGTCGGGTCATGCGCGACCGAGAAGAAGATGCGCAGCAGACCGCCGTACGTGATGACCGACGGATCGTAGGTGACTTCGACGGATTCGGCGTGGCCGGTGGTCTCGGTCGTCACCTGATCGTAGGTCGCGGTGGACGCCTTGCCGCCCGCGTAACCCGCAACCGTCTTGCGCACGCCCTTCACCCGCTCAAACACTGACTGCGTGCCCCAGAAGCAGCCACCGGCGAAGACCGCGGTCTGCAGCTTGCCGGGCGCGAGGCTCACGTCCTGCTGCGGCTTGGGAAAGGTGCCGCGATCGATGGCGAAGCCTGAGACCGGCAGGGCGAGCGCGGCGAACAGGAGAGCAAAACGGGCAGATCGTGTGAACATGCAAATCCTCACTGGTCGTAAGACGCGATAGCGAGCGCAAGCGTCATCTGCAGGATCGGGAGAAAGCAGAGGCCTTCAGGCCTCTGAATACGGGCTCTTGGAGCAGGGCTCGAAAGCCCTGGATGGGTTCTTCCAAGAGCTGCCAGCCCTAAAGGGCTTATTTGTGGCTGCCTATGTCAGCGGGCTGAAGCCCGCTGCTTTCTCCGGGGCCAGACCGTTCGGAAGCGCAATCACGGGACGACGATCAGTCCGCTGCGTCCAAGAGAAACTGCTCGATCTTGCCGTCAGGCTGCGTGTAGGTGTTCAGCGTGACGATCTTGCCGGCAAACTTCACCTGGTAGAGGCGGTACGTCATGCCGCCACGCAGCTCCTCCGCAGTCTGAACGACGGACTGGATTGGACCGAGCGGCTGCAGGCTTTGCGTGTAGTCGGCAAGCGTCTGCGTGCTGAAGTAGGAGTTCGTGTCCGGGGTGAACAGCGAGCGGTCGAGCTTGCCGCTTTGCATGCCGGTGAGAATCGCTTTGGCCTGAGCAGCCGGAGCAGGATCGAAGACCGGCTGCTTCGGCAGGCTCGTCTCTTCCGGTTTCGCGCCGGGCTTCGGAGCAGCGGATGTGAGAGTGGGCAGTAGAATCGGGCGAATTGCCGATGTGACCGCGCTCGCCCCCGGGCCCTCGAAGTTGGTCAGCGCGGCATAGGCGACATCGTCGGTCAGATCGACTACGTTGTTGGATACGAAACCGCCGACCTCGCCCGAGTGCGACAGGAATCGCCTGCCGCTGCGATCCTGCACGAAGACGCCAAGGCCATAGTGCGAGCCAGTGCCGTCCTTCAGCTTGAAGTCGGTCTCCATTGCGTCGTAGCTTTCGGGCTTCAGCAGCGTGCGGTGCACAATGCTCTCGTCCCAGGCGAGCAGCGTGCTCACCGGCATGGCAAGCCCGCCGTCGCCCGTGTACCAGCCGGGAGACTCAAGGATCGCGGGCCGCAAGGGGCCGAGCGCGTGCCGCTCGTACCCGTTCACCCGCAGCTTCGCGCGGTCGGTGTCCAGGTCCAGCACGCCTTGCAGCTTGAGCGGTGTAATGACATTGGCCCAGAGGAAGTCGTGGTACTTCTGCCCACTGGCCTTCTCAATGATCAGCGCGGCCATCTGGA
>CAZZVI010000405.1:0-2222 GCA_964657335.1 uncultured Terriglobus sp.
GACATGCGCGGAGGCCTCTTCGACAACTCGCCAGGAACTGCAGCGCTTGCCCATGCCTTGCGGTTGTACCCGCCTTATCCACAAAATCTGCGGCTTACATGCTTGATTCTCCCCTGCCTGAGCCGCTAGCCTCAGTGCATGCTCAAGCTCAAGCGAGTTCAGATCCTCGGCTTCAAATCGTTTTGCGACCGCACTGACGTGGCACTCTCCGGCAACGGCATTGCGGCGATCGTGGGTCCGAACGGTTGCGGCAAGTCGAACATCTCTGACGCCATCACGTGGGTGCTCGGCGAGCAGAGCGCGAAGAGCCTGCGCGGCATCAAGATGGAAGACGTCATCTTCGCCGGCACGCGCGACCGCAAGCCCACCGGCATGGCCGAAGTCTCGCTGACACTCGTCGATCCGGATGTGTACGACGCGAACGATGGTGGCTTGCCGATCAACATCGCGACAGCCAGCGGCAAGCCGGCAGAGGTCAACGACTGGGACGAGGGTGCCGAGCGGAACGCAGGCGCCGAGGCAACACTCGCTGCCGTTGCAGAAGCGCAGCCGGGTCCCATCCCTGCCGGCGAAGAAGCCGACGAGATCGAAGTCGACGCGCCCGCAGGCGAAGACCCGGCGGACGGCGCTGCGACACCCGACGGCAGCAACGCCGTCGTGCTGAAGATTCGCCGCCGCAAATTCAATCGCGCGCCCGTTCGTGCAGGCGAGATCACCGTTACGCGCCGCCTCTTCCGTTCCGGCGAATCGGAGTACCTGCTGAACGGCAAGATCTGCCGCCTGCGAGATATCCAGGAGATCTTCTTCGGCACCGGCCTCTCCGGAGAGAACTACGCGATCATCGGCCAGGAACGCATCGGCCAGTTGCTCTCGTCCAAGCCGCTCGATCGCCGCGCCATCCTGGAGGAAGCGGCCGGGATCACCCGCTTCAAGACCAAGAAGCGCCTCGCCGAGCTGCGGCTCGAAGCAAGCAAGCAGAACCTGTCGCGCGTCGATGACATCTTCGACGAGGTCACGCGGCAGATGGGCTCGTTGAAACGCCAGGCAGCCAAGGCCGAGCGCTACGGGCAGATGCGCGACGAGCTCCGCGGCAAGCTGCGCATCGTCCTGCGCAGCCGCATGGTGCAGCGCGACGGCGAGCGCGCCGGTGCCGAGTCTGCTGTCAACGACCTGACCGGCCGCATTGATACCGGAGCCGCGTCGCTCGAATCGCTGGACGCCGAGCACGCGGCGGCTGTCGCGCGCGGCTACGAACTGGATGAAGAGCTGCGCGGCACCCAGGCCCGCATCAACGAAACCCGCGTCGAGCTGGAGCGCGCGACCGCGCGCATTGCGGGCAACACCGACCGCGTCAGCGACCTGGCCGCGCGCATCGCCAGCGGCACCGAAGAGCTCGCACAACTGCGCCAACAGATCGAATCGCTGGCCGCAGACCGCGACAGCCTGCGGCTCTTCCTCGAAACGGCGACCGCCGACACAGAGCAGGCGCGGCAGACAGCCGAGGCGAAGCAGCGTGAATCGAGCGAAGCGCAGGCACAGGTAAACAACGCCGACCGCGAGGTCTCGAACGGACGCCATCAATCGATGCAACTGATGCAGCGCGTCTCTGCCGTCCACCGCGAAGAAGCGCAGGCCGCGGAAGCGCTGGCCGGCCTGGACCGCGAAGCGCAGCGGCTGGTCTCGGAAAGTGAGCAGGCGCGGCACGAGCTGGAAGCGCTCGGCAAGCAACGCGGCCAGGTGTCGATGAGCTTCGAGTCCGTGACCGACCGGTTGAAGCGCCTGGAGGCAGAGATCGCGCAGCTTCGTCTCGACCTCGACGCGCGCCGCCGCGAGGAGATGGAGACGCGCCGCCGCGGGGATCATCTCCGCGCCGAAGCAGCCACGCTGCTCGGCCGCAAGAACTCGCTGGAATCGCTCATCCGCGATCACAGCTACTCCAGCGAGACGGTGCGGAAGATCTTCAAGGCGAATGGAGTAGGAGCAAGCGTCGCGCCGCTCGGCACCCTTGCCGATTTCCTTGAGGTTGAGGACGAGTACGGTGCCGTCGTCGACGAGTTTCTCAAGGAAGAGTTGAACTACATCGTCGTCAAAAACTGGGACTCCGCGGACGCGGGTATCGGCCTGTTGAAGAGCAACGTGGACGGCCGCGCGACGTTCCTCGTCCACGGCAGTGACGATGGACAGCAGCCCTTCGCCGAGGGCATGGAGAGCCGCGCCTCCGG
>CAZZVI010000406.1:0-2212 GCA_964657335.1 uncultured Terriglobus sp.
GGGCAGGTCGGCGGCGGGATGGTGTCCGGCGTGGCACCGGGCTTGCCGGGCTTCGTGGTCTTGTCCGCGATCTGGGTGCCGTTGACCATGGGGATCTGGAAGGTGGAGCCAGCGAGTACCATCAGGGTGGCGGCGGTGAAGATCAGCTTCTTCATAACTTGGGGAGTCCTCTCAAGAACTTGCTCTGGTTTCTCCAGGCAGGACTCACACTAAAATGTCAAGAAGGCCATGTCCACCATTGAAGTCTTAGTTACAACGTCTATAATGTGATCAATTACCGAGGTCATATCGGGACGAGAATCGGTGTAGCGGCAGGTGTGACCTACCGCACCACGGGTAACGAGCAGGAAGTCGCCACTTCTGGGTTGCCCTCCCACGCTCTCACACTGACGGGTGGAGAGTGCGAAAGCCAACCTTACCACTCGCCATCTGCCTGGTCACACTGACTTTTTGCGCCAAGCTGATAAATGTGCTTGCGTCGGCTGGACGACAGTGATTGTGTCTGGCATGGCCTCCAGTCTCTTCCCAGCCCCTACGCTCCGAAATAAAGGTACTTGCGCCAGTTTGCGTCGCCCGACCCGAGCATGCGCATGATGTGCCGCGAGGTGTGCAGCGAGAAGGGCCGAGGCTCGCGGCTGAGTTGCATGTCCTGCAGTTCGTGCAGCAGCTGATTTCCCTTACGTCGATTACAGTCGTGGCAGCAAGCGACCAGATTCTCCCAGGTCGACAAGCCCCCGCGCGAGCGCGGCAGCACGTGATCGAGCGTCAGGTCGCCGGCAGTCAACACGCAGCCGCAATACTGGCAGGTGTTGCGATCACGCAAAAGAATGTTTTTGCGCGACAGCGCCCGCGTCTGGTGCGGGATGCGGCGATACTCCAGCAGTCGGATCACCGAAGGCATGGGCATGCGCGCACGTGCGGCGTGCAGGGTAAAGCCCTGCTCCTCTTCGGTGCGGGCGATGCCCTTCAGCACTAGCACCAAGGCTCGCCGCGCACCGCAGATGTTGATGGGCTCGTACGATGCATTCAGCACCAGGACAGGCGTTTGCAGCGGCGCAGCGCTGCGGGCGCGAGTGCGTCCGTCGCCGGAGGATGGAGAAAGAGTGTGGCACTTGGCGAGCGATTTTTGTTTGCGAACTTTGGCCGGATGCATCGGTGACTGCTCCTCCTTAGGACGTAGCTTGTTGGCTCTCTCTTGTGGTCTCGATCCTTGCTAGAGACCGCTTCCGTTGGTGTACAACCCGGCCTGTGCAGGCCCGTCGCGTACTAGCGCGCGATGCGGTTGCCAAGGCACAGCCGCGTGTTTGCCGGCGCGCGCCAGGGTAGCCACACGCACACTGTCGGCGCCGGCGCGAAGCAGGACGCGTGTGCATTCGGCCGCGGTTGCGCCAGTGGTGTACACGTCGTCTATCAGCAGCACATGCATGCCGGCAACGGCTTCGCCCGCCCTAAACGCACCCCGCAGGTTGCTGCGTCGCTGCGCGGGCGACAGCAGAAACTGGCTCTCCGTGCTGCGTGTACGACGCAGCAGATTCGTCTGCAGCACAAGCTTCCACCCTGGGTCCACACGGAGCACCACGCGAAGAGCAGACTCCGCAAGCAGCGTGCTCTGATTAAACGCGCGCTTGCCGCGAAACAGCGGCACCGGAATTACGGTCATCTCCATGGGTGCCGCAGGCCGGTGCGCCAGCATGGCAGTCGCCAGCAGCCTGCCAAGTGGAACAGCCAGAGCCGGTACTCCCTCAAACTTCATCAGGTGAATAGCCGGTCGAAGATCGTCATAGGATCCGAAGGCGGTCGCACGGGTGAAGCGAGGCCGCTCTGCCGCGCAACCGGGGCACAGGCTCTCAGTCGAAGACGAGAACTTTGCCGCAAACATGGCGTCGGGTGCGAGCGGCTCTCCGCACACGTCGCACGTGTCGGCCAGAGTCGCACCCTGCAGATGGTCCATGCAGTCGTCGCACACAGGATACGAGCGAGTCTCCGTCAGGGGATTGGAACACAGCCGGCAGTCGGACGGCATCAGCAGGCAGAGCGTGCCACGCAGAAGATAACGCAGGGAACGCACTGCGGGAGAGCGCGGCGCACGGGCCGCGCCTTCATCCAGACCGCAGGAGGCTGTTCCTGCTGCCGTGGCCATACCGGATTCGGCACCTGCTGCGTACCACGCCGTAGGGAAGACGCACCTCGCTCGGCCCCATCAACATTGCGG
>CAZZVI010000407.1:0-2210 GCA_964657335.1 uncultured Terriglobus sp.
GCGCGAGCGCCCCCGGGAGCGGCTGGACCGCGTCATGCTGCAGCGCGACGCCAAAGCCACAGCGGAAACACTGGGTTGGATGGGCTTTGAGCAGACTGCGGAAGAAGGCAACCGCATCCGCTTCGCCGCGCCGGACGGCAGTGCGCTGGGTAACCACATTGATGTCCTAATCGATCCGAAGGCGAGTTTCGGCCGCAGCGGTGCGGGCTCGGTGCACCACATCGCGTTCCGCACGCCGGACGACGCGTCGCAGCTGGCATGGCGCGAGGTGATCGCGCAGCACCTGTCTGTCACCACCGTCCAGGACCGCGACTACTTCCACTCGATCTACTTCCGCGAGCCTAGCGGCGTGCTGTTCGAGATGGCGACGGACATCCCCGGCTTTGCCATCGACGAGCCGATCGAGACACTTGGGGAGGCGCTGAAGATTCCCGCATGGCTGGAGCCGCAACGCGCGCAGCTTGAGAAGCGTCTGGCACCGTTGACACTGCACAAGGCGGTGCTGGCATGAGCACACTGACGGCCAACCATCCGCATGCGGCAGGCGAACTGCTGCATGCGGGCGCATCTCTGGATGCGGCGACGGGCGCGATGATTCTGCTGCACGGCCGCGGCGCCTCGGCAGGCGACGTCCTCTCGCTCGCCTCACCGCTCGAGCGACCCGGCGTCGCGTACCTCGCTCCACAGGCCGTGGGGAACACCTGGTATCCACAATCGTTTCTTGCACCGCGTGAGCAGAACGAGCCGTGGCTTAGCTCTGCCCTCGATCGGGTCGAAGAGATCGTCCGGTCGCTGGAGAGCGGCGGCATGACGCGCGCACAGATCGTGGTCTGCGGCTTTTCTCAGGGCGCCTGCCTGTCCACGGAGTTCGTCGCGTCGCACCCGGCACGTTATGCCGGCGTGATCGCCTTCACGGGTGGACTCGTCGGCCCGTTGGGCAGCGACCTGCGGCACGCCGGGCAACTGGGAGGCACGCCTGTGCTGTTGAGCAGTGGCGATCCCGATCCACATGTGCCGTGGCTGCGCGTGCAGCAGACGGCGGAGGAGCTGTCGCGCATGGGAGCGGAGGTGACCACGCGTCGCTATCCCGGACGTCCACACACGGTCAGTGCCGAAGAGATACGTGACGCGCGCATGTTGCTGGAGCAGGCATTCCGCTAATCTGTCTGCAGCAGGCAGAACGCGAGAGAAGGTGTTGTACCAATGGCCCAGCCAGCCGTAAGCGAGCAGCTCGCCGGAGAGGGAACCAGCGCAGCCAGTCTATGGCTGGTGATGGCCAAGGCCTACCGGTCCATGCAGGTGTATGTCGAAGGCACCATGGCCGAGATGGGCATCGGCATGAGCGACTTCATGATCCTCGAGGCACTGCTGCACAAGGGTCCCATGAGCATGTCGCAGATCGGCGACAAGGTGCTGCTGGCAAACCCTTCCATGACGGCAGCGGTCGACCGTCTGACGCGGCAGGGCTTCGTGATGCGGCAGTCTCCGGGTGACGGGGATCGCCGTGTCCGTACCGTTGAGCTGACCGCGTGCGGACGCAAGCTGATCCGCACGATCTTCGAGCGCCATGTCGAAGATCTTGAGGGCATCATGCACGGCATCTGCCCGGAACAGCGTGCCGCGCTGCGGGCAGGGCTGAAGAGCATCGGCCTGGCCGCGAAGGCGAAGACAGAGAGCGCCTGAACAGGCCCCCTTATCCCCCCTTTCTCGTAAAATATTCAAAACAGACAACTTATTGTGAACACCGCGTAAAATATTCATTCCATTGATCTTATACGCAAAATATTCAAAATAAACGGCTTGGGCCGGGCACCGCTCACATGGCTCGCCCTCTCTGATGCGCAGCGACGTGTGGAAAGGGCTATTTCAAGAATACCAAGTTCGCGGAAATACCATGCCAACAAATTTCGACGTCTAAGTGTGGCAGTTGCAAGAGTTAGCTGCCGCGCGGGAGGTATCGCCTCTTGACAACGTGAGCGGTGCATCCGCGCCTCCCTGTCATCCCGTAGCGAAGCGAAGGGATCTGCATGTGACTTGACGCGCCGACTGCATCCCAGCGGGCGGTGAAGCGAAAGCGGTCGCGCGGAGCGCGACAGGTGGAGGTCATTTGGCCATTGAAATGGCATAAGGTGAGGCTGGCACACATGCAGATCCCTTCGCTTCGCTACGGGATGACAACTCCTGAAGGGTGCTGCGGGATGCCAACTCCT
>CAZZVI010000408.1:0-2208 GCA_964657335.1 uncultured Terriglobus sp.
AAGGCCGAATCACCATGAAAGCGGCTTCAGCCGCCGAGATAGAAAGACCGCGTCACCACGAAAGCGGCTTCAGCCGCCGAGGGGTGGGCCTTTTCTCGGCGCGGCAGAGATTGAGTGGCACCCGGAGAAAGCAGCGGGCTTCAGCCCGCTGAACCCGGCTGCTGCCATAAACAGGCCCTTCAGGGCCGGAGGAGGGGCGCTGCCGGTATTCCGGGGCTAAAGCCCCTCCTCGGAAGCAGCGGAATTCAGTGGCCTAAAGGCCACTGCTCCCTCCGGGTTCAGCGAAAGCTCCCTCCGGCGCGGCGAAAGGCGCCCACCAGGTGCAGCGTATGTCGGGGGAAGCGGCCAACTTCAAACGGCCGCTCCGAACGTCTTGTCTTCAGAAAGTCAAAGCTCCAGCTGGGCCGTTAAGGTTCGTATCGCCCACGGGGTCCGCGTCTAATCGCAACACCCGCGCCGAACTCAGCTCGCTCCCGAGAGAACGCTGTCAAGCCTCGTTAACGCCTGGAAAGCAAATAAATGCTTGTAGATGAACAACTTCCGCCAAGAAAATAGTTGGCATGGTATTTCGCGCAATCCATTAACATAGAAGTAGATGGAAAAACTGCGTCGGATTCCCGTTCCTCGTGCACTGTAAGTCCTTTGACTGCAATATTTTGCCCCTAAGTTTCTGCAGATGAAGATTTTACAGGCTATCTTCCACTAAGTCTCTGCAGAAGAGTATTTTGCAGGAAGAGGACAGGATGGGGGTACCGGCCACTGGCTGTCATGGCTCTGGAGCAGAACGGCTGATGCCGCGGCCGCAACCTGCTCCGGCGAGATATCGAGGATGCAGTGCGGTTCGACGCGCGAGCAGCCCTCCTCGCAACCAGGCCTTGCATATCGCGGCTGCAGGATCGCGGTACGCGCACCGAACGGCCGGAAACGTTCCGGGCTGTTGGTATGGCGGCCGTCCTCGGTGCGGCAATCGGCGGCCTGGGCGAACAGCGTCACCGTAGGGCAGCCAACCGCCGCAGCCATGTGTCCGAGGCCGCTGTCGGTGCCGATGAAGACGTTGCACTCGGCAAGCAGCGCGGCCACCTGCATCAGCGGCAGTTGCTGGGCCAGACGGCTGCCAGGCAACACGGCGTGCAGCTCCCGCGCCATGGCAGCGGTCGCGCCATCGGCGAAGATGACTGGCAGCACCGGCAGCTCCCGCCCAAGCGCCTGCACCGTCGCGCGGAAGAGATCTGCGTTCCAGCGCTTCTTGGTCTCGGCCGATGACAGGCCAAGGCCGACCACACGCAGCCCGTGCGTGTCGCCAAGCCACGCGCGCGCCGTCACACGCTGTTCAGTGTCGACTGGCAGATGCGGAACAGGGTCGCCGCCCACGCAGCCCAGCGGCCGCGCCGCATCGAGCGCACGCAGCACCTCGTGCTGCAAAGGCCCGGCGGGCAGGGCGTGCGTCCACCCGCGCTCAAAGCCGCGATTCAGCGCCAGCTTGTCCGGACTTGTGTCGTCCGCATAGCCGACCGAGACTGGAGCACGCGACAGCGCGCAGAGCAGCGTGGCGTGATAGATGTCGGCATCCCAGCGCGGCAGGACGACTGCGTCAAAACGCCTGCCATGCAGATGCTGCCACCATGCGCGAAACGCTCCCAGCAGCCCGCGAAGGTACTTGGGCACCCGCGGGGATAGCACCGGACTCACCGCGAGAACCTCGTCTACCGATCCGAGCGAAGCAAAGATCGGCGCGGCCATTGAAGTAGTCAGCACGGTAAGCCGGGCCGCGGGAAAACACCCCCGCAGAGCATCCACAAGCGGCAACGTCAGAACGCAGTCTCCCAAGCCATCCAGCCGCACAAGCAGGATTGACCGGGCCTGCGCCGCGGGTGCACGGCGCAAGGGTCGGGAGACCGCGATCGCCAGCAGCGTTGGCCAGCGCAGGCAAAGCTGCACATGCGCTGCCGACACCAGATCGCGTACACGGGAACGAAGCGGCATGTCCCCCATTCTCCATGAGTCGCCTGCCGGATCATGATCTGGAATCTGTGGCCGCTCCCAGAACGGGTCCGTTTGCCCCACAAGGCCGGCCCACGTACACTGGATGGGCAACGTCGTGAGCGGCTTGTTCCGCACCGACGTTTGATACAGGCGCGTAGCTCAGTTGGTTAGAGCGCTACCTTGACACGGTAGAGGTCTCCGGTTCGAATCCGGACGTGCCTACCA
>CAZZVI010000409.1:0-2202 GCA_964657335.1 uncultured Terriglobus sp.
ACCAATCCGGCGATCACCATGGCGCTCGACCGCGCGACCGGCGTGCTGTCGCTTGTGTCGCTGGTCGCGCTGGTGCTTGGCGCGGTGGGCGTGGCGATGGCCATGCGGACACACCTGCTGCAGCGGCTGGATTCCATCGCCATCATGAAGTCGCTCGGTGCGCGATCGTCGCACATCGTGCGCATCTACCTGCTGCAGACGCTGCTGCTTGGGCTGCTGGGTGGACTGGTGGGCGTGTTGCTCGGCATTGGAGTGCAACTGGTGCTGCCGCTGCTGCTGGCAAAGCTGCTGGGCATTACGCCAGAGCTGCACATTGCCGTCTCCGCCATCTTTGCCGGGCTTGCGACGGGGCTGCTGACAACGGTGCTGTTCACCATGCCACCACTGCTCGATATTCGCAGCGTGCGGCCCATCCTCATCCTGCGGCGCAGCGTGGAAGAGGGTGAAGCCGGCAGCACACTCTGGAGCGACTTCGCCGCGTCGGTGCGTAAGTACCGCGTCGGATGGGCCGCGCTGCTGGGCAGCTTTCCTGCGCAGTGGCTGGCCCTGTGGTTCACGCGGCAGAGCACCCCAGGGTTCCGGCGGGGCTTCACGCAGCTGTGGATGATGGGCGAAGTGAAGGGCTTCGTCTGGATGGGGGCGTTGCTTTCGGTTGTGACCGCGCTTGCCTCGGCGGCGATGCGGCGGCGCATTGCGTCGCGCGCGACGCAGCTTGGTGCCGCGGTCCTGATTGCCGGCGGCATCGCCTTCATTGCGACGGTACTCTCCGACTCGAAAGAGGTCGGACGCATCTTTACCGGAGGCCTCGCCGCAGTGTTGCTCGTGCTGCTGCTGACCTCGGCGGCCGTCCTCGCACTGCTGCGCGTCTTCCTGCGCGGAGCCCGCGGATCGCTTACTCCTGTGGTGCGCCATGGCCTGGCAAATCTTTACCGGCCGGGCAATCCCTCGGCGGCTTTGCTTGCAGCGGTGGGACTTGGCGTCATGCAGATCGCTACGATCTTCTTCCTGAGCCACGCTCTCATCAAGGAGCTGAAGCTCTCCACGCAACCAACGTTGCCAAACGTCTTCCTGATCGACATTGCACCGACCGAGATTGACGGTGTGCGGAGCCTGCTGCACGGGCTGCCTTCGGTCCATGGCACGCCGGAGCTGCTGCCGGTGATCGCGTCGCGGATCTTGCAGGTGGATGGCGTCGCCGCAGCCGACCTGAAGCTGCAGAACTTCCCGAAACGCATGCTGCAATCCATCTCGCTGTCGTGGACGGAGGACCTGCCGCCCGGCACCAAAGTGGTGCGCGGACAGTTCTGGCAACCTGGCGAGACACAAGCGCAGGTCGCCATCGGCCAGCGCATGGCAGAGCGGCTGCATGTGCAGCCCGGCTCGCACATCGTCTTCGCGGCGGCCGGCGATCCCGATCATCCCGTCGATGCGCAGGTCGCCGCCATCATCAAGTCCGACGGCCAGCATGCCTACTCGCGCGCCGAGTTCCTGCTGCCGAAGGCGGCGCTGGCAGCGCTGCCCACCGTCTGGTACGGCGGCGTTCATGCTGAGCCGACACAGGTCGGCGAGTTGCAGCGTGCGATGTACGCGAAGTATCCCACCGTCACCGTCATCAACGTGGCGCAGGCGATGGAGACGCTGCGCGGCGTGCTGTTGCAGGTTTCGCTGGTGGTGCAGTTTCTCGCCGGCTTCTCGATCTTCTCGGGCCTGGTGATTCTGGCCAGCGCGATCGCGGGCACGCGCTACCGCCGCATTCGTGAGGTGGTGGTGCTTAAGACGCTGGGCGCGACCCGGTCACGCATCGCCGCGATCTTCTCCATCGAGTTCGCGACGCTGGGCCTGGTTGCCGGCCTGGTGGGCCTGATCTTCGCGAACCTGACCGCGCGCGTGGTGCTCCGTCAGCTTGACCTGGAGTATCACTTCTTGAGGGTGGCAAACCTGCTGTCGCTGCTCGGAGTCGCGGCACTGACGGTCGCCACGGGTTGGATCGCGAGCTTTCGCGTGCTTGGGCAGAAGCCGCTCGAAGTGCTCCGGGAAGAGTAGTGCAGAGCTGTACGGCGCGCATCCGGGAATTTTGGGCTGCAACGCTTCAACACAAAGAGAATCGCAAGAACGGACGTTCCCCGCCTTGAGGGCACGCTGCCAAGTTGTTGGTTGCCTCCCAGGGATTCGAACCCCGATTGATCGGTTCAGAGCCGACTG
>CAZZVI010000410.1:0-2189 GCA_964657335.1 uncultured Terriglobus sp.
TCGCTCTCCTTCAGGTCGTCGTCCCACTTGGCCGTGTGCTTCTTGTAGTCGTCCAGCGTCGCCGAGGCCGCGGCATTGCCGGGCGCAAGCACGCGCAGCAGGTCGCTGGTCGTGGAGATGTTGCTCTGGCGGATCTTCTTGGCCTGGTACAGGTTCCATTCATCGGTGGCGCGCGCCTGCTGCAACACGGCCTCAGTGTGCGCGCGATGCGACAGCACCGTTGCCAGTGCCACCAGAACGGCAAGCAGACTGATGCTGAACGAGACGGCGTACTGATGCGCCTCGCCGCCCTTTTCAAGGCCTTCGACAAATTCGTTGATCTCGTTCGCTTCCATCGTCCGCGATTCTCCCCTGCGAGTTTCAGTGTAGCCACACCCGCCTTGTGGTTGTTATTTCGCAGCGAAGTGGAGGGATGACAGAATCACCAAAGAACTGTCATTTTCGACCGGAGCAGGACGGCTCTATCGTCCTGCGCAGTGGAGAAACCTGCTGTTGGTTTGATTGCCCGGCGCTTCAGGCAAACAGCAGGTTTCTCCACTTCGCTTCGCTCCGGTCGATAGGACAGGTTTGTGGTGAGGTGAAGAGTGAGAACAGCAGGTCTCTCCACTTCGCTTCGCTACGGTCGAAATGACAATTCGGGTAAGTGCTCCGGGTCGAAGCGATACACTGCGCGCTTGGTCGCTTCACCCCTAAACACTCAGCAGCGAATCAAGAAAGGCATCCGAATCAAACGGCACGATGTCCTCCATCGTTTCGCCCACGCCCGCAAACACCACCGGCAGCCGCAACTCCCGCGCAATGGCGATGACGATGCCGCCCTTCGCCGTCCCGTCCAGCTTGGTCAGAACGATGCCTGTGACGCCTGCGCTCTCGGTGAACAGCCGCGCCTGCTGCATGCCGTTCTGCCCGGTGGTCGCGTCGATCACGAGGAACACCTGGTGAGGAGCGCCCGGCACCAGCTTCGCCGCGGTGCGCCGCATCTTGTCCAGCTCGGCCATCAGGCCGGCCTTGTTATGCAGGCGGCCCGCCGTGTCCACGATGACGATGTCCGCTCCACGCGCCTTGCCGGCGGTCAGCGAGTCGTACAGCGCGGCCGAAGGATCGCCGCCCTGCTTCGTCTTGATGATGTCCACGTTCGACCGCTTCGCCCACACCTCAAGCTGCTCGATGGCCGCGGCGCGAAAGGTGTCGGCCGCGCACAGCAGCGCCTTGCGGCCGTGCGTGCCGTACAGCGCCGCCAGCTTGCCGCTGGTAGTGGTCTTGCCGGTGCCGTTGACGCCCACCATCATGATCACTTCCGGCCCCTGCGCGGGATGGCTTGCGGGCTGATCGACCGAGTCGAGGATGCGCCGCAACTCTTCCTTCAACATCGCCTTCAACTCGGTCGTGGTCGCCTTCTCCCGCAGAGCGCGCGTGCGCAGGTTGCGCATGACCTCCTGCGTGGTTGCCGAGCCCAGGTCGGCCGTCAGCAAGACGGCTTCCAGGTCATCCAGCGTGTCTTCATCGACGGTGCGGCCGAGCGCAAGCACCGAATCGAGCGATGCGCCAAACTGATCGCGCGTGCGGCTGACCGCATCGCGCATCTTGCCGAGAAAGCTGGCGTCCTCTTCTTCGGCCGTGGCATAGCCGCCGAACGAGAAACTCGACGCCATGGGCCGCAGGCCAAACTCGTTGCGCTGCTCGGCCGGCTGTTTTGTCGGGGGTGAAGAGGCAAACGAAACCTCGGACGTGACCGCTTCCGGACCGAGCCCGTGTGCGACGACCTCGTCCGCGGCGTGGCGCAACGTCTCGGCGGTTTCGGCCGCGGGTTCGGCCAGCGGCAACGCGCCCACGCCCTCGCGCTCCAGCAGTTCGAACGCCGTCTGCGGAGCGAAGCTCTCTTCTTCTGCGGGGGCTTGAGGTGGAGCGGAGACCGGCTCCTCGGCCGCCGACTCAGCAGGCTCGCCGGTGACGGCCTGTCGCATGCGCTCAAAAAAAGTTGGCTTGCGTGGCTTGTCCTCGGACCGGTTGAAGAGGGAAATCGGCATCGTTCTCAGTCTACGTCGACCTCTTAAGAATCGTGTCAAGCCCCCGCGGCAGCCCGTCAACCGCTAAGTTCCGCAACTTCATCGACTTAAGAGAGAAATTTTGTTGGCATGTTATTTCCTGCGGATCGATATTCTTGAAGTAGGGGATTTGTGGCTACGCTC
>CAZZVI010000411.1:0-2181 GCA_964657335.1 uncultured Terriglobus sp.
GTTTCTCCACTACGCAGGACGAAAACGTCCTGCTTCGGTCGAAATGACAGATTGAAGAAGAGACGTCCTGCTTCGGTCGAAATGACAGATCAAGAAAAACGCTACTGCGTTGACTGAATTACTTCACGGCGGGAAGCGCGCTAGCGGTCGGCGCCACCAGAGCCTTCTGCTCCCCCGGCTTCGCGGGGGCATACTTGCTGGCGCACTTGGCCTGCAGCTGGTTCGCCTGGAAGACGCCATCGCGGCCGAGGTGTCCCATGGCGAGCGCCTGCGCGTCGTCCTTGAAGGTGTCGGGAGGCGGCTCGGATCCGTCGTACTTCACCGGCAGCTCTTTTCCAAGCTCCAGCAGGACGAAGTTCGCGTGCGTTCCCACCCGCTGGATCGATCCGGGCTTCACGTTGCCGGCGACGCGCAGGTTACGGCTGTAGGCCTTGTTGCCCATGCTCTGCAGCTCGCCGATGGTGCAGTAGTAGCTCTTGTTATCGCGCGCGCCGCTGATGGCCAGGTACAGCACAGCTGCGACGATGATGACCGTCGCGATCACGATCTTTTTCGAAGAAGAGCGATTGCTATCCATACTTGTTCAAGTTTACGCCGTGCGGACGCATCCTGCCCGGACGAGGATCACGACTCGTTGCGCCGAAGGAAGAAAGAGCGAACAGCGGTCGGCGGCGTTCGCTGCGTTCGTTCTTCATGCGTTCGCCGGCGCCCGTCGGAACGGTAAACGCCCACGCCGCCGCGTATACTTTCGCCTAAGCGGCACCGCGGGAGAACACGGACACGATGAGCACACAGGCGAGCAGCAACGGCAACGGAAACCACGCAAACGGCAACGGCTACACCGTGCCAACGCCTCGCTCCGAGTGGATCGTGAAGCGCCGCGAAGAGGCCGCGCGCACCGGCGACACCAACATGAGCCAGATGCACTTCGCTCGCATGGGCATGGTCACCGAAGAGATGGCCTACGTCGCGCACAAGGAGAAGCTGACCGGCAGCTTCGTCCGCGACGAGATCGCCGCGGGACGCATGATCATTCCCGCGAACATCATGCACCCCGAAGTCGAGCCCATGGCCATCGGCGTCGGCTCGCTCTGCAAGATCAATGCCAACATCGGCAACTCCGCGCTTTCGTCGAACATCGACGAAGAACTTCGCAAGCTCCATACCGCCGTTCACTACGGCGCGGATACGGTGATGGACCTGTCGACCGGTGGCGACATTCCCGCGATCCGTGAGGCGATCATCCGTCATTCTCCGGTGCCGATCGGCACGGTCCCGCTGTACGAGGCGCTCTCGCGCGTCAAGCGGGTCGAAGACCTCAACATCGATCTCTATCTCGAGGTCATCGAAGAGCAGGCGCAGCAGGGTGTCGATTACTTCACCATTCACGCCGGCGTGCTGATCCAGTACGTGCCCATGGTGTCGAAGCGCATCACCGGCATCGTCAGCCGCGGCGGCGCGATCCTTGCGCAGTGGATGACGGCGAACCACAAGCAGAACTTCCTCTACGAGAACTTCGACCGCATCACGAAGATCATGGCGAAGTACGATGTGAGCTACTCGCTCGGCGACGGCCTGCGCCCCGGCTGCGTTGCCGATGCCAGCGACGAAGCCCAGTTTGCCGAGCTGAAGACCCTTGGCGAGTTAACCCGCGAAGCCTGGAAGAGCGACGTGCAGGTGATGATCGAAGGCCCCGGCCACGTGCCGATGGACAAGATCAAGGAGCAGGTCGACAAGGAAGTCGAGCTATGTGACGGCGCTCCGTTCTACGTGCTTGGGCCGCTGGTCACGGACATTGCTCCGGGCTATGACCACATCACGTCTGCCATTGGAGCGGCGATGATCGGCTGGCACGGCGCGGCGATGCTCTGCTACGTGACGCCGAAGGAGCACCTCGGCCTGCCCAACGAGAAGGACGTTAAGGACGGCATCATCGCGTACAAGATCGCCGCGCATGCCGCGGACATCGCACGGCATCGCCCCGGCGCGCGCGACCGCGATGACGCCATCTCGCACGCTCGCTACACCTTTGACTGGGACGCGCAGTTCGACCTCTCGCTCGACCCCGAGACCGCACGCGGCATGCACGACGAAACACTGCCGGACGACTACTACAAGGAGGCGGCGTTCTGCAGCATGTGCGGCCCCAAGTTCTGCTCCATGAACTGGTCGAGCAAGGTG
>CAZZVI010000412.1:0-2156 GCA_964657335.1 uncultured Terriglobus sp.
GTTTCCATGGTGATGTCGATGGTGGTGTCGCCCAGGTTCACGCCGTAGTAGGCGCGGTTGTAGAGCGTATCCACAATGTTGACGCCGTGTTTCGCGATGATGGTGGTCAGGTCCTGCAGCGCGCCGGCCCGGTCCAGCAGGTGAATGCGCAGCCGGATCAGGCGGCCGTCCTGCACCATGCCGCGCTCGATAATACGCGACAACAGCGTCACATCGATGTTGCCGCCGCACACCAGCACCGCGGTCCGCATGCCCTTTGGCAACGACGTGCGATGCTGCAGCAGAGCAGCCAGTGCCGCCGCGCCCGCGCCCTCCGCGAGGGTCTTTTCGCGCTCCAGCAGCATCAGGATCGCTGCCGCGATCTCGTCCTCTTCGACCGTGACAATCTCATCGACATAGCGCTCGATCAGCGGGAACGTCTTCTCGCCCGCACGCCGCACGGCAATGCCGTCACCGATCGTCGTCGCTGCATCGATGGTCACCGGATGCCCGGCAGTACGCGCCGCCTGCATGCTGGGCAGCCGCGCCGTCTGCACGCCCACAACGCGCACGGAGGGCCGCAGCGACTTGACCGCGCAACCGATGCCGCCGATCAAACCCCCTCCACCGATCGGCACAACGACCGCCTCAAGACCATCCACCTGCTCCAGCAACTCAAGCCCGATGGTGCCCTGCCCCGCGATCACGTCGGCGTCGTCGAACGGATGGATGAACGTGGAGCCATCCGCATCGCATCGCCGCCGCGCCTCGGCATAGGCTTCGTCGTAGTTCGCGCCATGCAGAACCACGTTCGCTCCGAAGCCGCGTGTCGCAGTTACTTTCACCATCGGTGTCGGCTCGGGCATCACGATGGTCGAGCGGATGCCGCGCCGGGTTGCGTGGTACGCCACGCCCTGCGCATGATTGCCCGCACTTGCCGCGATGACACCGCGCGCGGCCTGCCCCGGCGTCAGCAGCGAGATGCGGTTAAGCGCGCCACGCTCCTTGAATGCGCCCGTCATCTGCAGGTTCTCGAGCTTCAGGTAAATCTCTTGCCCGGTCAACCCGCTCAACGTCCGCGAATGCGCGCAGGGTGAGTAGTACACGGCATCGCGCACACGCTCGCGCGCGGCCTCAATGTCCGCCAGTGTCACGGCCAGATCCTGTAACTCTGCAGTCGGCATACAGCGTATAGCTTAAGCTGTCTCGTCCGCGTTCGCATGGTGCGCCTGCAAACGGTTCTCAATCCGCTGCAGACCGCGGGCCAGCATCTCGTTCACGGCTTCCAGTTCGCTAAGCCTGGCGTCGCGCCACAACTCGACCTGCATGCGATCGACAATCGCCATGCCGCGAGCCAACACCTGCTCGCCCAGTGGCGTCAGCGAAGCGAGCAACACGCGCCGGTTCTCAGGCGACGCGGCACGGCGAATCCACTTTGCCGCCTCGGCCCGCTTGACCACCGCCTGCATGCTCTGCGGCGTAATGGAGCAGGTGCGGGCGAGATCAGCCGCCGATCCGTGTGGCTGTTCGTGCAGCGCATGCAGCATGCGCAACTGCGCCAGGGTGAGCCCTTCCGCCTGCAGGCCCTTCTCCAGCAACGTGCGAAATCCTACGACCAGCCGCTTCATCGTATTCGACAGCGTGCGTGCCGTCTTCGCCCGAGTTTCATCCTTCGACCTGCGCATACGTGTCAGCCTGCTGATACTCTATATCAGCACACTGATATGCCCGACCTGCACCAAGCCGAGTGGAAGCCAAAACACAATCCCTGGCTGATCGCACTGACCGTCACCCTCGCAACCTTCATGGAGGTGCTCGATACCTCCATTGCGAACGTGGCACTGCCGCACATCGCAGGCTCCGTCGGCGCATCGCAGGAGGAAGCGACATGGGTGCTGACCAGCTACCTGGTCGCGTCCGCTATCATTCTGCCGATCTCCGGCTGGATCTCCAACCGCATCGGTCGCAAACGCTTCTACATGACCTGCGTGGTCATGTTCACGGCATGTTCGCTGCTCTGCGGCCTGGCGCCGACGCTGCCCTTCCTCATCATCGCGCGCATCCTGCAGGGGCTCGGTGGCGGCGGCCTCGCGCCCAGCGAGCAGGCCATCCTGGCCGATACCTTCTCCATTGAAAAACGCGGACAGGCCTTCGCGCTGTACGGCGTTGCGGTCGTC
>CAZZVI010000413.1:0-2146 GCA_964657335.1 uncultured Terriglobus sp.
AACCGAGCCTGTCGCTCCGGTGAGGATCGTCGCGAGCAACGCAAGCAGCATCGGCCGCCGAAGTCCGGCTTGCGACGAGGAAGATCGCAGACGGCCCAGCATGACGGCTACAACGGTGGTGGCGGCCAGCAGCAGCATGGTGTTGGTGAAGTGAATGCCCTGCACGAAGACACGCGCAGCGGATGCGTTCTTCTCAACGTAGCCGCCCAGCACAAGCAGCGCGCCAAGCGCGCCTTCCACCAGCAGAAGAACACCCGCGATCACGGAGGCCCGGCGGGCGGGGTGACGCTTCGGCGTCGCGCGGAAGGTCCATGCGATCAGTACCGCAAACATGGCCGTCGAGATGCCGGTCAGCGAGCGGTGCGTGAACTCAATGACCGTGGCGAGCCGCGGATGATGCGGCAGGATTTCGCCGTTGCATAGAGGCCAGCGGCTGCCGCATCCACCGCCGGACGAGGTGGCGCGGACCACCGCACCCTCAAGCACGACGATGACGAAAAAGGCGAGCGTCGCCCATGCCCAGGCATGCACGCCGCGTGTGCCGCGGATGCGTGCCGGTGCCGGTGCTACATGCGTCGCCACCGGGTTTATCCTGCCGCCAGCTCGCGTGCGCGTTGCGTGGCCCGCTTCACCGCTTTGATCAGGGTCACGCGCAGGCCGCCTTCTTCCAGCTCAAGGATGCCGTCGACGGTGCAGCCGGCAGGCGTGGTGACGGCGTCTTTCAGCAGCGCGGGGTGGTAGCCCGTCTCAAGCACCATCTTTGCGGAGCCGAAGGTCGTCTGTGCGGCGAGCAGCGTTGCGATGTCGCGCGGCAGGCCCACGTTGACGCCCGCTTCAGCCAGCGCCTCGATGATGATGTAGATGAACGCAGGCCCTGAGCCGGACAGGCCGGTGACCGCGTCCATGTGCTTTTCATCGACGACGACGGTGCGGCCGACGGTGCTGAAGATGCGCTGCGCGATGGAGAGCTGTTCGTCGGTGACGAAGCGTCCGCGGCACAGCGCCGTGATGCCGGCAGCCAGCATGGCGGGCGTGTTCGGCATGGCGCGGATCACGCCCAATTCGAGACCGGCTGCGTCCTCGATGGAGGATGTCTTCACCGACGCGGCGAACGACAGCAGCAGCTTGTCTTTGGTAAGTGCGGGCAGTATCTCTGCAACCAGGCCGGGTACCTGCAGCGGCTTGACGCCGAGCAGGACGACATCAGCCGCGCGTGCGGCTTCAAGGTTGTCGGTGGTGACCTCAACACCGAACTGCGTGGATAGCGCATGCGCGCGTTCCGGGTGCGCGACCGTCGCGACGATCTGCTCCGGGTGCAGCAGATTGTTCTTCAGGAAGGCCTGCAGAAGGATGCCGCCCATCTTACCCGCGCCGAGGATGGCGACCTTCACGCCAGGCATGCTGGCGGGGGTTTGCGGCAGTTCGTAATGTATGGGTTCTTCGTTCATGTCCGAGTTGTACAGGTGTGACTCAATTCGATCCACTGGCCTTCTTACGGTCCAGCCGCAGGAACAGTTCGTTAACGTCAAGCACGACAGGAATCTCTTCGGCGCGCAACATAAGATCCTGTTGCTGTCGAAGACCGTCCTTGCCAAAGGTGTATGCAAGGCGCTCCTGCGGATCAATAAGCCAGATGTTCGATATGCCCATCTTTAGATAGTCCTCAAGCACCTTTAGGACGCGCGAGAGGCGGTCTTCGGGCGATTTCACTTCAACACAGATCACAGGCGGAACAGTGGCTACCTGTTCGTCCGGCGCGGTGGAGCGAAAGACGGCCACATCACAGATGCGAACTCGGGTTGCGGAAGTACGCATACGCATCTCTGTGATTATGTCCAAAGACAGTTCGATCTCACGTGCATCGAACCACGCACCGATCATGTTCTGAAGCCGGCCGTGATCTTTCTCGCCCACGTTCCTCTCCTCGATCTCACCATCTACGAAGTGCACATCCGGTCTGTAGCTGGTGTGGAGATACTGTTCCATCGTCATCAACGCAGGTGAGGTTGCCATGGCTATCCTCCGTGTACAGAATAAGGCTTTGGTAGTTACTTCGTCGAAGCTATCGCGAACGAGCTTTCCGGATACCACGCCGGCTTCGGCCCGTTTGCGACCCGCAGGGTGAGTTGCGCGAGGATGGAGGTGA
>CAZZVI010000414.1:0-2144 GCA_964657335.1 uncultured Terriglobus sp.
CGCGCGCTGTCGGCCTACGGGCTGGCGATTGACGACGTGCGCACGATCGTTGGCACGCAGAACACCGACACGCCGAAGGGTAATTTCGACGGCGCCGCCCAGAACAGCACGATCAATGACAACGACCAGCTCACCGATGCCAACGGCTATCGCGAGCTGATCATCGCCTACAAGAACGGCCGGCCGGTCCATCTGAAGGACATCGCCACCGTCATCGATGGCGCGGAGAACAACCAGCTTTCCGCCTGGGCCAACCGCACGCCGGCAGTGATCCTGAACATCCAGCGCCAGCCCGGTTCGAACGTCATCGCCGTGGTGGACAACATCAAGAAGCTGCTGCCGCGGTTGCAGTCCACCATGCCCGCCGCGGTGGACATCGCCGTGCTCAGCGACCGCACCACCACCATCCGTGCGTCGGTCAGTGACGTCGAGTTCGAGCTGGCGTTGGCGGTCGGGCTCGTCGTGCTGGTGATCTTTCTGTTCCTGCGTAACCTCCCTGCGACGCTGATCCCGTCCCTTTCGGTGCCGCTCTCGCTGATCGGCACGATGGCGGCGATGTATCTGCTGGGCTTCAGCCTGGATAACCTCTCGCTCATGGCGTTGACGATCTCGACGGGGTTCGTGGTGGACGACGCCATCGTCATGATCGAGAACATCGCCCGTCATGTGGAGGACGGCGAGGCGCCGCTCGAAGCCGCGCTGAATGGGTCGAGCGAGATCGGCTTCACCATCATCTCGCTGACCGTGTCGCTGATTGCGGTGCTGATCCCGCTGTTGTTCATGGGCGATGTGGTTGGGCGGCTGTTCAACGAATTCGCCGTGACCCTGTCGGTCACCATCATCCTGTCCGCGGTCGTGTCGTTGACCCTGGTTCCGATGATGTGCGCGCTACTGGTGCGTCACCGACCGGCGGAAAAGCGCAACCGGATTGACCTGATGTTTGAGCGCGGGTTCGACCGCATCGTCGCCGGATATGGGCGCTGGCTGAACTGGGTGCTGGACCGGCAGCTGCTGACCCTCCTGGTAGCGACGCTGACGGTCGGCATGACGGTGCTGATGTATGTTGTCATTCCAAAAGGCTTCTTTCCGGTGCAGGACACCAGCGCCATCCAGGGCATCTCGCAAGCTGCCCAGGACATCTCGTTTGGGGCCATGGCGTCGCGCCAGCAGGAACTCGCCGACGCGATCCTGCAGGATGATGCGGTGGACAGCCTGTCATCATTTATCGGAGTGGATGGCACCAACACGACGCTGAACGCCGGCCGCTTGCTGATCAACCTGAAGCCAAAAGCCGAACGCGACCTGAACGTGACACAAGTCATCGCGCGCATCCGCGATGAAATCCGCAAAGTGCCGGGCATCACTCTGTCGATGCAGCCGGTGCAAGACCTCACCATCGATTCGACGATTAGCCGGTCGCAATACCAGTTCTTCCTCGAAAACCCGGACAGCACCCAGTTCACCACCTGGGTTCCGAAGCTGCTCGAGCGTATGCAGCAGACTTCGATCTTCGACGCTGTCACCAGCGACATGAACATGAATGGCAAGGCGCTCGACATGGTGGTGGACCGCGCGACCGCGGCGCGCTTCGGCATCACCTCCGCCACGATCGACAACGCGCTGTACGACGCCTTCGGGCAACGGATCATCTCGACGCTTTACACGCAGTCCAACCAGTACCGCGTGATCCTGCAAGCCGACTTCACCGACAGCAAAAGCTTCGAGCAGGCGTTGAGCGCGATCTATTTGCCGTCGGCGACCGCCACGACGGGGCAGGTGCCGCTTACCTCGATCATTCACCTATCGACGCGCAACAGTCCGCTGCAGATCGAGCATCTCGGGCAATTCCCCGCGGTTTCAATCTCGTTCAATCTCGCGCCGGGCGTGTCGCTAGACGCCGCGACGGCCGACATTGTCGCGGCCGAGCACGACATCGGCCTGCCAGATAGCTTCACCACTTCCTATCAGGGCGCTCTGTCGGCGTTCCAGGCCTCGCTGTCCAACGAGTTGCTGCTCGTGCTCGCGGCGCTGGTTGCGGTGTATGTGGTTCTGGGTGTGCTGTACGAAAGCTTCATCCACCCGCTGACCATCCTGTCCACACTGCCGTCGGCCGGTGTCGGGGCGCTGCTGGCGCTGCAACTGGC
>CAZZVI010000415.1:0-2143 GCA_964657335.1 uncultured Terriglobus sp.
CGCTCCTGGATGATTTCCATGTGGAGCAGGCCGAGGAAGCCGCAGCGGAAGCCGAAGCCGAGCGCGACGGACGATTCCGGCTCGAACGAGAAGGACGCGTCGTTGAGCTTGAGCTTGCCGAGCGCTTCGCGCAGGGCTCCGTGCTCGTGCGATTCGATGGTGTAGAGGCCGGCGAAGACCATGGACTTGATGTCTTCAAAGCCGGGCAGCATTTCGCTCGCGGGGTTTGCCGGGTCGGTGATGGTGTCGCCGACCTTGGTGTCGGCCACGTCCTTGATGGTGGCGACGAAGAAGCCTACTTCGCCCGCGGAAAGCTCTTTGATTTCAACGGCTTTGGGTGTGAGGACGCCCATGGATTCCACGTCGAAGATCTTGCCGTTGGACATGAGCTGGATGCGCTGGCCGGTGCGGAGGCGTCCGTTGATGACGCGGGCGAGCACGATGACGCCTTTGTACGGGTCAAACCAGCTATCGAAGATCAGCGCCTGCAGCGGGGCGTTGCTGTCGCCCTGCGGCGGGGGCAGCAGCGTCACGACGGCTTCGAGAATATCGGCAACGTTGAGCCCGGTCTTCGCGGAGACGCAGATAGCGTCGTCGGCGGGCAGGCCTACGGTGGTCTCGATCATCTCTTTGGTGCGTGCAATGTCGGCGCTGGGCAGGTCGATCTTGTTGATAACAGGGATGATCTCGAGGCCGTTCGAGATGGCGAGGTAGGCGTTGGCAAGGGTCTGCGCTTCGACTCCCTGCGACGCGTCGACGACGAGCAGAGCGCCTTCGCACGAGGCGAGCGATCGCGAGACTTCGTAGGAGAAGTCGACGTGGCCGGGCGTGTCGATCAGGTTGAGCTGGTAGGTGACGCCGTCGTGCGCCTGGTACATCATGCGGACGGAGTGGGCCTTGATGGTGATTCCGCGTTCGCGCTCAAGGTCCATGGCATCAAGCACTTGCGCCTGCATCTCGCGCTGCGTCAGGGAGCCGGTCAGCTCCAGCAGGCGGTCGCTCAGGGTGCTTTTGCCGTGGTCGATGTGCGCGATGATCGCGAAGTTGCGGATGAGGCTGGGATCCATGCGGGCTCTGTGTCTATCTTACAGAGCGCCGCAGCAAAGCCGCATCCGGCGCGGCTAGATGGCGGTTTCGGCGTCGTACGGCAGCTCGTGCTTGTCGGGGATGACGGCGAAAAGGCATGGAATGACGAGCGTTGCGAGGAAGGAGATGGCGATGAGCAGGTCGTGCATGAGCGGCTCCTAATGTCTACTGCGAGATGATTCCCCTATCGGCGATCGGGCTGGCGAGGCGAGTCTGTGGGTGTCTGAAGTTGGACCACGGCGTCTCCAGGCGGCTCGGAATGCGTGCGTTTGAGACGTCTCAGTTTCGCTCACTTGCACGCGAGATCCCGCTTCTAGCATCCCGAATCCCCGCTGCGCGCGTCCCAGTGCGAACTACGACGGAAAGTCGGACGGTTTCAGCGGCGGACCGACGACTTTCATGCCGTGCTTCACATAGTTCGCCGCCATCTTCCCCGGGTCGGGCTCGCCGTCCACGTCGACCAGCCTGGCATAGTCCGCGAAGAACGACTCGATCTCCCGCGCCGGATTGAAGACGTTCAGCATGTGCGCCGGCTCCGTTCCCAGCGTGACGTACGCGTGGGGCGTGTCCGCGGGCACAAGGAAGACATCGCCGGTCTTCAGCACCGTCTTGTCTCCGCCGCATTGCAGGCCGATGCTCCCCCGCAGCATATAGAACATCTCGTTCTGGCCGGGGTGGACGTGCAGCTCCGGCCCGTGGCCGGGCGGCGTGTGGATCTCCAGCGCCGCGTAGCTCTTGCCGACATCGGCCCCGGACACCTTCGTGGAGAACGCTCTCTCCCCATGGATCGACCACTGGCCGCCGGGACGACCCTCGCCCGCGCGAACCGCAAAGGCGCCCACCGCAGCGGCCTTGCCGCCCTGCGCCTCGGACCGCGGAAAGGTGGAGGCCGCCAGGCCCGCAACGCTCGATGCCAACAGCTTCCGCCGGTTCATTGCCTTCATGCGCACCCCTCGATGTTCAACTCGCAACGGTACTACAGCGGCAGAGCAGGGGCGCAACGAAAATTGTCAACCGCAGATGTATCAAGAGGCAAAGAGCATCTGGAGATCACGCT
>CAZZVI010000416.1:0-2141 GCA_964657335.1 uncultured Terriglobus sp.
ACGAAGCCAGGATCTGCCTGGCGCAGGAACTGGTACCAGCGCTTGGCGGTCTCTTCGATCCTGAATTGATGCTGGATCGCTCGCGCATTCCCGGAGCCGTGCTGGCTCCCGAGGAAATCCGGGCGATGCTGTCGCTGCTCGACGACATCACTTCATGGCAGGAACGTATCGCCGCCCTCGAAGAGGACGCACGGGCACGCATGCCGCTGCTGCTGGCGAATGCGTCCGCGATCGAGAATAGTCAGCTTCCGAGGCTGGTTCGCTCGCTGCGGGTGCGTGTGAATCCGGATGGAACGCTCACCGACAATGCGTCTGCAGAACTGCGCAGGATCCGGCGCGACATTGACCGGCAGCAGAAGCTGATCGAAGACAGTCTTCGCCATGCTTTGCGCCGCTTGAGCGAGGGCGGCACAGCGCAGGACGAGCTCATCACCATTCGCGGCGAGCGCTTCGTCATCCCTGTGAAAGCAGAGATGAAGCGGCGCGTGCAGGGCGTCGTGCACGGCGCGAGTTCCAGCGGGCAGACGGTCTATCTCGAGCCGCTGGAGACCATCGAGCACAACAATGAACTGGTGCGACTGCTGGATGAAGAGCAGTCAGAGATCCATCGCATTTACATGGCGATCACCAGCGAACTTGGAGCCGAGGCACCTACGATTCTCGACGGCGCGCGGGTCCTGGCACAGCTCGACCTGGTCTTCGCCACGGCCCGCTTCGCCAAAGACTATGCATGCGTGCGACCGCAGCTTCTTGACGGAGATACTGCGGAGCTGCAGATCGAACGCGCCCGCCATCCTTTGCTGGAACGGCGTCTGCGCGGCAGCGGCGGCAGTGTGGTTCCACTGACTCTCGCACTGCGACATGACGCGCGCCAGCTGATCATCAGCGGCCCCAACACCGGAGGCAAAACAGTCGCACTGAAAACGACCGGCCTCCTCGCCATGATGGCGCAGGCAGGAATTCCCGTGCCCGCCGACAGCTTCACGCTGCCCATCTTCGACGCTTTTCTTGCAGACATCGGCGATGCGCAATCGATCGAGCAGAACCTGTCGACGTTCTCGGCGCACATCGTTAACCTGGACCGCATCTCGAAGATCGCTGATGATCGCTCGCTGGTGCTGTTGGACGAACTCGGATCGGCGACAGACCCGGAGGAAGGCGCAGCGCTTGCCGTCGCTATCGCGGAGCACTTCCTCGGCCGCCGCGCGTGGTCGATCATCTCCACGCATCACACATCGCTCAAGATCTACGCAGCCCAGGCAACCGGCGTGCTGAATGCCGCGGTCGGCTTCAATGAGCAGACGCTCGCGCCCACGTATGAGCTACGTCTTGGCGTCCCGGGTGCCTCTGCCGGCATCAACATTGCCGCCCGTCTTGGGCTCAATTCCGCCATCATCACCGAAGCCCGCACCCGCCTCAACACGCAGACCCAGGACATCGCGCATTTCCTCGATCAGCTGCACGCCGAACTCGACGCCGTGACCGAAGAGCGTCGCCATCTCAAGGCACGGGAGCAGGAAGTAGCGCGCGAGAAGAATCGTCTCGACAGCGAAGGATTGAAGGAGTGGCGGGCGAAGGTACGCGATCTTGAAGGCCAGCTCGCCTCCTTGCTCAAAGACTTTGAATACCGCATGAAGGAGACGCTGGCCGCGATCGACGATCGCGCCACGCAGCAGAAGCTGACGAAAGAAGCGGATCGCCGGCTGGCAAAACTGCGCCGCGAATTTTCAGAGGAGATGAAGTCTACCGTCGTGGCCCAGCATACGGGCGCACACAAGGGCGACGTGCATGCGACGCCACATATCGTGCGCAACGTGGGGACCGGCGATACGGTAAAGCTCAAGTCGCTCGGCGGCAAAACGGCCGTGGTGCAGCGCGAACTCGATGGCGGCGGGTACGAGGTTGCCATGGGCCTGATGAAGATGCGGGTCACTCGCGAAGACATTGCAGAGGTCGTCCATTCTGTACAGCTGCCGGCCGGCACGCACAATCCCCTGGAGGCCGCTCGCAAGCGCGGCATCTCGGTCACCGTCACGACGCCGACCGATGAAGCGCGCGGCGAACTGAATGTCATCGGCCGCACGGTCGACGAAGCGACGGGCGAGCTTGAGCAATTCCTCGATCGTGCATTCCTGGCAGGC
>CAZZVI010000417.1:0-2135 GCA_964657335.1 uncultured Terriglobus sp.
GTACCTGCAGGCTCAGGTCGGCCAGTTCCGTGTCTGAAGGCTTGCTGACGCCTTTCAGAAAACTCTGGTAGTAATCCGCACGATCGAGATTCTCCTCCGGCCCAAGCGGATTGACGTCGTACAGGGTGACGTTCGCCGCCTGCATCTGCCGCGAGTAAGACACGACGTCTGCGAAGATGCGCTTCTGCTGCTTGTCGTCCAGGTTGATGCGCGCGCCAGAGAGCAGCGGCCAGCCCGGCGATATCCAGACAACGGCTTTCCTGCCGGGCAGCGTCCCGCTGTACGCAATCAACTGCTGCAGCGCGTTGAGCGAGATCTGAACGCGCTCGTCCGCGCCCCAGATGCCGGTGTCACGCCGGATCGATCGCAGGCCGATTTCTGCCTGATCAAATGCCGCCCGCAAGGCGGTGCCGTCGGTGGTAAAGCCCTTGGAAATCTGCGCGCCTTTGTCCATCAGAATGGCGATGGTCGTCGGCTGTGCCAGCGTTCCGCCGCTCGCCTTGAGGTACTTGTCGAGCTGATCGCGCTCGTACGCAACCCGGGTGTACGGAACGTTGACAGCATCGATGACAAGGATGGCGTGCAGCGGCTGCTGGCCCATGGACACTTCCTTCACGGAGGTGATCGCCTGCTCGGCCTTGTTATCGAGCAGCTTGAAGTTCTGCGCTTTCAACCCGTGGACCGCGTGGCCGTCGCCGGTCGTCACCGCAACGTTGAATGTTATCGTACGAGCGCTTGAGCCGGCAGGCTGCTGGGCTGGTGCAAGGGCAGGAACAAGCAGTGAGAGGGCACAGCAAACGCGACGAAAGGCACACATGGAGTATCTGACCCCGATATTGATCGGGGAGATGTTCGCACCTGCGAGCTTCAAGGCGGCTGGCCGATCATGTCGGCTCTGCAACGTACCACGAACGCACGCGAACTATACGGCGATCGGGTGGCGGTAGTCTTCGCGAAGCGCCTCGTCCAGCATGTTGCTCAACGATGTGGCGCGGCTGCGGGTGGCGCTTTCCGTGCTGTCGAGCGAGCGCAGCAGGTCGTTGTGCCGCGCGCGCAGCTCGGTAAGTTCGTCCGCGATGTTGAGCGCGGCGAGCACCGCGACGCGTAGGGAATCGACCGTCGCTCCGTGCGCTGAAACGGCTCGCATCTTGCCATCGACGATCTGTGCCAGCGCCGTGATGTGTTCCGGATCGACGCCGCGCAGATGGTAGGTCTGATCGTAGATCTCCACGGAGACGGAACCGGGTGCCTTGTTGCTCATCGTGTGAGACCTCCTTCGCGGCGCGAGGGCCGTTGTTTGTGCATGTGCTTAGACAAGGTCGTCGAGCTGCTTCAGCATGGCGTCGACACGGCTCTTCACCTGCGTGCGCTCCTGCTTCAGCGCGGCCAGTTCCACGGTCAACGCCGAGGTCTCGGCCGATGCGGTGTCCAGCAGATCCTTCAGGACGGTGATCTCCGCCTCGGCGCTTGCGCGCGCCTCGCGCTCGCTGCGGATCAGTTCGACCGTGCGCATGACGCGCTGTTCGAGTGCCTGAAATTCGTCCACGCTGATGGTGGTGGTTGCCATGGATGATGCCTCCTGCCAGATGCTTTTTCTGCTTGAATCACTTGCTTGCGCGCGACTTAAGCCGGAGTATAGTGCGGCGATTTGGGAATGCCGAAGTGGATTTCGCATTTGGGGGTGCCGATTTTGCTACCCCGGTGCCTGTCGCGACGCCTGGTTATTTTCGCTTCCAGGTCACGCCATCTTTGCCGTCCTCGATGAGCACGCCCTTCTCGGCAAGCTCGTTGCGGATGGCGTCACCTCGCGCGAAGTTGCGGCGCTTGCGAGCGTCGGTACGCTCGGCAATCAGCTTTTCGACCTCTTCATCGCTCAGGCTGAGGGAGGCAAGCATCTCCGGCGCTGCCTCGCTGCCGCGGCCCTCGGTCTGCGCCCATGCCATCGCAGCGCGCGAGATGGCTGCATCACGGTCGGTAAGAACGTCAAAGACTGCGTCAAAGTCGGCAAGCAGCTTTCCAATGCGCTCGATATTGCCGATGCCGAAGGTGCCGTTATCGAGCGTGATGTTCGTTGCACGCACCGCATCGAAGACGGCGGCGCGCGCTTCGGCTGTGTTCAGGTCGTTCTCGAGCGC
>CAZZVI010000418.1:0-2098 GCA_964657335.1 uncultured Terriglobus sp.
CCCTGCACCCACACGTCGGCGTACTCGCGCTCCACCTTGCCGCGCAGCGCACTGACCAGCTCGGCCACGCCCCACAGCTTGCGCTGCGGCGGGGCGGCGGGTCGCGCAGCTTTTGTTTCTGCGAGATTTGCGACTGCGGTCTCTTCCGCTTCGGCAGGCTCAGCTTCGGGTTCGACGAACACCAGGCCGAACTGGCCGAGGCCATCGGCCACCGCGGCGGGAGGCTGTTTCGAACGTCCCGCCGACCGGCGCCGCGCGGCAAACAGTTGCGCGAGCGAGGCCGGAGTCTGTTCAGGAGCCGCCATGGGGTGTGTGCCGGGTGGGCGCTGGCTTACCGCGCCGGAGCGCCGCTGAGCTTCTGCGTTGCCAGGTCGGCCGCGGCAGACTTGGGGTCCTTGTCCTTGATCTGCGCGAGGATCTTCTTGGCTTCGGCGACGTTGCCGTTACTCTGGTAAAGCTCGGCAAGTTGCAACTGCGCGAGGCCCGCGGGCACCACGGTCGACGGCTTCCTGATGATGTCCTGGTAGGTCTGGATGGCGAGCGCGTCGCGGTTGGTGCTGTGATACAGCCCCGCGAGGGAAAGCTGCGCCAGGTTGGCGATGTCACGGTTCCAGCTTTCTGCACTCTTCTTCAACAACGTTTCCGCTTGCGCGGTTCGCCCAGCCTGCAGGGCCGTAACGCCTGTCAGGTAAAGCGCATTACGCCCCGGCGCAGTCATGCCGTACTTGCTGGCGACGGTCCAGAACTGGGCGTTGGCCGCATCTGCGCGCGCCTCAACGCTCGGAAAGCTCTTCTGGCTGGCCGGCACCGGCTCGTCGGGCGTGCTGATGGGCGCGTCATAGGTCTGCATGGCTTCAGCCAGCGCCGCGCTCGCCGCGTTCGTGCGATAGGTGTACACCAGCGAGACCGCGGCGATCACAACGATCAGCGCGACCACGGCAACGGCAATCTTTATCGCGAGTTCCCGGTTGTTCAGGATGCGGTCAAAGAACGCGGTGCTGCTGCTGTTGGTGTTGACGGCCAGCGGCCCGTTCTCTCGAACGGCGAGCGGCGTCGTGCGGGTGCGCGTGGTGGTTTCCAAAATGTCGATGTCCTTCTGCGGGCCGGCAAAGCCGAGAACCCCGATTGGCCGGCGCTGGGAGCAGGATGCTGCAAGACCTGACGCCATCAGTAAGTCTAGCAGCGCGAGGTCGGGCACATCAATGCGAGCAGCAAGAGGTCTGCCGAACCTCCCGAACCTTCTGATTGAGACGTATCAAAAACGCGTTTGGGACAGCGAAGACGGCTTGAGTTTAGGCTTTAAGTCGATGAGATCGGTCTTTCGATTGCTCGGACTGCTGCTTTGTTTGATCGGGATGGTCGCATGGTTCCCCTCCCCCATGCTCGCGCAGGCTCCCCTGCAGTTCGAGGTTGCCACCGTGAAACCCGCCGCTCCGTCGCCGGACGGCCACACCCACATCAACTATCCCGATGGAGGGGCCTTCAGCGCCAGCAACATTACGCTGGCCGCGCTGATGCAGTGGGCCTGGGACATGCCGAAGAACCGCATCCTGGACGCTCCGCCATGGTTTGACGCCACACGCTTCGACCTGCAGGCCAAGGCCGATGCTGAGACGGACAAGCAACTCCGCAGCATGCCCGGCGACGCGAGCCGCGACGCAAAGCGCCGGATGGTGCAGGCCATGCTCGCCGAGCGGTTCGCGATGAAGCTGCACGAAGAGACACGCACGCTTCCCGCCTACGATCTCGAGATCGGCAAAGGAGGCTCAAAGCTGCCAGCGAGCACATCCAGCGGCAAGAGCATCAGCACCGGCCGGACTCGCTTCACGGCCACGGGACTGACCACCGCGCTCATCGCGCAACAACTGTCCGAGATCACCGGCCGCGTCGTGGTTGACAAGACCGGCCTGCCCGACCGCTACGACGTCAAGCTCGAATGGACACCGGACGACGCCACGGCAGGCGACAGCTCCGCACCTTCGTTCTTCACGGCCGTTCAAGAGCAGCTTGGGCTGAAGCTTGTGCCTGCGAAGGAGCCGGTTCGGGTAATTGTGATCGATCGAATCGAGCAAGCTTCCGCGAATTAGTGCCCGCTGTG
>CAZZVI010000419.1:0-2058 GCA_964657335.1 uncultured Terriglobus sp.
CGGTCGCTGGTGTGGATGAAGAACGCGGGCTCCGTGGAATGCAGCGGCGTGTGCGATGTCGCGCCGTCCAGCGTGCCGGGAGCGGTACTACCGGAAGCAGTCAGCTCCGCATGATGGATCGGCACCAGCACCTGCTTGCCGCCAACCGTGTCGAGCGCCCAGGGCACGTTGCCGTTCGGGATACGCAGGCCGGGTGCGACGATCAGTTCGCCGTTCGAGATGGAGTAGGTGCCGCTGTGCGCGGGCGGAGCCGCCGTTGCTGGGGTCGGCGGCACGGCCGAGCGATCGGCCGTCTGCGCGAGTGAGGGCAGGCACGCAAACAGGACCGCCGTACCGCCAATGAAAGAGAAGAGCCGCATGAGCAAACGTCACCCGAGAGTTCGATGCGGGCAGACCCGCTCACGATACCATCGAAATCGGCGGGATGCGATCAAACTCCCGCGATCAACGCTCCAAGGCAGGCCTCATGTCCGACGCTTCTACCGCACTTCGCCGCACCGCACTGTTCGCAACGCACAAGGCGCTGGGCGCAAAGATGGTCGACTTCGGCGGATGGGAGATGCCCGTCGAATACAGCGGCCTGGTCGCCGAACACAACGCGGTTCGCACGTCCGTGGGTGTCTTCGACGTGTCGCACATGGGCTGCATTCAACTGCGCGGGCCGGGCTCGCTCGATGCCGTGCAGAAGCTACTGATGAACGACGCAAGCAAGCTGCAGATCGGCCAGGCGCACTACTCCGCCATGCTGACGCCGCAGGGCACGTTCGTCGATGACGTTGTGCTGCACAAACTCAGCGAGAACGACTACCTCATCGTCATCAACGCGGGCACGCGCGAAAAAGACATCCAGTGGGTGCGCAGGACGATCGGGGGCATGCCGTCGGTCCACATCAACGACTTCAGCGACATGTACACGCAGATCGCCGTCCAGGGCCCGAAGGCCGCGGAGACGCTGCAGAAGCTGACGGACACCGACCTCTCCACCATCAAGAACTACTGGTTCACCTGGGGCAAAGTCGCGGGCTTTTACAACGTGCTGATCGCTCGCACCGGCTACACCGGCGAAGATGGTTTCGAGATTTACGTCCCCAGCGATGAAGCCACCAGCGCAAGTGTGTGGAAGCAGATCTTCGACGCCGGTGCGGAGTTCGGGATCGTGCCCGCAGGCCTTGGCGCTCGCAACACGCTGCGGCTTGAGTCGAGCATGGCGCTGTACGGTCACGAGATCTCCGATGAGATCAACGTCTTTGAGGCCGGTCTGAACCGCTATTGCAAGCTCGAGAAGCAGGCTGACTTTGTTGGCAAAGAGGCTTTGTTAACCGCCGCCGCAAGCGAGCCCGCACGCAAGCTGGTCGGGCTCGAGATGGTGGATCGCGGCATTGCGCGCGACGGCTATCCCGTCCACACGCTCGAGGGTGAGGAGATCGGTGCCGTCACCAGCGGTTCTCCGTCACCGACGCTCAAGAAGAACATCGCGATGGCCTTCGTGCCGCCCGCGGAAGCGACGCTCGACAACATCGTTGCTGTCTTCATTCGCGGCAACCTGGTCAAGGCCAAGGTGGTTCCGACGCCGTTCTACAAGCGTGTTCGCAAGCCGGCGCCCGAGGCGGCTTCTGCCTGATTGATTGGCTCTCCACCGATACCTTCAGGCTTGACGGGCGCCGGCGTTCGTCACAGAGTTTGCGTGGCTACTTCGTGTCGCTGTTCGCTTTGACCGGCCTCAGCAGATGCGAAAAGGTGAGCTGGTCGAGCTTCCACTTGCCGCCTTCCCTGCTGTACACCTCCGTCACCATGAACGCGTTCGTCACCTCGCGGGCGCCGACGACTGCCTGCAGGTCCATGTCTTCCAGAAGGACGGCCGTGTTGCCAAACATGCGAGCGTCCACCGCGTACACGAAGGCCTTTTTGTACCAAATGCCGCCGCTCTTGATGGTAGCCAACTCCTGAGGTTTTCCCCAGGTCCCGCCCATGTGAGTGAACATAGCCTTGTCATCGAAGAGCGTCTCCAACGAGTCGACCTTCTTGTCCGCCATCCAGTCCCATTTCACGTTGGAAAGG
>CAZZVI010000420.1:0-2050 GCA_964657335.1 uncultured Terriglobus sp.
CTTGCCGTAGACGGTGAGGAAGATCGTGACCATCAGCGCGACGAGCGACTGGTTGGTGCAGATGTTGCTGGTGGCCTTCTCGCGGCGGATGTGCTGCTCGCGCGTGGACAGCGTCAGCACGAAGCCGCGGCGGCCCTCGGTATCGACCGTCTGCCCGCACAGCCGGCCCGGCATCTGCCGCAGGAACTTTTCTTTCGCTGCGATCACGCCGCAGTAGGGTCCGCCAAAACCGACAGCAACGCCAAAGCTCTGCGCTTCCAGCGAGACGATGTCAGCCTCGACCGGCGGCTTCACGATGCCGAGCGAAACGGCTTCAGCGATCGACACGATCAGCAGCGCGCCCTTAGCGTGGGCGATCTTCGCAATCGCCGCGACGTCTTCGATGGTGCCGAAGAAGTTCGGCGACTGGATCAGCACGCATGCGGTGTCGCTCGTGATTGCGGCATCGAGCGCTTCGGGATCGACACGGCCGTTCCTTGTGTAGCCGACCTCGGTGGTCGGGATGCCCTGGTGCTGGGCATAGGTGGCGAGCACCTCGCGATACTCAGGATGCACGGTGCGCGCGATCACCGCTCCATTGCGACCGGTGACGCGGACGGCCATCATCACGGCCTCGGCTGCTCCGGTCGAGCCGTCATACATGCTCGCGTTGGCGATGTCCATGCCGGTCAGCTCGCAGATCATCGTCTGAAACTCGAAGAGCGCCTGCAGCGTGCCCTGCGCGATCTCCGGCTGGTAGGGCGTGTAGCTGGTGAGAAACTCGCCGCGTTGCGAGAGGGAATCGATCAGCACCGGACGGTAATGGCGGTAAGCGCCCGCGCCGAGGAAGCTGCTGTAGCCCGTCGCATTGTGCGAGGCGAAGGTCTTGAACGCCTCCATCACCTCGTGCTCACTGTGTTGGCGCGGGATGTCCATGTCGCCGGTCAGGCGGTATTCGGCGGGGACGGTGGAGAAGAGGTCGTCGATGGACGCGGCGCCGATCTCCTGCAGCATGGCCGCGCGGTCCGCGGGCGATTTGGGTAGATAACGCATAGTCTTGCCCTTCCAGATGCTCTGCCAAGCGGTGGGGTCGCACCGCCGTTTTGCGGTGTGCGCCGCGTTGGATGTGCGGGCAGCCGCGTTTCATCTCACACAGCGCAGGCCGCGGCCGAGTTAATGAGCAGACTCTTCGGCGACGTACTTCTCGTAGGCTTCCGCATCCAGCAGGCCGTCCAGCTCCGTGGGATCGGTCAGCGTCAGTTTCAGCAGCCAGGTGTTGTTGGCGTCGGTGTTGATCGTCTCGGGCGCGGAGGTCAGCGCTTCGTTCACTTCCGTCACGGTGCCCGATGCGGGCGCGTATACGTCGCTGACGGCTTTCACGCTCTCAACCGAGCCGAGTGAGGACTTTTTCGTGAGTTCCTGGCCGACCTTGGGCAAGTCGACAAAGACGATGTCTCCCAGCAGGTGCTGCGCGTATTCCGTGATGCCGACCGTGGCGTTCGTGCCGTCGGCTGCGATCCATTCATGCTCTTTGGTGTAGCGATAGTTTGCCGGGTAGCTCATGCATTGATTCTAAAGCCGCCCATGCAGCACAGCTACGAAGGCGGTGGAAAGAGCGGTCGCTTACCGCCTCATATCACTTTGCCAAGCTGATTTTGGCAGCACTCTCTGGCAGTTGAGGCTGCCACGCAGAACCCCACTTCGACGGCACCGGACCCATGGTGAGATGCAGGGTTGATCCGGCCTGGATCTGCTCCCACGTGATGAACGGCCGATCCAGCGGCTTGCCGTCGAGTGTTGCGGACTGGATGTAGACGTTTGTCTTCGAATTGCCATCAGCAATGACCGAGAAAGTTTTGCCGTTCGCCAGTTTCAGGCTCATCTTTGCGAAGAGCGGGCTGCCGATCATGTAGTCGCCCGACGCCGGGTTCACCGGATACATGCCGAGCGCGGTGAACAGGTACCAGGCAGACATCTGGCCGCAGTCGTCGTCGCCGTCGAGTCCCGCGGGGATGGCGGCGTACTCCGCGTAAGCGATCTCGCGGACCTTTGCCTGTGTCTTCCACGGCTG
>CAZZVI010000421.1:0-2038 GCA_964657335.1 uncultured Terriglobus sp.
GATCGCGTCGCCGGGTGCGGTCGCGGTGTCGCCGCCGGCGAGCTGCGTTCCGGTGGCCTCAGCCAGCGCCAGCAGCCCGGAAAAGAAGCCGTCCACCCATCGCCGCCCGGCTGCCTTCGTCGCGTAACCCCTTGGCAGCGCAAGGGATAGGAACGCTGCCAAAGGCTTGCCTCCCATCGCCGCGATATCGCTGAGACCCCGCAGCAGGCACCGGTGTCCGACCGAAGCGGCCGGGTGCCAGTCCCTTCGGAAGTGCCTGCCTTCGAGGCTGAAATCCGTCGTGACAAGCACCTCGTGTCCGGCGGGCGGCCGCAGGACGGAGCAGTCGTCTCCAATGCCAACCCGCACACCGCCCGTTCGCGGTTCGGCGCATTTTCGGATCGAACGGACGAAGTCGAGTTCACCGGCAGGGGACATGTTCCCAAGCATACAAACATGCCTGCCGCGAGAGCCGTTTAAGACGTTTCAGTTTCGCTCCGCAACGCTCCAGTTCGCGCCAGTTCCACTCCGCGGGTAGACTTATAGAGTTGAGTTTCAGCTGTGCCAAATCGGGAACGGCGACAGCCTGCAAGTCGCCCGTCTCCGTCGAGGTGTAAGGCCTGTTTTGAAGAAGCGGTTCTATGTCGTTCTGGTGTCGCGCGAGGAAGACGGCTCGCTGCGCCGGGTGCCTGTGTCGCTGCACGTCGTCGCGGCCTTTGCCGCCGCGGCGGTCATCGGTCTGTTCACGGTGGCCGGCCTGGCGGGATCGTACTCGCGCATGCTGTTGAAGACGGAACGATTCAACCAGCTTCGTCGCGAGCACAACGCGCTGCAGGGCGACTACGCGAAGCTCGAAAAGCGCGAGCACGAGAAGGAAGTGCAGGCCGCATCGCTGGGCGCGCTTGCCAGCGAAGTCTCCGCGCTCTATGGCTTCACCGCGAAGGGCATCGCCGGCGGCGCGCAGGGGGTGCAGACGTTCGGCCAACGCTTCCGCAAGCCGGTCTCTGCCGGTGTGCAGGTGACGACGATCGTAGCGACCGACACCAACTTCTCCAACGCTACGTATTACAAGTCGCTCTCGGATTTCTACGCGCTGCGGAACAGCGCCCTGGACGGTTCGACCACGCGCGCGATCACGGGCAGCCTGGGCAGCACTCCCTTGCCCTTCTCCTCCGATCTGGCGACCGGCAACATGCCGTCGCTGTGGCCGGTCACGGGGCCGATTACCTCGCCGTTCGGTGGGCGCGAAGACCCGATCCTCGGCAACGGTGAGGGCGAGTTCCACAAGGGACTGGACATCTCCGCGCCGTACGGCACGCCCATCCATGCGGCGGCAGACGGCGTGGTGCTCTCAGCCGCTGTCGGCAACGGCTACGGCAAGGAAGTGGTGATCGACCACGGTGGCGGCGTCCACACGCTCTACGCGCATATGTCGGGTTTCCACTGCTCGGCGGGCGAAGAGGTCGTGCGTGGGCAGATCATCGGGTACGCCGGCACGTCCGGACGCACCACCGGCGGAGCGCATGTGCATTACGAGGTCCGCCTGCGCGACGTCGCCGTCAATCCGCACAAGTACCTGCGCATGACGGCGGATGAGCCTGGAAGCGTTGTGGCCGGCCGGTAAGCGGTGCCCCTTACATGCGCGGTCTTTTGCGCATGCGTGGGATCAGAAGGCCTAAGGGTTCGTGCTTCGCACGAATCTCCCACTCATCCGCTGCGCGTATGCATGGGGCACCCGGATTAGGGCAGCGGGTGCCCCATACATGCGCGGTTCTTTGCGCATGTGTGGGATCAGGACGCCAGTGGTGTTATCGCGCTGAAGGCGCGAGTTGTAAAAGCCTGGGGCGTAGCCCCAGGTATCGTCGCCGTGTTCCGGAGGCGGGCTGAAGGCCCGCGTTATTGTTGCCGAGGGCAACGCCCTGTCGACGGTTCGTGACGCCGGGCGCGCGACGCGCATAACGCGGACCTATGGCCCGCACATCGCGTTCCGCACTGTACCTGGGGCTGCGCCCCAGGGTGTTACAACGCGGGCCTTCAGCCCGCAAATTGCGTTCACCTG
>CAZZVI010000422.1:0-2035 GCA_964657335.1 uncultured Terriglobus sp.
TCCAAGTCGTACAGAGTTTTGTCACGCGCCCGTGCTTTTTGCTGCTCTCGAGAGGAATCGAGGGCACGATGGCTGTTTATTGGTTGCGTTGTCGGGATTGTGGCAAGCGGTTTGAGAATCAGCCGCTGTCGATGTGCGATGAATGTTTCTCGCCGCTGGAGGTCAACTACGACCTCGAAAGCAAGCAGATTCGCGATACCTTTACCCGCGAGGCGATCGCCCGGGGACCCCAGAATATGTGGCGCTACCAGGCGCTGCTGCCAGTCGCTGCAGACTATGTACCGACCACTCCATCCGGCCTGACGCCGCTGCTGAGCGCGCCCCGACTGGGCAAGCGAATCGGTGCCGGCAATCTCTTCGTCAAGAACGATGCCGTCTGCCTGCCGACCTTGTCCTTCAAGGACCGTGTCGTCTCGGTGGCACTGGCGAATGCTGTGGCCTTCGGCTTCGATACTGTCGGCTGCTCCTCTACTGGCAACCTGGCCAATGCGGTAGCAGCGCAGGCAGCCCGGCTGGGTCTAAAAACTTACATCCTGGTCCCTTCCGATCTGGAAGCCGCCAAGATTCTCAACACCCAGGTCTACGGCGCACAACTGGTGCGCGTCGATGGCAACTATGACCATGTGAATCGGTTGTCGTCGCAGATCGCTGAGCGCTATCACTGGGGCTTCGTCAACGTGAACCTGCGACCCTACTACGCGGAAGGCTCGAAGACCGTTGGCTACGAGATTGCCGAACAACTGGGCTGGAAGCTGCCCGACAACGTCGTGGTGCCGATGGCTGGCGGTTCGCTGATCACCAAGATTCGCAAAGCCTTCCACGAATTGATCACGCTCGGCCTGGTTGAGAAGAAGGATGTTCGCTTCTTCGGGGCACAGGCCACTGGATGCTCACCGATTTCGCAGGCTGTGAAGCGCAATTCGAGCACCATCGAGCCGCAGAAGCCGAATACGATTGCGCGTTCGCTCGCCATCGGCAACCCGGCCGATGGGCCTTACGCGTCGAAGGCCATCCGCGAGAGCGGCGGCTGGGCGGAAGATGTTTCAGACGTGGAAATCGTGGCCGGGATCCAGGAGCTGGCTGAGACCGAAGGCATCTTTACCGAGACAGCCGGCGGCGTGACGACGGCTGTGACGGCCAGACTATACGCGCATGGCCGCATCCGTCCGGACGAGCTGACCGTCACCTGCATTACTGGCAACGGCCTCAAGACGACCGATGCACTGGCTGGCCGCTTTGAAGTCGAAGCTGCGATCAAACCGCGCATGGCCGACTTTGAAGCATTTGTCGCGGCGCATGAAGGTTCGAAAGTTGAAGCACTGGAACTGCTCCTGGGAGGTTCGAATGTCCGTTAAAGTTTTGTTGCCGAATGCATTCCACAAGCACACAAATGGCGCACGCGAGATCGAGTCCGACGCAGCCGATCTGCCAGCACTGGTGGTCGATATCGAGACCCATTTCCCGGCGCTGAAGCAGCATCTCCGCGATGGCGATGGCAAAGTGCGGCAGTTCATCAATTTCTATGTCAATGATGAAGACATCCGTTTTCTCGGGAATGACAAGTACGCGTTCAAGGATGGCGATGAAGTGCTCGTCATTCCGTCGATTGCGGGTGGGTGCTGCGCGTCAGGCGAACAGCGCTTCGCGCTTGCGTCGTTATGCTCCGCTTCTCCTTCGCAACCTCCTGCGGGCGGGCACTGTAGCTGCTGCTCCTACTGTGGGCAGGAAGAATGCACCTGTAGCTAGCAAATGCTGGGCAGGCAGTGGCTTCTTCCCCGCGGCACAAACGCATTCCGCGTATGCGAAGCAGCAATCTGTCTCAGAAGCCACTACAAACTGCTCCTTGGAAAACAATTGATGTTACCAACGGAGCGTTATGTTCCACGTGGAACAATTTGCCTCTTCAGGCAGTTCACCCACATCTCGGCCGCGGAAGACCCGAGATCGCTTCACTTCACTATGCTTCGGTCGAGATGACAGGCAGAGCGGATGGCTTCGCCATCACCCACCCCGGCTACGCGAGGATGAGGCATCC
>CAZZVI010000423.1:0-2020 GCA_964657335.1 uncultured Terriglobus sp.
TAGCGCCATACAGCTAGAAAGCAGGTTTCTCCACTCCGCTTCGCTGCAGTCGAAATGACAGTTCAGTGGTAAACGCCCAACGCCCTACAATTGTCTGCGTTCGACACGGAAGGTTCCTCATGCTCTCCTCTCGTCTTGCCATGGCGCTATGTGCCGCTGCGTTTCTCGGTGCCGTGTCGCTGCACCCTGCAGGCAAAGCCGTTCACGCAGCGCAGGCCAACAAAGACGCCGACTGGTTCGTCTATGGCGGCAACAAGTCAGGCCAACGCTACTCGCCGTTGACGCAGATCAATCGAAGCAATGTGAAGCAGCTAAAGGTGGCCTGGACCTTTGATACACAGGAGACCGGCGGTTTGCAGACGCATCCGCTGGTCATCGACCGGACCCTATTCGGCTACACGCCGAGTCAGAAGGTGTTCGCGCTCGACGCGGCCACCGGCAGGAAGCTGTGGGAGTTTGACAGCGGCATCAAGTCCGGCCAGCCGGACCGCGGCTTTGCCTACTACGGCAACGGCAGGCAGCGCATCTTGTTTGCGGATACGCTGTACGCCATCTGGGCGCTCGACCCCGATACCGGCAAGCCCATCGAGAGCTTCGGCAACAAGGGCATGATCGACTTGCGCAACGACCTTGGACCGGAGTCACCCGCAGGCACGGTCGCCATCACGACTCCGGGCACCGTCTACAAGGACCTGCTCATTACAGGCTTCCGAACCGCAGAAGCAGAGCCCGCGCCGCATGGTGACATCCGCGCCTATGACGTGCACACCGGGGCCCTGAGATGGAGCTTCCACACCATTCCTCATCCCGGCGAACCCGGCTACGAGACCTGGCCGAAGGAAGCCTGGAAGTACACGGGCGCGGCGAACAACTGGTCCGGCAGCGTGGTCGATGAAAAGCGCGGCATTGTGTACGTTCCGACCGGCTCGGCGGTGACCGACTTCTATGGCGCGGACCGCGCGGGCAATGACCTGTATGCCAACTGCCTGCTCGCGCTCGACGCCAACACCGGCAAGCTGCTGTGGCACTTTCAGGCGGTGCATCACGACATGTGGGACCGCGACTTCCCTGCTCCGCCCATCCTGCTGACCGTCAAGCACAACGGACAGGTCGTCGATGCCGTCGCGCAGACCACGAAGCACGGCCAAGTCTTTGTCTTCGATCGTGTCACCGGCAAGCCGCTGTTCCCGATCGAAGAGCAGCCGTTCCCTGCCAGCACCACGCCGGGCGAGTGGAGTTCGCCGACCCAGCCCATGTCGTCCACGCCGGCGCCCTACGCGCGCCAGCGACTGACAGCGGACATGCTGACGACGCGCACTCCCGAAGCGCACGCCTGGGCCGAGAAGGAGTTCGGCACCTTCATCAGTAACGGCCAGTTCATCCCGTTGAGCGTGGGAAAGCAAACGGTCGTCTTTCCCGGCTTTGATGGCGGCGCCGAGTGGGGTGGAGACGCGGTCGACCCAACGAGCGGCGTGATCTACATCAACGCGAACGATATCGCATGGACCGGCGGCCTGGCCGAGATCAAGGTAGCCGGCGCAGGCGCGACTACGTACAACAATCAGTGCGCCGGCTGCCACGGACCAGACCGCAAAGGTCAACCCGGCGTCTTCCCTTCGCTGATTGATGCGACGCAGCACCTGACCGCCGGGCAGATGGCAGACGTCGTTCACAACGGCCGCGGCCGCATGCCGGGCTTCTCGAACATCGACGGTGAAAACCTGCAGGCGTTGCTCAGTTATGTCCGCACCGGCGCAGAACCAGGAAACACATCGCGGACCGACAAGCAGGAACTGCCTCCCAGCTCTGGCGCAAGCGCGGCGCCTCCGGCAAAGTACCGCTTCACCGGCTATCGCAAGTTTCTCGATTCTGACGGATATCCGGCGATCGCGCCACCATGGGGCACGCTGAATGCTATCGACCTGAACACCGGCAAGTACCTCTGGAAGATCCCGCTCGGCGAGTACCCCGAGTTAGCCGCAGAGGGCATGAAAGGAACCGGCAGCGAAAACTATGGCGG
>CAZZVI010000424.1:0-2014 GCA_964657335.1 uncultured Terriglobus sp.
TGGTCGGCATCCGCTTCGCCCACAACACCGACGCGACCGTGACCGATTTCAAGGTTACGAAGAACTAACTGGTTCCGACACCCGCTCCGCAGTCGGCATGGCTTTGGCCATGCCGATTGTTTGCTCGCGGTGAATGTGACCTGATTCCCATCACAGAACTGTTATTTCGACCGGAGCAGGACGGCTCCATCGTCCTGCGCAGTGGAGAAACCTGCTGTTCAAAGTTTCGCGGCAGCACAGAAGCAGGTTTCTCCACTCCGCTGCGCTCCGGTCGAAATGACAGATTCATAGAGGGTGCTTCGGTCGAAATGACAGATTTGTTGAGCGCGCTCCGGGCGCAATGACAGATGGGCGGCCCCGTCGAATGGCAGCACTTACAAGCCGCGGCTCGATCCAGCAGGTCACGGATCGATTCAGCCCAGCATGCAGCAGGAGCCTAAGCCTTCTTCCCCGTAGCAACCCGCCCGCCACGCCCGATCAGCAACGGCATCGCCGGCGTGTGTTCTTCGCCCGAGGCCTTCATCAGGCGCAGCCGCTGCAGCACCTTGCGCGCCAGGCCGGTCAGCGGCTGGTTGCCCAGCTCGCGTGTGTCGATCCATTCAAAGTCGTCGCGACGCAGGGCTCGCCGGGTCACGTCGCGCCGGCTGTGCAGGCCCAGCACCTCGACGTAGTAGTTTGTTCCAGTAATGGCATGGCGCACGCGCAGCATCGGTTCTTCGCTCAGCACCAGGTTCTGTTCGTCCGCCTCGCCGCGCAGCGCAATCTGCGGCAGCTCCAGCATCCCTGGCATCAGCGATGCGTCTTCCGGCCTTCGCTGCAGCAGAACTTCCACCGCGATGCCGCCGCGCGCCTTGCGTGTGGTGAGCGCGTAGGTGACGCGCTGCGACTGCATCCGCCTGCGCGGCTCCGTGGGGTGCTCACCACGCGTGCGGCACAGCTCCACGACCGGGCACACATCGCATCGCGGCCCGCGCGGCAGGCAGACGGTCGCTCCCAGCTCCATCATGGCCTGGTTGTGATCGCCGGGATCGGCCGCCGGCACCAGCGACTGCGCCACTGCGTTCAGCTTCTCCGCGGCCGCCGCGCCGGGCGTCTCAGGCCATCCAAGCACCCGCAGCAGAACCCGTTCCACGTTGCCATCGACCACGGCAATGGCCTCGCCAAAGGCGATGCTGGCGATCGCCGCCGACGTATACAGGCCGATGCCGGGCAGCCGCCGCAGCTCCGCCGCAGTAGATGGCAGCTTGCCGCCGTGCTCCTCCACCAGCAGCTTGGCGGTGCGGTGCAGCATGCGTGCGCGCCGGTAATAGCCAAGGCCGCTCCACGCCGCCAGCACATCGTCTTCCGGAGCAAGCGCCAGCGCCACCAGCGTGGGAAAGCGCTCGACAAAGCGGCCGTAGTGGTCGATCACCGCATTCACCCGCGTCTGCTGCAACATGATCTCTGACAGCCAGACGCGATACGCATCGTGCACGCCGCGCCACGGCAGGGCGCGCGCATTGCGCCGGTACCAGGCCCGCAGCAGGCGCGAAAACGCATCACGCTCAATCCGCGTAAGCTCCTCCGCCGGCACCTTGAGTAGGGCACACAAGGCCTTCATTGTAAGGCTGACAACATGCGGACAGTCCGGCTTCCGGTGACGGAGAGCGCGACATCTCTCGACGCCTTCCAACGGGAGTGATTGTCAGCCGCGGAACGTGTTGTCCACACACCGATGTCTCGGACCACTCTGGTCGGGCAACAGGAGCCCAGCCGGAGGATTCTTACCTCTTGAAGAGTGGAGGTGTTTCATGGAATCAGTACACGACGGACAGTGTGGCCTTTGCGGTCACTTCGGCGAAACGCACGCGAAGAACAATGCCCTGGTCAGCATCCTCAGCAGCAAGCAGGCAGATGTCATCCTGATCGATGAGTGCGGCCACCCCAAGCATGCCAGCCTGCACCTGAAGGTGACCCCCATCAGCGGATGCGACGGCTTCGTCCCCGCAGCCGCAGCGTAAGAAGCACGATTCCG
>CAZZVI010000425.1:0-1986 GCA_964657335.1 uncultured Terriglobus sp.
CATCGCCTCTGCCGGGCGGCGGAGCTGTCGTTGTGCTGCACGACCGCACCGAAGCGGAACAGGCCGAGCGCACCCAGCGCGACTTTGTCGCCAACGTTTCGCATGAGCTGCGCACGCCGCTGACGTCCATCGTCGGCTATGTCGAGACGGTGCTGGACGGCGAAGCACTCTCGCTTCAGGCGCAGGAGTTTCTCGGCACCGTGCTCAAGAACGCTTCGCGCATGCAGCGGCTCACCGAAGACCTGCTGCTGCTGACGCGCGTCGAGCAAGCCGAGAACCCCGTCGATCCGCAGCCGGTCGCCGCAAGCACGCTGCTGCAGGACGCGCTGCAGACGGTGTCCGGTGCGGCGTATGCCGAGGGTGCGCATCTCGAGGTGGAGCAGGCGACGGATCGCCTGGTGCTCGCCGATGAGAACGCCATGCTGCAGGTGCTCGGCAACCTGCTGGAAAACGCCCTGAAGTACAGTGGAGGCCGGCCTGAGCCGCCACGTGTTCTGCTGTCTGCACGCGAAGCTGACGACCAGCCGGGGTTTGTCGAGTTTCGTGTGCGCGACTTTGGTCCCGGCATCGCTCTGGAACATCTGCCGCGGATCTTCGAGCGCTTTTACCGGGTGGAAAAGGCCCGTTCGCGCGCCACCGGCGGCACAGGCCTTGGTCTTTCCATCGCGCGCTACCTGGTCGAGCAGCAAGGCGGCCGCATCTGGGCCGAAAGCATTCTGGGTCAGGGGAGTACCTTCGTGTTTACCCTTCCCGTCGCGGATTGACCTGTTATTCATGCACTTGCCTTAGGCTGAGATGGAACGTCTCACAGTGTGAGGACACGGCAGGGTGCGCAAACGGTTCCATCAATCGCTCGACGAGTTGAAGGAGAAGCTGCTGGTCATGGCAGGCTTCGCCGAGCAGGCGATTGCCCGTTCGATCGAGGCGTACCGCATGCGGGACTCCGAGCTGGTCGAACTGGTCCGGCGCTCCGAGCCTGCGATCAACCGTCTGGAACGCGAGATCGATTCAACGGCGCTTGACCTGCTGGCAACCGAGCAGCCCATGGCCGTGGACCTGCGCTTCATCCTGTCCGTCATCCGCATCAACGCCGACCTGGAGCGCGTCGGCGACCTGGCCGTGAACATCGCCATGCGCGCCTCCGACATGAACGAGCAGCCGCAGGCCGACCTGCCCGTGGACATCCCCCGCCTCGGCACGCTGGCCGCAGCCATGATTCGAAAGTCGCTCGAGGCCTTCATCGACGGCGACGCTGAACTCGCCGAGACAGTTCTGGCCATGGACGACGAGGTGGACCGCCTGAATACGGCCGCCTTCCACGCGCTGTCTAAAGTCATCCGCGAACAGTCGTCCATGACGACGCAGGCGCTGAACGCGATGCTGATCGCGCGCAACCTGGAGCGCGTCGGCGACCACGCCACCAACATCGCGGAAGACGTCATCTTCTGGGTGCATGGGCGGGACATCCGGCATAACGCGAGCGCTGCTTAGGTGTAAGAGCAGTCGCGTACTCTTGCCCCGTGTAAGAGCGCGGTATCTATCGGCCACGGAGCCCGATTCTGCGGTATACTGAACAACGATTCTAAGTAAGGAAATCCGCGCCATGTCGATACATCCCATCATGCAGAAGCTCGCTGCAAAGCTCGAGCGCAAAGACCTCCCCGAGTTCGCGCCGGGCGATACCATCCGCGTACAGGTCAAGATCAAGGAAGGCGAAAAAGAGCGTCTTCAGGCATTCGAGGGCATGTGCATCGCGCGCAAGAGCGGACCTCAGGGCAGCTTCACCGTTCGCAAGATGAGCTTTGGCCAGGGCGTGGAGCGCATTTTCCCCATCAACTCGAAGGTTGTCGACAAGGTAGAGAAGGTTCGCTCGTACGAAGTGCGCCGGGCCAAGCTGTTTTACCTGCGCGGCCTGCGTGGCAAGGCAGCCCGTCTCCGCGAAGTCGCGCGCAAGACGGCATAGCCGGCTCTCGGGGCCAGGTGTCC
>CAZZVI010000426.1:0-1972 GCA_964657335.1 uncultured Terriglobus sp.
CGCACGGGGAACGCGGCGCGCGCAGCCTGTTGCGGCGCGAGACGCCGGCGCACCCCGCGACATTTTCGCGCATCATGCCGCTGCGCATTCGCTCTGCTCCCTTGTTGCTGCTTGCCATCTGCTTTGCGGCGGGCGTGCTCTGCAAGCCTTGGTGGCAGCCGGCGCGCGACCAGATGGTGTTGTGCTTCCTGCTTTTGCTGACAGCGTTGGCGGCGTGGCGATGGGCGCCGCGGCTGGCGTGGACCGCAATCGCAGTCTGCTGGATGGCACTTGGCTGGACATCGGCCAGCCTGGAGCGCACCGGCGGGGATACCTCGCTGCTGCGGTATGCCGATGAGTTGCAGCGCTCGTTCGACGCGGGCGTCGTCGCGGTCAGGCAACTTCCACCACATGCGCCGCCCATGGAAGAAGCCGCGGCATGGCGCGATGTCCATGGCGACGAAGAGAACGCCTTTGCTGCGCACGACCGTGCCAGCGGACCGTCGTACTCGCTGGACCTGGAGGCGAACGCCATCGAAGACGTGACGCCGAACGTGTCGCGCATGGTGCACGTCGGCGGCGGCGCGCAGATCACCTTGTTCTCGCGCTCTGGCGCGGAATTCACACCGCCACCATGCGGGGCGCACGTGCTGCTGACGGTTCGGCTGCATGCGCCGCACCGCTATAACGATCCTGGAGTGTGGCAGTATGCCGAGACACTCGCGGAACGCGGCATCAGCGTTGAGAGCAACGTCGAGGCCGCGTCACTGCGTGTGCTCGACACGGACAGAGCTTCGTGGCAGTGCCGATTTTCCGCAGCGCAACACTGGTCCACGAACCGGCTTGCGCAACTCGCGGGGGCTCCGCTGTTCGCACCTCTGCCGTCTGCACTTCGCTTCAGTTCAGACGATGCGGCCATCCTGAGCGCGATGCTGTTTGGCGATCGCACGCAGTTGCACCGGGAGCTTCGGCAGTCGTTTGAGCGCACCGGCTCGTTTCACCTGTTCGTCGTCGCCGGAGCGCACATCGCCATTGTGCTTGCCGTGCTGTACGGCGGCCTGCTGCGCCTGGGTGTACGACGGTGGATGGCGGCCCTCATCGCACTTGCAGCCGCTACGGCGTACGCCATGATGACGGGCTTCGGTGCGCCGGTGCAGCGGGCGCTGCTGATGGCAACGGTGTACCTGCTGACCGAATGCCTGAGCCGCGAACGCAATCCGCTGAACGCCATCGGCGCTGCTGCCCTGTCGATGCTGCTGGTGCATCCGCACGTTCTGCTTCAGAGCAGCTTTCAGATGACGCTGCTGGCCGCGCTAGCCATTGCGGGCGTCGCCGTGCCGCTGGGAGAACGCACGCTGATGCCATATGCGGGAGCGCTCCGCGACATCGATGCCATCCGCAACGATGCTCATTTCGCCCCGCACTTAGCTCAGTTTCGCGTGAGCATGCGTTGGCTTGGTGATCCGTCCGGCAGCAAACGGCGAGGTGCCAAGCCCACACGATGGCAGACGACGTGGCAGAGACTACCCGCGATCCTCATGCGTGTCCTGCTCTTCGCGTGTGAGCTCCTGCTGATCACGTTCGTCGCGGAGATCGCCATGGCCCTCCCGATGGCCGTGTACTTCCACCGCGTCACGCCCTTTGCCGGACCGGCAAACCTGCTCGCCCTGCCGATGCTTGCGATCCTGATGACGTGCGCTGTCGCGACCTTTCTTGCATCGTTGCTGCATCCGGTGCTGGCTGCTCTGCCGGCCATGCTGACTGCTCTGCTGCTTCATGGCGTCACGGGCATCATCGGTACGCTGGGTTCGCTGCATGGCGCGGATGTGCGCATGCCGGCGCCGCTTCCCGTCTTCATCGGTTCAGCCCTTCTGCTTTGGGCGGCCATGCTGTTTCTGCTGCGCCTGCCGTCGCGGCGCCACGGCCTGTTGGCGTGTGGGTTAATCCCGTTTGCGCTTATATCGGTTCTCTGGTCCAGGCATCCACAACTTCA
>CAZZVI010000427.1:0-1963 GCA_964657335.1 uncultured Terriglobus sp.
AGCGCCAGCAACGCAGCCGGATGCAGCTCCGCATCCGGGCGCTGCAGCATAGGCCGCAGCAGCGCGTCGACATACAACTGCCAGCGCAGAACGCCCAGCACAAGCGCAGTGGTCAGGTTGCGATCTTCGGGCGAAAGCGCGTTCACTGCAAGCGAATGCAGCAGGTCGTCCGAGTGCGCGGCGCTCACGGCCACACGGCTCAGGATGTGAAATGCCGCAGCGCGTGCCGGCGCGATCCGCTTCACGGAGGCCCGGCGTTCTTCGGAGAAGTTTCGCGGCTCGGTCATGCACTCGCCTCGCCCAGCGCTTCGCCGCTGCGCAGTTGGAAGCCGCGCAGGAACTCAGTTGCAGCCATGCGCTTCTTGCCTTCGAGCTGCACCTCATCCATTACGATGGCCGAGCCATTGCCGCACGCGACGAGCATACGCGCATCCTGCGGCAGCAGCGTTCCTGCTGGTGCATCTACGTGGTCCGTAGCAATGTGCATTGCATGCACGATCAGTTTCTTCCCGCGAAGTGTCGTAAACGCGCCGGGCCATGGCTGAAAGCCACGAAACCGCTGATCAATCTCCTTGGCCGGACGAGTGAAGTCGATGTGTGCATCGTCGCGCGTCAGGATGGGCGCGAGCGTTGCGAGCGAATCGTCCTGCGGCTGTGGCGTGATGGTGCCCGCGTCAAGCGCGGCAAGCGTTGAGACCATCAACTCCGCTCCAATCAGCGAGAGTGATTGGAACAAATCTGGCGCGGTGGTCTGGGGTGTGATCTCGACGGCCCACTTCATCAGCATGGGCCCGGTGTCGAGGCCCGCATTCAACTGCATCGTCGTTACGCCAGTCTCCGCATCACCGCTTGCAATCGCCCACTGGATCGGCGCAGCGCCGCGCCAGCGCGGCAGCAGGGAAGCGTGCCCATTGATGCAGCCGAAGCGCGGCAGATCGAGCATCCACTGCGGGATGATGCGACCATATGCGACCACGACGATCGCGTCCGGCGCAAGCGCAGTGAGCTGCTCGCGAAGAGCTTCATTGTGCTTCAGCTTCTCCGGCTGCAGCACCGGGATGCCATGCGCCTGCGCCGCAAGCTTCACCGGAGTGGCGTGCACTTCACCAGCGCGGCCGACGGGCTTGTCCGGTTGCGAGATTATCAACGAAACCTCGTGCCCGGCAGCGAGGAGCGCTTCGAGTGTTGGCACGGCGAATTGTGGAGTTCCGCAGAAGGCGAGTTTCATCTCAACCTTGAGTTTGTCATCCCGCAGCGCAGCGGAGGGATCTGCTGTTCCTGGAGAGAAGCAGTTTCTTCCGCTGCGCTACGGAATGACAGATCAGGCGGCGGTTCGAATACAAAACTCTTTACCATTCACCGTTCTTCTGCAGCTTGCGGATCCTGCGCAAACTCAGGTCCCGCTTCAACCGCGAAATCCGGTCTATGAAAAGAATGCCGTCCAGGTGATCGTTCTCGTGCTGAAAGGCGCGCGCCAGCAGTTCGTCTCCATCAATCTCAAACCACTTGCCGTCCACGTCCTGCGCACGCATGCGTACGTGGTAGGCGCGGCTGACCTTGTCGCGAATGTCGGGCAGTGACAGGCAGCCTTCTTCCTCTGTCTGCTTGCCTTCGCGCTCGACGATTTCAGGATTAATGAGTACTAGTCGCTCGTTCTGGTTCTTGCCGAGCGAGGTGTCCACGATGAACAGGCGTTTCGACACGCCGATCTGCGGCGCGGCCAGGCCGATGCCCTCGGCCGCATACATGCTCTCGAACATGTCGTCGGCCAGCTTTGCGAGCTCTGCGTCGAAGACGGTGACCGGGTCCGCCTTACGTGCCAGCACGGGGTCGGGGTATTTGACGATGGGATAAATCATGGCTTGTGCGTTTCCTGAATCTTCTCCTAAACCATTAGGAGCACCCTTTACCTAAAACTTTCGGATCTGATCGCGATAGCCCTGCAGGTTGCGCTGCGTCTCCG
>CAZZVI010000428.1:0-1962 GCA_964657335.1 uncultured Terriglobus sp.
ATTGAGGAAGATCGCTCTAACGATTTATCGTGCGTTTGCGGTTCTCAGCGGGCCGTTCGGTACTATAGCTACGCCATGCATCGTATCGTTTACACCGCGCTCATTCTGACGTTCGCCGTCACCTCCTTCGTTCCATTCGCGCACTCGCAAGCCGCCGCGCAGGACAAGCTGGTTCACCTGAACCAGATTCAGGTGATCGGCACGCATAACAGCTACAACGGCGGCTTCGCGCCCAGTGAAGCGGCATGGCTGAAGGCAAAGAACCCGGAAGCGTTCGACAAGCTGGACTACTCGCACCCGCCGCTGGCGGCGCAGTTCGACGGCGGTGCGCGGCAGATCGAGATCGACATCGCCTCTGACCCGCAGGGAGGCCGCTACGCGCACCCCCGCATCGTCGACCTGGTGCGCGACGAGAAGATGCCCGCCGACCCCGACTTCGATCCGCAGCACCTCATGGACAAGCCCGGCATCAAGGTGCTCCATGTCGTCGATCTGAACCAGCGCAGCAACTGCCAGCCCTTTGTGGAGTGCCTGCGGCAGGTGCGCGACTGGTCGCGAGCGCATCCGCGGCACGTGCCGATCTTCGTGCTGGTCGAAAACAAGTCCGGTGGCACCAAGGGCATACCGAATGGCGTGGTCGCGCCGCAGTTCACCGCGGCAGATTTCGACGAGCTGGATGCGGAGATTCGTTCGGTGTTCTCGCCATCCGAGATGGTGACGCCCGACGACGTCCGTGGCAGCTATCCAACGCTGGAGGCGGCGGTGCTCGCGGGCCACTGGCCCACGCTCGCGCAGTCGCGCGGCAAGGTCGTCTTCCTCATGGATCAGAAGAAGTCCGGCCCCATCTATACGGCCGGGCACCCGTCGCTGAAGGGCCGCGTGCTCTTCACCAACGCAACGCCTGGCGAACCGGATGCCGCGTTCGTCGAGCAGAACACCGGCACACCCGCTGAAATCGATGCGCTGGTGAAGCGTGGCTACCTCGTACGCGCCCGTTCTGACGCGGACACGGACAACGGCCGCTCCGGCGACACGCATCGTCGCGACGAGCTGCTGCACAGCGGGGCGCAATTCATTAGCACGGACTACCCCGCATCGGAGCCTTCACGCTGGACACACTACTCGGTGTCATTACCCGGCGGTCTGGTCGCGCGCTGCAATCCCGTAAACGCGCCAAAGGGCTGCACCGATGCAGCCATCGAACCAAAGTAAGCTATCCCGCCCGCCCCACAAGCTCAAGAAGGAAGAAAGTTAACTTACCAAACTACTTCTTCGCCACGCCAATCTCCACCTCAGCCGCAATCAGCTTGCCATCGACGGGCTTGGCATGAATGACGACACGGTCCCCGATCTTTGCATCGGTGGGATTGATCGCGTTCGGACCCTTCAGCCACTTGGTCGTGTCATTCACCACAACCGTGGTCGTCTTCCCGCTGTTTGCCTTCACGTCAAGGCTGCCCGCGGACATGGCAGCGATCGTGCCCATGACGTGCACCATGCCATTGTGGGCGTAGGCTGCGCCGAACGCAGCGAGTACAAGCAGAACTACCAGCAGACGCTTCATTCCAATTCCTCCATAAGCTTCAAGATTCAGAGAAACACATCCCTCGTCAAGCATCCAACCGGCTGTCGCGTTATGGCTGTTGCGGGCCGCCGTTCAGAAACTCCTGCTCCTGCTTTTCTTCTTCCAGGTCAGCCGGGCTCTTTGGGTTGAGATGCTGCATCTCCTGCTCTTCCGCGGGTGTCAGCGTCCGAAGATGACGAAGGAAGAGAACAAGATTCCAGCTTTCCGCTTCGGCGCTGCCATTGCCGCCAAAGGCCGGCATGCCGGACATGCGGACGCCGTTCTCGATGATGCTGAACAGTTCGCCGTCCGTCTTACTCAGCGTCAGCGCGAGCCGCAGATCGGGCGGCCTGGGATACATGCCACTCCCCAGCATGGTCTCGCCCGAGCCGTTGTTC
>CAZZVI010000429.1:0-1908 GCA_964657335.1 uncultured Terriglobus sp.
CGTGGGGCGTCGACCTGATCAAGGTCGATTGCATTGGCGACCACCCGTACAAGGTCGACGAGATCAGGATGATTCGCAAGGCCATCGACAAGACCGGCAGACCGATTGTGCTGAGCCTTTCACCGGGACCTATGGACCTGGCTCACGCGGACGAGGTGGGGGCGCTCGCAAATATGTGGCGCATCTCCGACGATGAGTGGGACATCTGGGCGCAGGCGAAGGACAAGAAGTTCCCCAACGGCGTCAAGGAGCAGTTTCCGCGCCTCGCTGCCTGGGCGAAGTATGGCAAGCCGGGCAATTGGCCCGATGCGGACATGCTCGCGATCGGCGAGCTACGGCCGCATCCCGGCTGGGGCGGCCCGCGCAACACCGGTCTCGAGACCGCCGAGCGCAGGACCCTCCTCTCGTTGTGGTCGATGGCGCGCAGCCCACTGATCCTTGGGGCGAACCTGACGCTGCTCGACGATGAGACGTTGGCGATGCTGACCAACCGCGACCTGATCCGCATCGATCAGCAGGGAAGTGGTGCGTCCGAGATCTCGCGTAAAGGCGACATTGTCATCTGGCGCTCGCACCTGCCGCAGGGCGAAGAAGCGGTGGCGGTCTTCAATCTGAGTGACAAAGAGACCAACTTCAAGAGCAGTTATGCAGCGATCGATAAAACGCTGGGCGTGAAGTCATGGCGGTCCCATAACGTCTGGAAGCCGCGCGATGTGGTGGAGAAGGATGAGGCGGTCTCGGGCATGGATGTGAAGATCGCAACACATGGGGTCGCGCTGTATTTGTTGCGGTAAGAAGGAAGGTGACTTCAAGTGGCCTTCCCTCCGCGGCTAAAGTCCGAATTCTACTGACTTTCAACGTACGGGCTGAAGCCCGTACCCTTCAAAGCAGACTTGTGCAGAGGTTCATTAGGAATGACGTCGCAACTCTTTCGGACGCGCCTCCTTCGAAAGATCTCCCAGCTCATTGGCTGGGTCTTCGGAACCTTCTGGGCGCTGATCGGAGCTTTCGCTCTGCCGAGTCCCTATGATCACGCGGGCTGCGTACTCGTCGTGGTCCTCGGGCTCGTCTTCCTCGTGAGGCTTTGGAGATACGAGACGGCCGCCGCCGGGAGGCCGCTTTTCAGAACGTGGGCCTATGTCCTCGCCATCTCCGCTGAGCTCCTCGGCATGTACATGGCGGCACTTCTGTTGCCGCGATTCGGCGCACAGCAGCAGGTCTACTCGGCCGTCGGCTGCATCGTCGGCCTTCACTTCATCGGTCTTTGGATCGCCACACGGAGTCCACGGTTCCTGCGCATCACCGTCGGCATGTGTCTCGTGTCGCTGCTCTCGATGATCCTGCCTTTCACCTGGCACGCCATCGGTCTGCGCTATCTCCTGCTCGGAGCAGGCAACGCCCTCGTTCCTTTGGTCGCCGCCAGCGGTACCGAATGAACTGGCGGTATCTGGGTTGCTGAAGAGAAGCCGACTAATGAGATGGTCCGCCGCTTGATTCCTCAGCCGTTGTAGAGGGATGGTGGTGACAGCTTCTAACAAGGAGGATCATCGCTATGCAGATTCATTCGGTTGGCATTGACCTGGGCAAGACCACCTTTCATCTCGTTGCACTTGGCGCAGCCGGCAAGGTGCTGGTGAAGAAGAAGTTCTCACAGAAGCAGTTGCTGGCGTTCACGGCGAACATGCAGACTTCGCTGATTGGCCTTGAAGCCTGCTCTGGAGCGCATTTTCTCGGTCGGGCATTGCGGAAGCAAGGTCATGATGTGCGACTGATCCCAGCCCAGTTCGTGAAGCCGTTTGTGAAGTCCAACAAGAACGACTTTGTGGATGCGGAAGCGATCGCCGAAGCCGTTGAACGCAAGAACATGCGCTTTGTTCCGATCAAGACGGATGATCAACTGGACCTTCA
>CAZZVI010000430.1:0-1893 GCA_964657335.1 uncultured Terriglobus sp.
CGAGGATGGCGACCTTCACGCCAGGCATGCTGGCGGGGGTTTGCGGCAGTTCGTACTCCGTTGTTTCTTCGTTCATTCTTCTATTGTCGCAGCGCTGCGAATACGGGCGTCAGGTCCAGCACAATTCTGCCATCTGCTGAGGCGAGAACACCGTCGTGCGCTTCCAGTAATTCGCCCTGCCTGTAGCGATAGCCGCGGCTGTTCGTAATGTCGATAAGCCAGACATTTTCGACTCCCATCGCCTCGTAGTCTGCGAGCGTCTCGATCGCCATTGCAGTCGTTTCGCGTTCGTCAAGGATTTCCGCACAAACCGTGGGCGGATGCGTCGGTATCTGCTCATCCGGAGCGTCATCGCTAAGAAGCACGACATCGCAGACCCGGATGCGCGTGGGGGAGACGCGAAGGCTCAGGACCAGGCAGCCATGGTGGCCGTCTGAAACCTTATCCAGTTCGGTCGCCACCAATCCCAACGCAGACGAATGCGGATAGTAGCCCGCCACGCGCTCTTGAATGAAGCCGTCCACGAAATGAGCATCCGGCTTGAACGATGTATGCAGGTACTCATCCATGGTCATGGTCATGCCTGCAGTGACCATCCTGTCGTCCTGCGATTCGATGTAAGTGCCGCCGAAGCTTTCGTTCATCATGGCTCCTATTTCGCTGCGATCATTGGTCCGGCGAACGAGCTCTCCGGGTACCATGCCGGCTTCGGCCCGTTTGCGACCCGCAGGGTGAGTTGCGCGAGGATGGAGGTGAACTGTGCCGCTGCGACCTTGTCGACGGGCTGATCGAGATCGTCGCTGGGCTTGTGGTAGCGGGTTGCGACCCAGTCGTTGAAGGTCTTCATCTCCGGTGAGTCGGGTGTCCAGCCGAACTTGAAGGCGAGCGCCGGGATGCCCTGCTTCACGAAGTTCACCTGGTCCGAGCGCACGAAGCGGTTCTCGTCCGGCTGCTTGTCGTACTGCACTTCGACATCGTTGCTCTGGAAGGCGCCGCGCGCGTCGTTGCCCAGCGTGGACTCGCCCATGCCCTGCACCTCGATGAAGCGCAAAGGAAAGAGCGGAAGGTACATGTCCATGTTCAGGTCGGCGACCACCTCGCTTTTCGGCACGGTGGGCTTTGTCGCGAAGTACTGCGAACCGAGCTCGCCCAGCTCCTCGCCGGCAAGCGCGATGAAGAGGATGGATCGCTTCGGATGCGGCTGCGCCACCAGGATCTTCGCGCATTCGATCACCGAGGCGACGCCGCTGGCGTTGTCCATGGCGCCGTTGTACAGCTTGTCGCCGTTGATCTCGCGGCCGATGCCGAGATGGTCGAGATGCGCACTGACCACGACATATTCCTTCTTGAGCTTTTTGTCAGAGCCTTCGATGGTGCCGATCACGTTGGAGGCGTGCAGCTCGGCACCTTTGGTCGAAACGGTTTGCGCCTCGATGGTACCGGGGATGTCGAAGTGCGGCAGCGGCTTGCCCGCATCGCCGAGTGCCTTGATCTCGGCGAAGGTGTGGCCGGTGCCTGCCAGCAGCTTCTCCATGCCGGCGGCCGTTGCGGTTGCGTTCATGCGCAGGCCCTGGAGGTTATCGAGGTCCGGGTCGGCGAACAGCAGCGTTGGTCCCGCAGCGCGTTGCGGTTGCGCGGCCTGCTGCTGTGCGGGCGTCAGGTTCTGCGTGCCGGGGACGGCGCGCGGCGGTGTCAGGCTGATGACGCCGATCGCGCCCGCCGCGCGAAGCTGCTTCCACCGCTGGTCAAGGCCGCGGGCATAGGCGCGCTGCGGCCCCTGCAGGCGCTCGGGAGCTGCGCCGTAAAAGACGACCACTTTCCCTTTCACATCGCTGCCGGCGAAGTCGTCGATGTGCTTCGACGGAATGCGCAGGCCGTAGCCTAGAAAGACCA
>CAZZVI010000431.1:0-1885 GCA_964657335.1 uncultured Terriglobus sp.
CGCAGAAGCTTCCGGGGCTAAAGCCCTATTTTCAAGACGCACAGGTCAGAGGCATGAAGGCCTCTGCTTTCTCCGTCTCCGGTCGCCCGCAATCTTTGGATTGCTGTCTCGACGTTAGGGAGACAGCACAAGTCCAGCTCCAGCGACGTTATCATCCCACCATGCCCCTGAACGCGGAACAGGTTATTGACCACCTGAAGGAGTTGCGCTCGCTGACCGCCGACGAGCATGGTGCGCAGCGAGTTGCGTGGACACCCATGTGGCAGACCGCGCGCGACTGGTTCGCGGGTAAGCTGGCAGACCTGCCGGTGACGCGTGAGCGGGACGAAGCAGGCAACGTGTGGATCACGTTGCGCGGACAGAGCGAGCGCGCCCTGCTGCTGGGTGGTCATCTTGACTCTGTGCCCAGCGGAGGCTGGCTGGACGGCTGCCTTGGTGTGCTCGCTTCGCTGGAGGTGATGCGCGCGATCAATGAAGACTTCGATGGTGCGCCTCCTGTGACGATCCGTCTGGTGGACTGGGCCGATGAAGAAGGCGCGCGGTTCGGCCGGAGCCTCTTTGGCTCGTCCGCGTTCGCCGGCACGCATAGCCTGGCCGCGGACCGCGTGCGCAAGGACAAGGACGGCATCACGCTGGAAGAGGCGCTGTTCGAGAGTGGCATTGCGGTCGACGATGTTCCCAACTGCGCTTCGCAACGGAAGAACGCTGCTGCTTACCTTGAGCTTCACATTGAGCAGGGGCCGGTGCTGGAGCGCATGGGCCTGCCGCTTGGCGTCGTGCTGGGCACCAAGGGCGTGGAGCGCCATGCGATCACCTTCTTCGGGCAGGAGGCGCATTCCGGCTCGACACCGATGGCGATGCGGCACGATGCTCTGGCGGCCGCGGCGAAGCTTGCGCTCGAGATTCGTCCCATTGCCATGCATCACGCGGACGCGGTCGCGACGGTGGGCTCCGTCAAGACGTTCCCGGGCATTGTCACGGCTGTCGTGGGACGCTGTGAGACTACGCTGGACATGCGCGACCTGGATGCTGATGTGCTTGCGGGCATGTTGCAGGAGGCGCAGGTGGCGAGCCACCGCTTTGCTGAAGAGGAGCGCTGCACTGCCGCGTGGACGCGTATCTGGAGCATCGAGCCGGTGCCGTTTCACCCGCACTTGGTCGAGCTTGCAGAGCAGGCCGTACAGGAGGTGGCCGGCACATCGCACCGCCTGCCGTCGGGGCCGCTGCATGATGCGGCAGAAGTGTCTCGCGCGGGCATTCCGACAGTGATGCTGTTCACGCAATCGTTGAACGGTCTGAGTCACAACAAGCTGGAAGACACGGAGGAAGAGCACCTGCGCATGGCGGTGGAAGCGCTCTATCGTCTGGCGCTGAAGACGATTGACTGGATCACATCGCAGCCGCCTGATCCCGCCTAGGCATCGCGCGTTCGGGCGAAGAGTGCAATAATCACCTTTCCCGCAAGTCATTTCTTCTCGTCCAGGGAGGAGCTTGTTGAGCAAGCGAAGCAGCAGTGTTTCCGGTGATCGTCGATGAGCTACGCCGACGCGGCTCCCGCGCCCGACGCACGCTTTGCGGACTACCGCACCTCGCTCACGCGGCAGGCGGCGCTGGCTGAGGCGGACCGCTGCCTGTACTGCTTTGACGCGCCCTGCATGCAGGCTTGTCCAACGCACATCGATGTGCCGACCTTTATCCGCAAGATCGCGCATGGCAATCGCATCGGCTCGGCGCGCACGATTCTGAGCGCGAACATCCTTGGTGCAAGCTGCGCTCGTGCGTGCCCTGTTGATGTGCTGTGCGAGGGCGCTTGCGTTCTGCATCGGTATAACAAGCAGCCCATCCAGATCGGCCTGCTGCAGCGCCATGCGATGGAAGGTCTGCA
>CAZZVI010000432.1:0-1878 GCA_964657335.1 uncultured Terriglobus sp.
ACCATCTCATACAGCGGAGACAGCTCGCGCAGCTTCAGGACGGTATCGATCATCTTGTCCGCCACGTAATCCACTTCTTCCTTTGTGTTGAAGCGGCCGAGGCCGAAGCGGATGGAGCTGTGCGCCACGTCATCTCCAAGGCCCAGCGCCTTGAGAACGTACGACGGTTCCAGCGTGGCCGACGTGCAGGCCGAACCAGACGAGACCGCGATGTCGTTGATGCCCATCAGCAGGCTCTCGCCCTCGACATAGACGAAGCTCATGTTCAGGTTGCCGGGCAGGTGGTGCGCCATGTTGCCGTTGACGGCGACATAGTCCAGCGCGGCTTCCAGCTTGGCCTTCAGGTGGTCACGAAGTTCGGTGAGCCGCTTGATCTCAGCATCCATCTCGTTCATTGCGATCTCGCAGGCTTCGCCAAGGCCGACGATGCCGGGGACGTTCAGCGTGCCCGAACGCATGCCGCGCTCGTGTCCTCCGCCGTCGATCTGCGCATTCAGTTGCACACGCGGGCTGCGGCGGCGAACGTACAGCGCGCCCACGCCCTTCGGCCCGTAGATCTTGTGGCCCGAAAGCGACAGCAGGTCGATGTTGTCCTTCTGTACGTCGACGGGAATCTTGCCGACGGCCTGCACGCCGTCCGTGTGGAACAGCACACCCTTGGCATGGCACAGCTTTCCGATCTCGGCGATCGGATTGATCGTGCCGATCTCGTTGTTGGCATACATGATCGTGACCAGGATGGTCTCCGGCGTGATCGCCGCCTCGATGTCTGCCACGGAGACCAGGCCGTCCGCCTGCACCGGCAGGTAGGTCACCTTGTAGCCGTTCTTTTCCAGGCGCTTGCAGGTGTCCAGCACGGCTTTGTGCTCGGTCACCTGGGTGATGATGTGGTTGCCCTTTTCGCGGTACATCTCCGCGACGCCCTTGATGGCGAGATTGTTACCCTCGGTCGCACCGCTGGTGAAGATGATTTCCTTCGGCGTGGCATTGATCAGCTTCGCGATCTGCTCGCGCGCCTTGTCGACGCCCTGCTCCGCCTCCCACCCGAACTGGTGGTTGCGGCTGGCCGCGTTGCCGTAGATCTTCGTCATGTACGGCAGCATCGCCTCCAGCACGCGCGGATCCAGCGCGGTGGTGGCGTGGTTATCCATATAGATGGGCAACTGAACGCCGGTGTGGACGGGCGTGGACTCCAGCAATTCGATTTCTGCGGTGAGGCTCATGTTCTCTGTCTCCTGGTACTGCAAGCGAAAGGTGCTGCGACGATCTATCTACTGGTTTTGATCCTTAAACCGCGATGGAAACCAGGCCGCCGGCGACCGGTGCAATGGGTTCCGAATCCGAAGGTTCGGCGAGGTCGGCAATCACAATGCCGCTCAGCAGGTCCTTGATGCTGTCGTTCACCTTGCGTAACGGCTCTTTGATGGTGCAATGGCCGGCCAGGTCGCAGGTGCCGTGAATCGTGATGCAACTGGTGATGAACAGCGGCCCGTCGATCGCCCGGATCACCTGGAACGCGTTGATCTCCGCAGCTGGCCGCGCCAAGGCATAGCCGCCATTGGTGCCCGCGTGCGACACCAGCAGTCCCTCCCGCGTCAGCGTCTGCAGGATCTTCGCCAGCAGCTGCGGCGGAATGTGGTAAGCCTCTGCAATATCCTTTGCCGACTGCGCACTGGCAGCGCCGGTCTTGCCGGAGAGCAGCGTCTGCTCGGCAAGGTATTTCAGCGCCATCAAACCGTAATCCGCTTTTTTGGTCAGCCGTAGCATGTCAGACTCGTTGGATCTGTCCCGTGAACGGTGGCTTCTCCAGTTTTGAGTTTAGGCTCGACAGGAGCGACTTGCAATGGCTAACCGATCTTCTTCGATAACTTTTATTGT
>CAZZVI010000433.1:0-1830 GCA_964657335.1 uncultured Terriglobus sp.
ACATGGGGCCACCCTTACAGAAAGCTCAACCACATGCGCGCATCTACTACAGTTGTCTGCTTCATCGCCGCGTGCCTCACGCTGCATGCGCAGGTCAAGGGTCCCGGTGAGTTCTACGAAGCCACGTCAGGCATGACCGTGCACTTCCCAACCGAGATGCAGGTGCGCGATCCTGAGACCGCAATCATTGCGGGCCATCTGTCCGTCTTCGGCTCCATGGAAAACGAAGCGAAGGAGCATGCGCTTGCGGCGGAATGTTTTCGACCATTGCTGCTCGCCGATCTGCCTCGAGGACCTGCGCAGGCTTCTTCCGCGCCCGCTGCCAGGCTGCTCTTCTACGAGTTCACGAACAGCGCCACCTGCAAGGCCGGCTTTCTCCACAAGGAGGAGGAGGCCGTCGCAGGCGGCATCGCGCAGATTGCCATCGAGTTGCCGGGAGCAAGGGCATTGACCAAGCCGCTCTACTTCGACTTCGGCAAGCAGAAGATGCACGCATCGGTCGCCGCATTGACGGGCTCCAAGTCCGAGCCGGGCACGGAGCCTTCCCTGCTGCTGACCGACGGCATGTATTACCACGGCCACATCTTCGGCTGGCTGATGTGGGCGGACGTTCGCACGCTCTTCAACGAGGTTGTCAGGACGAATGTTCTGCTGGACGACGGCAAGACGTATCCGCTGCTACCTTTCAGCTTGGACGAGCACCTGCAGGCACCCGCGGGCTTCGGTCGATGACCGATTTCTTCTGCAACTTGCCAAGGGAACGTGCTGCAGGCACTGCGCTGAGAGGAACGGAACGCTGTCAAGAGCGCAGGCTCCCGCTGCGACAGCTAACCTGAGCCGATGCAGCAACTTACGGCTCGAAAATAGTTGGCATGGTATTTCCGGTCCGGTCGCTATCCTGTTAGTAGGCTTCTTTTAAGTGGGTTCGTTTGTTGCGGCGCCTGCAGCCGGCGCTAAGTTGCCTGTTTGCAGGAATTTACTCGTAACTTCAAACGAATGAGGTTTTTAGCGGCAGCTTTCCCCTAAGTTCCCTGTTTCGAGGATTTTGCGCTTTTCAGAACGGAGGGGGGAGGCCTGGACGGGTCGATCGCGACACCTTCGGCAACAGCATTGCGTGGGAACCGATGGAGTCCGTAGACTTCATCGCATGAGATTGTTCACGCTGAAGAAGTCTGCCGTTGCCCTTGTGCTCACGCTCGCTACCGCGCTGCACGCGCAGGACTGGGCCGTGAAGCGGCTGGACGCTTCGCCGCGCCACCACGAATACGTCACGCTGCAGGTGATGGGCAAACCGGTTCAGGCGTTTGTCGACTATCCCGAGGTGAAGAACAAGGCGACCTCTGTCGTGCTGATCCACGAGATCTTCGGTCTGAGCGGATGGATGAAGACGATGGCAGACGATGTTGCAGCCGCAGGTTACATCGCGATCGCGCCGGACCTGCTGACCGGCATGGGACCGAATGGTGGTGGAACGGACTCCTTCCCGAGCCAGGACGCCGTGACGAAGGCCGTCGGCACGCTCGATCCGGCGTTTGTGCTGGCTGCGCTCGACGCGGCCGCGGATTACGTGAAGAAGCTGCCCGCTGCCAACGGCAAGCTGGCATCGGCCGGCTTCTGCTGGGGCGGAGGCAAGTCGTTCGCCTTTGCCACGCACCGCAAGGACCTTGCGGCTGCCTTCGTCTTCTACGGTCCGCCGCCGCCGGAGGCGGATATGGCGAACATTACCGCGCCGGTCTATGGCTTTTACGCCGGCAATGACGCGCGCATCGGCGCCACGGTTCCCGGAACGATCACCGCGATGAAGGCCGCGGGCAAGACGTACGAGCCGGT
>CAZZVI010000434.1:0-1821 GCA_964657335.1 uncultured Terriglobus sp.
AGACCGCGGTTTCGGTCGCGTCGGCGGGGCGGAAGTCCGCGAGCTGCGGAATAACGCGCAGGCTCATCAGGTGCTCGACCGGCTGGTGCGTCGGGCCATCCGCGCCGAGGCCGATCGAGTCATGCGTGAAGACGAAGAGCGAGTGAACGCTCATCAACGCGGCCATGCGCAGCGCATTGCGCGCATAGTCCGAGAAGACGAAGAACGTCGAGCCGAACGGGATGAACCCGCCATGCGCCGCCATGCCGTTGACCGCCGCGCACATGCCAAACTCGCGCACGCCGAAGAAGATGTTCTTGCCCTTCGGATCGTCGTGAAACGAGGTGGAGTCCTTGAAGATGGTCTTCGTCGAAGAGGTGAGATCGGCCGCGCCGCCCATCATCTCCGGCAAGGTCTTGCCGAGCGCCTGCAGAACGACTTCGCCTGCAGTACGCGTGGCGATCGCCTTCTCGGTCGAGAACGGCTTGATCTCCTTCGCGTAGCCCTCGGGCAGCTCCTGCTTGATGATGCGGTCGAAGGTCTTTGCCAGCTCGGGATGCGCGGCTTCGTACTTCTTGAAGAGCTCGGTCCAGGCCTCGTGGGCTTCCTTGCCCTTCGGCAGCGCCGTTCGCCAGTTGTCCAGCGCGGCCTGCGGCTCGGCGAAGTCAACATCCGGATCGAAGCCGTAGAACTCCTTCGTCTTGCGCGTGGCATCCTTGCCGAGCGCTTCGCCGTGCACGTGCTTGGTGCCCGCTTTTGGCGACCCGTAACCAATGATGGTGCGGATACGGATGAGTGACGGCTTGCCCTTCTCTTCCTTCGCGATGTTGATGGCCTGCTGGATCTTGTTCAGGTCGTTGCCGTCATCAACGAACTGCACATGCCAGTTGTAAGCAGCAAAGCGCAGGTCGACATTCTCGGTGTAGCTCAGCTCCGTGGGGCCGTCGAGTGAGATCAGGTTGTCGTCGTAGAAGACGATCAGCTTGCCCAGACCCAGCGTTCCCGCAAGCGAGCAGGCCTCGTGCGAGATGCCTTCCATCAGGCAGCCGTCGCCCACGATGCAGTAGGTGTGGTGATCGACGATGGTCATGTCCGGCTGGTTGTAGATGGCAGCAAGGTGCTTCTCCGCAATGGCCATGCCGACGGACATTGCCAGACCTTGCCCCAGCGGACCGGTGGTAACTTCGACGCCGGGCGTGAAGCCGTACTCCGGGTGACCCGGAGCCTTGGAATGCCACTGGCGAAAGTTCTTCAGGTCGTCCAGCGTGACGTCGTAGCCGGAAAGGTGCAGCGAGCCGTACTGCAGCATGGACGCATGGCCGTTGGAGAGGACGAAGCGGTCGCGGTCGGTCCACGTGGGGTCTGCCGGATCGTGCTTCATGTTCTTGACGAACAGCAGGTAGGCCAGCGGCGACAGCGCGATGGGCGCGCCGGGATGGCCGTTCGCGGCCTTTTCGATGGCATCGACTGCCAGCAGCCGAAGGGTGTCAATAGAAAGCTTGTCGAGATCGCTCATTCGTTCCTCTGAAGTGTGGGCGTGAACGCCCTGGTGTCATGTTCCGCAGGATGCGCGGCGTGCGCGATCCGGCGGCTTGCGTTGTGTCGCGGCCGCGCTGTTTCACGGCAAAGGCGTTCCGCCCAGTGTACAAGCCGGGAGTGTATTTGGCTTCGCGCGCGTCCTCAAACAACCTTTTGCGCGAAGAACGGACGTGGGTGCCCCATACATGCGCGCAGTTTTGCGCATGCGCGGGATCACGTTTCCGCGCTTCTAGGGCAAGCGTGGGATCACGTTTCCGCGCATGTGTGGGATCACGTCTCCGCGCAGTTTGCGCATGTGGGATC
>CAZZVI010000435.1:0-1815 GCA_964657335.1 uncultured Terriglobus sp.
GACATGTTCTTACCACCCTTGACGACCTTGGTCACGCGGTTGATCGCGACGACCTGGTCCTTCAGGTTCAACTTGTTTGCATCAATCTTTTTGCGAAGTACCATGTAATTCCCTCTGGGCCTCAGCCCACTCTCAACTTTAAGTTAGAACTCGAGTCCACCTTCACGTGCGGCATCGGCAAGCGCCTTGATGCGGCCGTGATACAGATAGCCACCGCGATCGAACACGACGCGGGTGACACCCTTTTCCTTGGCGCGCTCGGCGATCAGCTTGCCGACGACGGCGGCTGCTTCAATGTTGCCGCCAGACTTCTTCTCATCGCCCTTCTTGGCGATGGTGGAAGCCGAGGCGAGCGTCGTCGCTGAAGCGTCGTCGATGACCTGCGCGTAGATGTGGTTGAGCGAGCGGAATACGTTGAGGCGCGGACGCTCTGCGGTGCCGGCCACCTTGGCCCGGACACGCGCATGCACCCGCTTGCGGATTACATTGCGCTTGGTTGCTGTGATCATTTCCTTGTCCTTCCCTATCGGCGCAGCCACCCGGTGGCCGCGTTCGGTTCGGTGGTTGCCGGCATCTCGTCCGACAACTCGGGTTCGTACTACGTTTTCATTCAGACCGGCTCGCCCGAAGCGAGCCGGCCCATACGTTGCGACGCGGTAGTCACACGCGCACAGCGCGTCGAGAACCGCACGAAGTGCTACTTACTGCCGGTCTTGCCGACCTTCTTCTTCAGCTTCTCGTCCGAGTAGCGCACACCCTTGTTCTTGTACGGATCGGGCTTGCGCAGCGAACGCATATCCGCGGCCACCTGGCCCACCTTCTGGCGATCGATACCGTCGATGGTCAGGTGCGTCTGCTTCGGATCGATCGTGACGGAAATGCCGGTCGGCAGCGGGAACTCAATCGGGTGGGAGTAGCCGAGTGTGAACACGACCATGTCCTTGCCCTTCAACTCGGCACGGTACCCAATGCCGACGATGTCGAGATCCTTCTTCCAACCATTGGTAACGCCCTCAACGGCGTTGAAAACCAGCGCGCGGGCCAGGCCGTGCACAGCCTTTTGCGAATCGTTGTCGCGAACCGCGTGCAGGAAGCCATCCTTCTGCTCCAGGCGAATGCCCGTGGGCAGAAGAGCGTTCGTGGTCCCCTTGGGCCCGGTAACTTCCACGATGTTGCCGTTCACCGTGTACTTCACGGTGGAGGCCATCGGAATCGGCTTCAAACCAATACGTGACATGAGGTACTTATCCTTGCGGCTTGCGAGTCCCGGAGACTTAGCTGTTAGCTACTAGCTCTTAGCTTCTAGCCTTGCCCGTTCCACTGCAGCCAGTGCGACTTCTCACCGCACCTACATCAAAACTCATTCAACACTTACGAAATTCGAACCCAGATCGCCCGGAGCGATCTGGCCTACACACTCGTACCCGGTAGTCACACGTCGCGAAGAGCGACGTCGAGAACCGCACGAAGTGCCTACCAGACGTGGGCTAGGACTTCGCCGCCGACGTTTTCCTTGCGGGCGGTACGGCCGGTCATCACACCCTTCGGCGTGGTCAGGATCGAGATGCCGAGACCGCCCTGGACGCGGCGAATCTCGTCGCGGCCGATGTACACGCGCGAACCCGGCTTCGAGATGCGCTTCAGGTCGAGAATGGCGGACTCGCCTTCCGCGCCGTACTTCAGGTACACACGCAGAATGCGGTGACCCTCTTCCTCGGTCGCCTTGTAGTTCGAGATGTAGCCCTCTTCCTTCAGAATGCGGGCAATCTCGATCTTCAGGTTTGAGGCGGGCACATCCATCTTCTGGTGGCGGGC
>CAZZVI010000436.1:0-1805 GCA_964657335.1 uncultured Terriglobus sp.
CTGGGTCTATCCGGATTCGAGACCGGCGTCGCGGTCATGCCGCTGATCGCCGCGAAAGATACGGAGGAGCGCATCCGGAACGCGAAGCGCCTGCTGGTTACGGCCGCCGTCATCATGAGCGTGTTTCTGATGGCGACCAGCGTCATTACGACGGTGTTGATTCCGGCGCCCGCCTTCCGCGAGGGTGGCGAGGCAAACGGCCGCGCCATGGCATGGCTGGCACATCATTACACCGGCAATATCGTCGGCACGGCCTACGACGTTAGCACTATCTTGATCCTCGGATTTGCGGGCGCATCGGCGATGGCCGGCCTGTTGAACCTCATTCCGCGCTACCTGCCGAAGTTTGGCATGGCGCCGGAGTGGGCACGGGCATCGCGGCCGCTGGTGCTGGTCTTCATGGGCATCGCGACCACCGTCACGCTGCTGTTCCACGCGGACGTGGACGCGCAGGGCGGCGCGTACGCCACCGGTGTCCTGGTGCTCATCACGAGCGCTTCGGTTGCCGTGATGCTGGCCGTCTGGAGCACGAAGCTGCGCTGGGTCTTCATGGCGACGACCGCCATCTTCACCTACACCACGCTCGCGAACATTGTGGAGCGGCCTGAAGGCCTGAAAATCTCATCGATCTTCATCGGCTGCATCCTTCTCAGCTCGTTCATCTCGCGTGCATTTCGATCGACCGAGCTGCGCATTACGGAGGTCCAGCTGGATGAGGCTGCAGAGTCTATCCTCGCGGAGGACCAGGACCAGCTGATCCGGCTGGTCGCGCGCGGTCCCGAGATCGGCGACTCCGAGGGCGCACTCGACATCTCAGACCGCAAGGTGCGCTACTTCCACAGCCTGACGGAAGACGAGTGTCTCTTCTTCTTTGAAGTAGTTCGTACTGACGCCTCGGAGTTTTCCGAGACGCTGTGTGTCACTGGGCGGCGCGTCGGACGGCACCGCGTCCTGTCCGCAAAGAGCCCGGTGGTCGCGAACGCCATCGCCGGCATGCTGGTCTACCTCTCGAAGCGCACCGGACAGATGCCGCACGTGTACTTCCGATGGACGCAGGTCAGCCCTGCGGTCAACATCATGCGCTTTCTCTTCCTGGGCGAGGGCGATACCGCGCCACTCACGCACGAGGTGCTGCGAAAGGCGATTCCCCGGCAGGAAGACCGCCCGGTCGTCCACGTGAGTTAGCGATGCGGTGCAATCGCCGGGGTTGACAGCCAAGCGAGCCAGGCAGTTGATTGCGGCTCTAGCCGGCGAGGTAGACCTAAAGCCTTCCTCGCGGCGCGGCTTTAGCTCCGCGATAGACAATAAAGCAGCTTCAGAAGCGGCTTCAGCCGCCGAGGTAGACAACAAAGCATCTTCGAAATCGGCTTCAGCCGCCGAGGTGAGAAGTCCACCGGATGCAAGCACCCGTTGATACCTTGAACATCCTCACCTCGGCGGCTAAAGCCGCGCCGCGACGAAGGGTTCCTTGTCTACCTCGGCGGCTAAAGCCGTGACTAACACTTGCCTTATCTGCTTCTACCTCGGCAGTTGAAGCCGCTTTCGGAGCTGGCATCGCCTCGGCCGCTTGATCCCTTCAGCGATAATCAAACCATGGCGAGTCCCGGAAAGAACCTGACGCTTGCGATGACGGGGGCCAGCGGCGCGGTCTTCACCGGTGCCATGTTGCGGCTGCTGCAGGCCGACGAGCGGGTCACGTCTGTCCAGTTCGTCGCATCGGACCACGCCCTGCGCGTGGCCACGGAAGAACTGAGCCTGCCCGGCCGCTCCAGCCTGCTGGAGGTGCTGACCGGCAGCGCCGATCC
>CAZZVI010000437.1:0-1763 GCA_964657335.1 uncultured Terriglobus sp.
GAGAACCGGATCGGCTCGCACCTGTTCAACCGCATCGGTGTCGTGGCTTTGCTGATCGGCGCAGCGTGGGCCTTGAAGCTGGCCATCGACAATCACTGGATCGGCGCCCTGGGCCGGGTGACGATTGGATTGCTGGCCGGCATCGGTGCGATTGCGTGGTCGGAGCGGTTTCGCGGCAAGGGCTACTTCGCATTCTCGTATTCCCTGAAGGCGGTGGGCAGCGGCCTGCTGTACCTGTCGCTGTGGGCGGCCGCTTCGTACTTTCACCTGGTGCCGGTGGGCGTGGCGTTCGCGGCGATGGTGGTGGTGACCGCGTTCAACGGCTACATGGCTTGGCTGCAGGATGCCGAGTTGCTGGCGGTCTACTGCATTGCGGGCGGCCTGAGCACGCCCGCGCTGCTGTCGACCGGCGGCAATCACGAAGTGTTTCTGCTGAGTTATCTGTTGCTGCTGGATGCGGCGGTGCTGGTGCTGGTCGTGCTGAAGCCATGGTCCCGGCTGCTGTTTGGTGCGTTCGTTGGGACGATCATTTACTCCTTTGGATGGGCGATGCAGTTCTACACCGGCGCGCAGTTCGGGCGGACGGCGGTGTTCCTGACGGTCTTCTTCCTGCTGTTCGCGTTTGCGCCCCGTCTGATGCGGGCGCGGGATGGTCAGCGCGCGGGGTGGGATGCACTGGCGTTCCTGATGTTGCCGGTTGCAAATGCGGGGCTGGCGTTTCTGGGTTGGTACCTCATGTTGTTGCCGGACAGGAGCGGCGTTGCGCCCTGGGTTGCGGTCGCGTCTGCGGCGTTCTACGTGGGCATGCTGCGGCTGCCGGGCCGCGGCGTGTTGCGTGGCGAGTCGCCTTCGCAGGCGGCGATCCATCTTGCGACGGCGGTCATCTTTCTGACGATCGCTCTGCCTCTGCACACGCATGGGCGATGGCTGACCATCGGATGGCTGGTGCAGGGTGCGGCGCTGCTGTGGGTGTCGCATCGCGCGGATCTGCCGCTGCTGCGAAGGCTGGCGGTCCTGTGCCTGGCGATCGGCCTGGCTGCGCTGCTGATCGTCGATCCGCGCGCGTCGATCACGCCGCTGCTGAACCAGCGCTTTGCAACGTATTGCATCGCCATTGCCGTCTTCGCGGCGGTTGCGTGGTGGGCTCACGGCCTGCCCGAAGAAGAGACAAAGGAGGAACTGCCCGCGCTGCAGTGGCGGTCGCTCGCGGCAGCGTCGGCGCTGCTGGTGAATGGGCTGATCCTGCTCGCGGTCGGCCGCGAGATCCATACCTACTGGTGGTACCTGCGCTGGCGCGGCAACTGGAACCTGATGCACGACTTCCGCATGTATGCGCAGTTCACCTATTCGGCGTTCTTCATGCTGTTCGGGTCGGTGCTGCTGTGCCTGGGCTTTGTGCGGAAGTCGGCATTTGTGCGGTGGCAGGCGCTGGTCCTGCTGGCCGTGACGGTCGGCAAGGTGTTCACGGTCGATCTCAGCCAGTTGAGCGAGGGATACCGCATTCTCAGCTTTCTGGGGCTTGGTGTGCTGCTGCTTGCGGTCAGCTTTGTGTATCAGCGCGACTGGCTGCACCTGCGCGGTGGCGAGGAGGGCGCGACGTGAAGCTGGCTGCCTTCGTCCTGCTGCTGTTTGCCGCTGCGGCACCAAAGCCCGAGCAGCGCTACTTCCGCTACGAGCGTGCGGTGACTGCTCCGAAGGCGGGGCAGAATTGCGTTGCGCTGGATGCGGGTGTCTTTGCCAACGCGGCTCCTGGCCTGGCGGAT
>CAZZVI010000438.1:0-1742 GCA_964657335.1 uncultured Terriglobus sp.
TGGATCGCGCAGTATTACGTTGCACCGCTTGGCGAGGTGCTGCGTGGCATGCTGCCGCTCAATGCCGAGGTGCGGCGCACGCTGCTGTACCGCATCACCGAGGGGGGCCGGCGCGTGCTGTACGAGGGCGCGGAAAAAGGCTCGTCGCGCCGCTCACGCCTTGCTCCGGAAGACCAGAACCGCGAGTACGCCGTGCTGAACGCGCTCGAGAGCGGCGAAGCTAGGAAGTTAACCAGCCTGCGCAGTGCGTGCGGAGCAAACAAAGCTCTGCTGGAAGGCATGGTGCGCAAGCGCTGGCTCGCACGCGAGGTGGAAGCGAGTGATCGCGACGCGCGACGCACCGAAAGCATCGCGGTGCTTGTCGAGGATGCGAGGCTGCCGAAGCTGAATGACAACCAGACCACGATCCTCGCGGAGTTGAGCGCGGTGGGCGGTCGCATGCGGGTACGCGATCTGCGTTCGCTTTCGGTGCCGCAGTCCACGCTGGGCACGCTGGTGAAGCGGGGCCTGGTGCGGCTGGAAGACGCTCCCGAAGCATTTCACCTGGGCGCCGTGAATGCGCCCGGCAAGAAACACGCGCACGAGCACGCGTTGAACGAAACGCAGACCGAAGCCCTGGCAGGCATTGCGGCGGCCATGGCCGAGGGCGGATTCCGTCCGCATCTGCTGTACGGCGTCACCGGCAGCGGCAAGACTGCCGTGTACGTGTCTGCGATGCGGCGGGCGCTGGACGCGGGCAAGTCGTCGCTGCTGCTGGTGCCGGAGATCGGCCTGACACCCGCGATGGCAGGGCAGATGCACGCGGCGTTCGGCGCGGAGGTCGCGCTGCTGCACTCGCAGCTTTCGCCGGACGAGCGGGCCGAGCAGTGGCATCGCATTCGGCGGGGACAGGCGCGGGTCGTCATCGGCACGCGCTCCGCCGTGTTTGCGCCGGTGTGCGAGCCCGGACTGATCATCGTCGATGAAGAACACGACAGCAGCTACAAGCAGGAGGAGACGCCGCGTTATCACGCCCGCGATGTCGCCGTGATGTGGGCGAAGTTGCTGGGCGTGCCCGTGGTGCTTGGCTCGGCGACGCCATCGCTTGAGAGCTGGAATAATGCGGGGACTGGCCGCTACACGCTGCTGCGCATGGACTCGCGTGTCGCTAACCGGCCCTTGCCGACCATCGAGCTGGTCGACATGCGCGCCGAGTTTCGCGATACCGGCGCGGACCACATCTTCAGCCGCAGGCTCATCGAAGAGACGCAGGCGACGCTCGATCGCGGCGAGCAGGCAATCATCCTTCTGAACCGGCGCGGCTACAGCTACGTGGTCATGTGCCGTGCATGCGGCGAAAAGATCGAGTGCGAGAACTGCGCGATTGCCATGACCTTCCACAAGCCGGTGCACGGAGCCGACCTGCATGCCGAGCCCGGTGAGCGGCTGGAGTGCCACTACTGCGGCTTTCGACGCTCCGTTCCGAAGCGCTGCCCGAAGTGCGAGAGCGAGCACCTGTACTACCTGGGCGCGGGCTCGCAGCAGGGCGAAGAGCGGCTGGGCGAGATCTTTCCCGGCGCGCGCATCGGCCGCATGGATCGGGACACGGTGCGCGGGCGCGGCGACATGGAACGCCTGCTGCAGCGGCTCCACTCCGGCGAGATCAACCTGCTGGTGGGCACGCAGATGATCGCGAAGGGCCATGACATTCACGGCGTGACGACGGTCGGCGTGGTGGGTTGCGACCACGCGCTCGGCATGCC
>CAZZVI010000439.1:0-1719 GCA_964657335.1 uncultured Terriglobus sp.
CGCCATGCCGCGCGCGTCGGCCGGTTTGCGGCATACCTTGTTGCTCCTCAGCTTTACGGCGGCGCTGGTCTTGCCGTTCGTCCGCCTGAGCGGCGGACACGCTGGAGCAGCGAGCACGAGCCATGCTGTACCGATCGCCTCGTGGATCGCAGGCTTTGTGGCTCTGCTCTGGATTGCGGCGGCAAGCGGACGCGCTGTGCAACTGCTGACGGCATGGCGGCGCCTGCGTACCGTCCGTCGCGAGGCAACTCCGATCGCAGTGGACGGCATGGATGCGTTCACCGCAGGCAGCCGGCGTGCCCGGCTTTGCACCTCCGCTGCGGTAGATTCGCCGACGGTCCTCGGCTTCCTGCACCCTGCCCTCCTGTTACCGGAATGGATGGCCCCGCAGCTCTCATCAGACGAGTTGCAGCAGATCGCCCTGCACGAGTGCGAGCACCTGCGCCGCCGCGACGACTGGCTGAACCTGCTGCTGCAGCTTGGGCTGATGCTGTCGCCGCTGAATCCGGGGCTGGTATGGCTGAACCGCCGCATCGGCGTGCAGCGCGAACTGGCCTGCGACGATGCCGTCGTTGCATCCACCGGCCAGCCCATCGCCTATGCGAGCTGCCTTGCGCGGCTGGCCGAGCAGCGCCTGCAGCAGCGTGGGCGTCTTCGCCTCGCGCTGGCCGCGTGGGAGCGCAGATCGGAACTGACGCAGCGCGTTCACACCCTGCTGCAGCAGCCTTCTCGATGGACGGCGAAACAATCCGGCATGGCCTCCGCCGCTGCGGCGGCGCTGCTGCTGTCATCCTCCGCGGGCCTGGCGCGAGCGCCTCAATTTGTCCGCATCGTCAGCGCTCCCGTGGCGGCTGCCGGCGACGCGGCGTCGGTGCAGGTGGTCCCGGCATCGCGTGTTGTGCTCGCCCGTTCCAGCAGCACACCGGAAGCGGTTCACATGATGCCTGCCTCGTTTCCCGTGACGCCCGCAGTGACACGGAAGAACTCGCACGCGCGACACACAGCGAGACGGAAGACCATGCTCCCAGCAGCCATGCAGAACCGCATCGCTCCTCTGCCGCAGCCGCAGATGCTTCGCACTTCGGTTGACGCTTTGGGAGACCGCGTCATCACCACTTCAGACTTTGACACCGAAGCGCCCGTCCGCCTCGTGACCGCAGACTTTTCCCCGTCCTACGTAGCCGTGCCGACTGCAAACGGCTGGCTGCTGATCCAACTCTAAGTTCACTCACCTCAACCCTGGAGACGAACACCCATGTCCGCGACAACTAAATCATTAGTTAACAACCCGCACGTTCGCCGCTTCGCTTTGCCCGGCAGCCTTGCTGCCGTCGCCGTGCTCAGCTCGGCCATGATCCTGCATGGCAGCGCCGTCCATGCCGGCGCGGTTACATCGTCGCCGCTCGATGACCAGAGCGTCTCTGCGCTTACCGCGCTCGACCACGATATGGAGACGCTGGCCGCGCGCGTCACACCCGCTGTCGTGAACGTAGCCGTGACCAGCCGTGGCGGCGGCGAAGACGACGAGGAAGCTCAGGGCAGCGCCCAGGGCATCAACCCGCAGGATCTGCCGCCGCAACTGCGCCAGTTCTTCGGCTTCGGCCAGGGCAGCGGCCGTGGAGGCATGCGGATGGCGCCGCAGCAGCAGCCGCTTCGCCGTGGCGTCGGCTCGGGCGTCATCATCTCGCCGGACGGTTACATCGTGACCAACAACCACGT
>CAZZVI010000440.1:0-1705 GCA_964657335.1 uncultured Terriglobus sp.
GTGACTTCAACGCCGCACTTGTCGCAGATGACGCCGCGGTGCTTCATGCGCTTGTACTTGCCGCAGAGGCATTCCCAGTCGGTGATGGGTCCAAAGATGCGGGCGCAGAACAGGCCATCGCGCTCCGGCTTGAAGGTGCGGTAGTTGATGGTCTCGGGCTTGGTCACTTCACCGTGTGACCACGAACGAATCTTCTCTGGCGAGGCCAGCGAGATGCGAATCGCGTCGAAGTCGGTGATGGGGCCGGACAGTTCAAAAGGGCTCGAACGGAACATGTGTTTCGTCTCCGTGCAGTTGCGGCGCTTGTGGCCGGTCCTGCGGTTGGTGGTGCTGTTCGCGATCACTCCGGGCGGATCGCATTGCCCTTGTCTTGCTTTAACTCTCTGGCGACTTATCCTGGCTTACTTACCACCCGCAGCGAAAAGCAGATCCCTCCGCTTCGCTGCGGGATGACAAGCAAGTAAGTGTTAGTCGGCGGCAGCCGCGATCGGCATCGTCGGGATCTTCTTCAGGTCTTCCTGCTTGACCAGTTCCACGTCCAGGCAGAGCGACTGCAGTTCGCGGATGAGCACGTTGAACGACTCCGGCACGCCGGGCTCGATCGCCGCCTCGCCCTTCACGATGGCTTCGTAGATCTTGGTACGGCCGAAGACATCGTCAGACTTGGCAGTGAGCAGCTCCTGCAGAATGTATGCGGCGCCGTATGCTTCGAGCGCCCACACTTCCATTTCACCGAAGCGCTGTCCGCCGAACTGTGCCTTGCCACCCAGCGGCTGCTGCGTGATGAGGGAGTACGGTCCGATGGAACGCGCGTGGATCTTGTCGTCGACAAGGTGCGAGAGCTTCAGCATGTAGATGTAGCCGACCGTTGCAGGCTGTTCGAACGCATCGCCGGTCATGCCGTCGAAGAGTTCGGTCTTGCCCGATGAGGGCAGGCCAGCCGCCGCGAGCAGCGCCTTGATCTCGGTCTCGCGCGCGCCGTCAAACACGGCCGTGCCAAACCAGATGCCGCGCTTCATGCCGGCCGCAACACGCACCGTCATCTCGTCGTCCATCTCGAGCAACTGGTTGAGAGCCGCCGTGTCCTTGAAGCGCGCCTTGAAGATCTCGCGAATCTCGTTGGCGCTCTCAGCCTGTGCCGCCATCTCGGCAACCATCTTGCCCAGCGTGTGCGCGGCCCAGCCCAGGTGCGTCTCGAGGATCTGACCGACGTTCATACGCGAAGGCACGCCAAGCGGATTCAGCACGATCTCGACGGGGGTTCCATCGGGAAGGTACGGCATATCCTCTTCGGGCAGAATGCGCGCGATGACACCCTTGTTGCCGTGCCGTCCCGCCATCTTGTCGCCGACGGAAAGCTTGCGCTTCATCGCGATGTACACCTTCACCATCTTGATGACGCCGGGCGAAAGTTCATCGCCCTTCTGCAGCTTGCCGATCTTGTCGTTGGTGATCTTGCGCAGCACATCGATCTGGCGCGAGGTCATCTCCTCGATCTCGTCGATCTGCTCGTTCACGCGCGGATCCTTGTCAGCGTAGCGAATACGCTTCAGGTTGCGCGTGGAGATCAGCTCGATGGTGTCGCGGTCCAGGTTGTCGCCCTTGGTCAGCAGCTTCTTGTTGGTGCGCTCGTCGTGCAGGTCAGCCTGCACTTCCTTGCCGCCCAGGATCGCTTCGAGACGCTTGAGACGCTCGTCGGTCAGAA
>CAZZVI010000441.1:0-1704 GCA_964657335.1 uncultured Terriglobus sp.
GTCCGTCGATCTCGAGCCACAACGACAGCGCCTGCGGATCGGGAACTTCGTCCGCGGTGACAAGCCACGGGCCGATCGGTCCGAAGGTGTCGGCGCTCTTGCCTTTGACCCATTGCCCCGTCCCTTCCAGCTGGAACGCCCGTTCTGAGAGATCATTGACCACGCAGTAGCCGGCGACGTGCGACAGTGCGTCTCTCTCGCTGACGTACTTCGCCGGCGCGCCAATCACGACGCCCAGTTCGACCTCCCAGTCCGTCTTCTGCGATCCGCGAGGGATCACCACATCGTCATTCGGCCCGATGATGGCCGAAGTCGCCTTCATGAACAGCACCGGTTCGGCCGGCACAGCCATCCCTGACTCCGCCGCATGATCGGAATAGTTCAGACCAATACAAAGAAACTTGCCCACCGCGCCGACACACGGCCCGATGCGTGGATTGCCCTCCACAAGCGGCAGCGCGGAGTGGTCGAGAGAACGCAGCCGATCGAGCGAGGCGGGCAGCAGAGCTTCGCCCGCGATGTCGCGAACAATCCCCGAGAGATCGCGTAGGTTTCCGTCCGCGTCCAGAACGCCGGGCAGTTCCGATCCGTGGCTGCCGTAACGAAGAAGCTTCAATGTGTTACTCCAAAGGCGAGGAATTTGGTCTGCCAGAAGTTTAGCGGAACCCCATCACGGAGGCCGCGATTTACGCCGCCCAGTTGAACGTCTCAGGGCAGTTTCGCCGCTGCCGCCATCGGATCCCAGCCGTCGGTGCCCTTGAGGAACTCGCGAGGCTCGAATGCCTTCGCCTGTGCCAGCGAAAGCTGGTGCGCCCACGGGACACGCGTGCTTCCGGCTCCTGGACCGCTGTTCCGGAACTCGGCAAAGAAGGTCAGCGAAAGGTCCGGCGCATTGCTCGACCACTCCTTCCATCCGAGGGGATCGAGTGAAGCGGGCAGTTCCGTCTCCATGAAGACGACCCGCGCATGCGAACGCCAGGGCCGACCGAGAAAGAAAGTCTTACCGCCAAGATCGTCCGCGGTGACACGCGAATGGGTTATGACATACCCGGTCGCCTGGTTTGCGGTGGTACGCGACTGGGCCGTGAGGTAACCCGGACGGAGGATGTGGATCTCGCTTCGATCGAACACCGCCTGGGCGTTGCCGAAGATGAAATCCACACCGCCACGGATGTAACTGTCGACATAGTACTGCCGGCCGTAATCCGCAAACAGCGTGTCCTGATCGCCAAGAAATCTGCAGTGCTTGAACACGGCGCGATCGGAACTGACCGCGATGGCAAGCGCCTGGCCGGTGTTACCCGCGGAGTTTTCAAAGGTGATGTTATCCGCCTGGAACTCATCGGCAGTGACTTCGACCGTTTGCGTGAAGAACGTTCCGCCGGACGCTGCAGCGTTCTTCGCCGCGGTGATGACGACTTCTGACGGATCCTTGCCTGTACCCAGAAAGGTCGTGCGCACTCGCCTGCGTGAAACCCACAAACGCTCCCGATAGACACCGGGAGCAATGTGCACGTACAGCCGTCCGCCGGGGCTCGGATCGGGTGCATGGTCCATCGCCATCTGAATGGTTGGGAAGTCGTCCGTGCTGCTGGTTGTGCCGTGCGAGTCCGGCGAGACGCGCACATGTACGTCCTGCGCAGAGGAAGCGGCGCAGCAGGCTACTGCAAGCCACAGCGTGAGCCACTTCATCCAAGGACTACT
>CAZZVI010000442.1:0-1689 GCA_964657335.1 uncultured Terriglobus sp.
CCGCGGCAAAGCGTGTGGCTGTCCTCTGCGGCACCGGCAACAACGGCGGAGACGGCTTTGTGGCGGCGCGGGCGCTGCTGTCCGCGGGCGTGCGCGTCTCCGTGTTGCTGCTGGGCGACGAGGCAAGGCTGCAGGGTGCCGCTGCCGATGCCTTTGGGCTGCTGGACCGTTCCGCAATTGCGCTCACCGCGATCCGGAGTGAAAGCGAGGCTGCCGAACTACCGGCGCTGTTGCATGGAGTGGATCTTGTGTTGGATGCCGTCGTCGGCACCGGTTTCAGGCCGCCCCTGCGTGGAGTTGCCGTGGCTGTGCGCGACGCGCTGTTGAAGCTGCCTGTGCCGGTTGTCGCAATCGATCTGCCTTCCGGATGGGATAGCGATTCTACGGAGCAGACCGTTGAAGGCGCCTTTCGCGCGGATGCCGTGGTGACCTTCACCGCGCCCAAGCTGGCCCATGTCTTCGGTCATCTGACCGCGCCGGAGGTCTTCGGTCCGGTGGTCGTCGCGCCGATCGGATCGCCCGATGAGGCGGTCGAGACCACGACTGGTTTCACGTGGACGGGCACGTCGAAGCGCATCTTTGCACCGCCTCGGCCGATCGATTCCAACAAGGGTATGTATGGGCACGTACTGCTGATCGGCGGCGGGTTCGGTAAGGCAGGCGCGCCTTCGATGGCGTCGCTTGCCGCTCTGCGGGCAGGCGCGGGACTGGTGACGGCTGCTGTGGCGAAATCCATCCTGAACAACGTCGCGCTGATCACACCGGAGCTGATGACGACGCCGCTCGAAGAGGACGAGAGCGGTTCCCTCGCGCTGTCAAACGCCGATCCGGAGAATCGCGACAAGCTGCTGAAGAGGATCACGGTGCTGGCGATCGGCCCTGGGCTTGGCACGGAAGGTGATGTTCCGGAGTTCGTCCGCCGCATGGTTGCTCAAACCTCTGTTCCGCTGGTCATTGACGCCGATGGATTGAACGCCTTCAAGGGGCAGTCCACTCTGCTGAAAGAGGCAAGCCGCGGCGGCGAGCGTACGATCGTTCTCACACCGCATCCCGGCGAGATGGGCACGCTGCTCGGTATCTCCACGAAGGAAGTGCAGGCCGACCGCGTGAACCTCGCGCGGCGCTTTGCCACAGAGCATGGCGTGACGCTGGTGTTGAAGGGATGGCGCACGCTGGTGGCGCACCCTGACGGCACCATTGCCGTGAACACGACGGGCAACCCGGCGATGGCGAAGGGCGGCTCGGGCGATATCCTGACGGGCATTGTGGCGGCTTGCGTGGCACAGCATCCTGAGAACGTGCGCGATGCCGTCAACGCGGCGGTCTACATGCACGGCCTTGCGGCGGATTTCGCCGCGCATCGCATGGAACAGCACACCGTTCTGGCAACGGACACCGTCGCGCACCTGAGCGACGCATTTCGATACCGCACGCGCGACACCGACGGCGCGGAGTGGATTTGTGGGGTAAGACTTTGAGCAACGACCATTCTGATGCGCTTGTTTTCTTTGGCGCAACCGGCGATCTCGCCTACAAAAAGATCTTCCCCGCACTCCAGGCAATGGTGCAGCACGGCAGGCTCGATGTGCCCGTGATCGGCGTGGCCAAAGCCGGCTGGAACCTCGACCAGTTCAAGGCGCGCGCGAAAGACAGCCTGGACAAGCACGGCGGCGTGGACGAGGCGGCGTG
>CAZZVI010000443.1:0-1687 GCA_964657335.1 uncultured Terriglobus sp.
GCACGTTCCTCAGCGGACTTCTTGCGCAGCGTGTTGTACGGCATGCGCATGCGTTGATTGCTCTGCAGCAGATCGGTGTGACGTTCCAGGAAGGTCCAGTACAGCGCGGTGAACGGGCATGATCCTGGGCCGAGTGCCTTCTTTGCATCGAGCGGGCAGCGGCCGCAGAAGTCGCTCATGCGGTTGATGTAGGCCGCACCGGATACGTAAGGCTTCGTGGCGGTGAGGCCGCCGTCTGCAAAGGTGGCCATGCCAAGAACGTTCGGCTCGACTACCCAGTCATAGGCGTCGATGTAGGCGACCCAGAACCAGTCGGTCAGTTCGCGCGGCGAGAAACCGCACAACACGGCGAGGTTCGACAGCACCATGAGCCGCGTGATGTGGTGCGACCAGCCCTGTTGCCGCACCTGCGCGATGACGGTGTCCATGCAGAACATGCCCGACGTCTGGCCCCAGTAGACCGGGGGCAAAGGCAGGTGCGCGTCCAGCGCCGACGGTGTTGCGGGGCGGTCCTGCGTGGCCGGCGCAATCTCCTTCACAAGCAGGTGGCTGTAGGCGTTGGCGGTGCGGTTTGCCGGCGGATCGGGGTGCTGAGGCAGCGTTCGGAAACCATCCGTGGTGTCATGGATGTGCCGCATGAACTCACGCCAGCCAAGTATCTGACGGATGAAGCCTTCCGCGCTGGCGAGCGGCACCTTGCCTTCCTGATACGCACCCTCGACATCGGCGATGATGTCCCGCGGCAGCAACCGGCTCAGGTTGATCAGCGCTGAAACGGCGGAGTGGAAGAGCATGGGCTCGTCCGTATTCATGGCGTCTTCCCATGGGCCGAAGAACGGCAGCAGCTTCGTCAATGCGAACTGCCATGCGGTCTGTGACTGATCGGCCGTGACGGGCAGATCGAAGCCGTCGACCGTGCCGAAGCTCTCCGGGTTCACTCGCTGGATCATCTCGATGAGTTCCAGCGTGATGTCGTCCGGCGCGAAGCTGGGCCGCGGCGGCGGTGTCACCTGTCCGCGATACGGTTCGCGGTTCTGGTCGTCATACGAGAGCTTGCCACCTGCGAAGCGGCCGTCTTCCATCAGGATGCCGGTCGTCTGCCGCATGTGACGATAGAAGCGCTCCATCAGGTACTGGCGACCGCGACCGCCTTTGCTGCCGGGCTCACCGAAGACGTGCATCCAGTCGCCATGGGTTGAGAGCCATGCTGTATCAGGATGCTCTTCGATGGTGAGACCGCCTGCGACGGCGCGCTCCATGCTCTTGCGCAGCTCGCGTTCGGCAGGCCGCGTGGTCAGCAGCGGACCGAGGCCGAAGCGGCGCTGCGCCGACAGCATCTGCTCGCCGTATTCTTCCGGCGCGTTGAGGTAGAGGACCTGGCGACCCTTCGCGATCTGCTCCAATGCGAAGTGCCGCATGTTCGAGAGCAGCAGCAGCACCTTTTTGTGGTGGTACGGCCGTGCCCTGCCCTTGGCGTGCGACTCGATGAAGAGAAGTCCGGCTTCGGGATCATCGGCAAGCGGGCCGATGCGATCGTTCAGGCGGTCGTATGGAACGAAGACCCACCGGCGGGCGCTCGCTTCGTGTGCCGAGGGATGGCGCTGCTGCATGTCATGGAGGAAACCCATGCGGCTTTGGATGCGTATGCCTTCGGCGGAACCGGCTTCGTTTATCGCATGCTCAATGT
>CAZZVI010000444.1:0-1676 GCA_964657335.1 uncultured Terriglobus sp.
GGGGTGGGTACCCCTACTCATCCCGTCCCGGCCGCGTCATCAGGGCGCGGATCGCGTCGCGCGGTGAGCGGCGTTCGTGCAGGATTGCGTCCATCTCCTGCGTGATGGGCATGTCGATGTCACGGCGTTTGGCGAGCCCAAGCGCGGCGCTGGTGCAGCGAACGCCTTCGGCCACCTTGCCGTTGAGCCCGGCCAAGATGTCGGGCAGCGTGCGTCCGCGGCCCAACTCGACGCCGACGGTGCGGTTGCGCGACTGGGTGCCGGTGCAGGTGAGCACCAGGTCGCCGTAGCCGGCGAGTCCGGCCATCGTCTCGGGCCGCGCGCCGCAGGCGACGGCGAGCCGCGTGATCTCGGCCATGCCGCGCGTGATCAGCGCAGCCGATGCGTTCGATCCAAGCTCGAGCCCTGCGACCACGCCCGCGGCGAGCGCGATGACGTTCTTCAGCGCGCCGCCCAGTTCGACGCCGACTACGTCGTCGTTGGTGTACACGCGCAGCGACTCGGATGAGAAGTCGTTCTGCAGCTGCCGCGCGACCGCACTGTCGATGGTCGCAAGCGTGATCGCGGTTGGCAGCGCGGCAGCGACCTCGCGTGCGAACGACGGACCGCCCAGCGTGGCAAAGCGCACCGGTGAGATGGCTGCGACCACCTCGCTCATGCGGCGAAAGCTGCCGTCCTCGATGCCCTTCGCGGCGGAGAGGAAGATGTGGTCAGGACGCAGATGCGGCGCCAGCGCGGCGACTGTCTCGCCAAAGTATTCCGACGGCGTGACGGCGAGCAGCACGTCGGCAGAGTCGGCCGCGTCCTGCAACGAGGTGACGAAACGTAGTTCTTCGGGCAACGTGAAGCCTGGCAGGAACTGCCCGTTCTCGCGTGTCTGCTGCATCGCCGCGGCATGCGCGGGCGAATGTGCCCAGAGCGACACGGCATGCCGCCGCTGCCGCGTGAGAGAGAGCGCGAGCGCCGTTCCCCACGCGCCCGCGCCGAGCACTGCGATGCGGCTCATGCGGCGGATTTCGCTCCGAACTTCGGCTCGGTGCGCGCCAGCAGACGGCTGATGTTGCCGTGATGCTTGGCGATCACAATGACAGGCAGAAGGAGGTAGACAAAGTCCACGATCAGGTCACGCCGCGTATCGAAGAGGACGGACATGATGCCGAGGAACGCTGCTCCGATGATCGATGCAAGCGAGACGTAACGGGTGATCGCGAAGATGATGGCAAAGAGGATGAGTGCGGTGAGCGCGGTCAGCGGCATCATGGCAAAGAAGACGCCCAGCGCGGTCGCCACGCCCTTTCCGCCGCTGAAGCGCAGCCACACCGTGAAGATGTGGCCCAGCACGGCGAACAAGCCAGCGACTGCCTCGAGCTCATAGCCGTTCGGGAAGCCGGTCCATTGCGCCATGTGCTGCGCAAAGACGACGGCGAGCACGCCCTTCAGCACGTCGAGCACAAGCGTCGCAATGCCGAGCGCAGTGCCGCCGGTGCGCGCCACGTTGGTCGCGCCGATGTTGCCGGAACCGGTCTCGCGAACGTCCTGTTGATGAAAGGCGCGGACCAGCAGATAGCCCGTCGGAACCGAGCCGATGAGATACGCAACGGTAAGTGTGACGATCCAAAGCACGAGCGGAGTCATAGCGGAGTTGAGTCTAACAGCGGACTTGCGGTTGCTCGTGT
>CAZZVI010000445.1:0-1675 GCA_964657335.1 uncultured Terriglobus sp.
TGGAACGTGTGCAGGAATACACACGCATGGGCGTTCCGCATGTGTGGATCATCGATCCCATCTCGCGCGAGATCTGGACGGTGCAGGGCAGCGGCGGACCGGTTCCGCTGGAAGGCACGGAACTCACCCTGCCGAATACGCCGGTTCGCATTCCTGTCGCAGAGATCTTTGCCGAGATTGACGAAGCACCGCCCGCACCAGCCGAATAGCCTTGCGGCCCGCCCGCCGCTTGGACACATCACATCCCGGCACACCGCTGAAATGCGCACCGCTCGTGCGGGTGCGTAAAATCAGTGTTCCTGAGGAGCGAACACGGATGCGAGTTGGTCTGATGACACGGGAGTACCCGCCGAATGTCTACGGCGGGGCGGGAGTTCACGTTGAGTACCTGAGCCGCGAGCTGGCCAGGACCATCGACGTGGAGGTGCATTGCTGGGGCACGCAGAACTTCGACGACGGCAACCTGCACGTCCGCGGCGCCGAGCCCTGGGCGCAGTTGAGCGAGGGCTCCCACGCGAAGTACAAGACGGCGCTGGAAACCCTCAGCCTCAACCTCGCCCAGATGAGCCCGCTCGCCTCCATCGACATCGTGCACACGCACACCTGGTATGTCGCGATGGCCGGTTTCCTGGCGAAGAAGCTGTTCGACATCCCGTTCGTCCTGACGACCCACAGCCTGGAACCGCTGCGCGCCTGGAAGGCCGAGCAGCTCGGCAGCGGCTATGCCATGAGCTCGTGGATGGAACGCACCGCCATCCTGGACGCGGACGCCGTCATCGCCGTGTCGCAGGGAACGCGAGCGGACATCCTCCGCGCCTACCCGGAGATCGATCCCGAACGCATTCATGTGATCTACAACGGCATCGATCTGAATGAATACCAGAAGACCTCCGACACGTCGGCCCTGCTGAAGTACGGCGTCAATCCCGACCTGCCATACGTCCTCTTCGTCGGCCGCATCACCCGCCAGAAAGGCGTCACCCACCTGGTGGAGGCCATCCAGTACCTGCCGCCCGGCACGCAGGTGGTGCTGTGCGCGGGCGCGCCCGATACGCCGGAGATTGCCACCGAGATGCGCGAAAAGGTCGAAGCGGCACGCGCCATCAATCCCAACGTCGTCTGGATCGAGAAGATGGTCACAAAGCCCGAGGCCATCCAGCTGTACAGCAATTGCAGCGTCTTCTGCTGCCCATCGGTCTATGAGCCGTTCGGCATCATCAACCTTGAGGCGATGGCCTGTCGCGCGCCCGTGGTGGCCAGCGCAACGGGCGGCATCCTTGAAGTCGTTGTGGACGGCGAAACCGGCTACTTGGTCCCGTTCGAACAGGACCCGGTGACGACCTTCCCATCAAACCCGGTTGCGTTTGCGAAGGCTCTTGCGGAGAAACTCTCCGATCTGCTCGCCCACCCGGAGAAGGCAAAGCGATTCGGCGAGGCCGGCCGCCGCCGCGTCGAAGCGACCTTCGCCTGGACCGCCATCGCCGACCAGACGATTGAGTTGTACCGCAAGCTGATCCGCGCGAGGGGCTGAATCCTCCCTTGCGATCTGTCATTTCGACCGAAGCGCAGCGGAGTGGAGAAACCTGCTGTTCCCCAACCCTACCGAACATTCGTCATTTCGACCGGGGCACCCGCCACAGATCTGTCATTTCGACCGGAGCGCAGCGGAGTGGAG
>CAZZVI010000446.1:0-1667 GCA_964657335.1 uncultured Terriglobus sp.
CGTCTGTTTCATACCCATCTGTGCCGGTTCACAAGCTGATCAGCGGTGTTACGAATGCTGCAGCCGTTCGTAGCGGATCTGATGTTGTGAGTTACGGCGAGCTGGACCAGAGGTCTAATCGTCTGGCGCATTACCTTGCGAAGGTTGGGGTGAAGCGCGGCTCTCTGGTGGGGCTGTGCGTGGCTCGTACGGCTCACATGATGACGCCGGTTCTGGGTATTCTGAAGGCTGGCGGAGCGTATGTTCCGCTAAGCGCAGACCAGCCCAAGGCTCGGACAGCGCAGCAGCTCGAAGGCCTGGATGTCCTGGTAATCGAGGCTGAGTTCGCCGATCATCTGCCAGCGTTCGCGGGGCAGTTGGTTGTGCTCGACGGAGCGGACCGTCCGTGGGAACAGGAGTCTGACGCTCCTGTTGATGTCGAGGTTGGGAGCGACGATCTGGCGTATGTGATCTATACGTCAGGGTCGACGGGAACACCCAAAGGCGTCGGCGTGAAGCACGGCAACCTGGTGAATTATGCAACGCATATCGTTCGCGCGCTGGAGCTGGACAAAGAGCCTCTGCAGTATGCGACGGTGTCCACTCTGGCTGCCGATCTGGGCAACACGGTGATCTATCCGGCGCTGCTGACCGGCGGCTGCCTGCACGTTCTGCCGTATGAGACGGCCACCGACGCGAAGCAGATGGCGGCGTATCAGGCCAAGTACAAAATCGATGTCCTGAAGATCGTGCCGTCGCATCTGTCTGCGCTGGTTGAAGCGGGCGGAGAAGCTGTTCTGCCCAAGAAGTTTTTGATCACAGGCGGCGAAGCGTTGAAGCCTGCGCTGGTGGAACGCGTCTCTTCAAGCTGCGAAGTTGTGAACCACTACGGCCCGACCGAGACGACCGTAGGCTCGCTGATGCTGCGGCTGAAGGACTTCGACTGGAAGGCTGCGGCGACAGCAACGGTGCCGATCGGTCGCCCGATCGCGAACACGCGAGTTTACGTTCTGGATCAGAACCGCGAGCTGGTTCCGGTAGGTGTCGCGGGTGAACTGTACATCGCAGGCGCTGGTGTGAGCGCGGGCTATGTGGGCCAACCGGAGATGACGGCGGAGCGCTTCGTTCCAGACCCCTTCATGGCGAACGAACGAATGTACCGCACGGGTGATTTGGTGCGCTGGCTGCCGTCGGGTGTAGTGGAGTTCCTGGGCCGCGCCGATGACCAGGTAAAGATCCGCGGCTTCCGCGTGGAGCTGGGCGAGATCGAAACGGTGCTGGCAAAAGAGCCGGGCGTGCGGCAGTGCGTGGTGATCGCGCGCGGCAAGGCTGGCAGTCCGGATGACAAGCAGGTCGTGGCCTATGTTGTGCTCGACCGGCAGCAGGGAACCACCACCGAAATTCTGAAGCAGGCACTCAAAGATCGGCTGCCGGACTACATGGTTCCGAGCGCGATCGTAGACCTTGCCAAGCTTCCGCTGACCGCCAATGGCAAGGTCGACCGCAAGAATCTTCCTGAGCCCGAGGAGCGCGTGCGCGAGTACAAGGCGCCGTCGACAGTGACTGAAGAACTGGTCGCGCAGATATGGGCCGAAGTGCTGAAGCTAGACAGAATTTCGACCGACGAAAGCTTCTTCGATCTCGGCGGACACTCGCTGCTCGCTACGCAGGTTATTTCCAGGGTGAGG
>CAZZVI010000447.1:0-1629 GCA_964657335.1 uncultured Terriglobus sp.
ACTGACCCAGCGCGTACAGGTCCACACTCCCGGCGTAGTTGGGCAGGTAGACTTGTCCGTTCCACACTACGGGTTGGGCGAACTTGTTGTAGGTATAGGGAGCGCTCTTCCAGATGGTTGGGATGGGGTTGCCCGTGCCTTCGAGCGCTGCGAGTCCGCTCAGGTCATAGGCGGCGAGGTAGCCGGTGGTGACGGTGCGGTTGGCGTCGCCGAGCGGGATGGAGTACCAGGCGATGGTGTTCTTGCCGGCGTTGGAGGACACGCTGCCGAAGCCGCCGGGCATGCCGCTGGGGACGCTCGCGCTGGCCATCTCTGTGCCGCGCGCGACGAACGAGAGCGTGCCGTCCGGGTGCACGCGCCATGCCTGCAGCGGGGAGTTTTCCGCGAAGAACAGCAGGTAGGTCGTGCCGTCGACCACTGCCTGCACGATGGGCGAGTGCTGGTGCCGTGTCTTGCCGCCGGGCAGCCGGTTGAGCGCCGGTGCCTGCAGCGGGCATGAGTCTGCGCCCAGGTCCCAGCCTGCCTGGTACATGGCGACCTTCGCGCAGTTTGTCTTCGGGCTGGCGAAGTCGGCCGGTTTGGTGTCAGGGAAGGCCGTCGTCGGCAGGACGTAGGTGATGCCGTCTTTGCCGGCGGTGATGTATACGTGCTGCTGCGCGAGCAGCGTGCCGGTGAGGTGCGCGTCCTGGTCTCCCCAGACGGCGGAGCAGTCCTCTGCCATGGGCATGTTCGCGCCGGGTACGTTGGAGGAAGAGACCCCCATCGCATCGGTCGAGGGAGCGCTGTCGCCCGCCAGCTTGACCGCGGGGTACACCTGGCTGCAGGTGCGCGCGTCGTCAGAGAACGGCGCCCACGCGTGCAGCACCTTTAACGAAGCAGCTTTGGCCGCGCTAGGCGGCGTGAACTGTAGCTGCAACGCCGATTCGCCGAACTTCGTCATGCCATCGAAAGGTCCGTTTCCCAGCCCCAAGTAGATCAGGCCTGTCGCAGCGTCTTCGGCAGGGCCCTCGCCGCTCATCCATCCGCCGGCCTTCGTCGACAGCGCGGCTTTGAAGGTGTTGTCGAAGGTGTCGAAGGCGAGCAGCCAGCCGGTGGCGTTGGCTCCGTTTTCGGTGAAGCTGCCGGCGAGCACGATGACGCATTTCACGCCGTTGTAGTTCCAAAGCAGCAGTGCAGACCGTTGCTTGCGCGGCGCGTCCTGGTAGTTCATGCCGTTGCTGGAACCGGTGAGAAGCGTGTTGGCAAGTACGTTGCCGGTGGCGGTGTCGAGCACGAACATACGCTGAGTGGTGGACTCAAACGAACCGCTGCCGTCGCTGCTGCACGTCGCCACCTGGTACAGCTTGCCGGTGTCCGTGTCGATCACCCCGGTTGAGAGCATGCCGAAGTGGTCGTTGATATGCCACATGTCGTTCCTGGAGCCCCGGTTATTGGCGCCCTGGTTTGTGATCGGCGGGTCCCAGTTCACCGGCGTGCACAGTTGGGATGTCTGCCATACGCCTGTGCCGTCGGTCGCTTTGACCGCGCGAATCACGTTTGCCATGCTCGGCAGGAACATGACGCCGTTCAGGACGAGCGGCTGCGCCTCCATGCCGCGCGCGTCGCCGACCACGGGGATGGACGGCAGCT
>CAZZVI010000448.1:0-1610 GCA_964657335.1 uncultured Terriglobus sp.
ATTGCGCCGGCAACGCTCTGGCCCATGCGCATCTTCAATACGTCGCGCAGTACTTTGAGGTCGAAGGCGCCGCCAATGTCGAAGGTGTCTTTGATTGAGCCGACTGACTTCCAGAAGAAGAACTTGTCGCTGATCGAGTGCAGCTCGCGGGACAGCGCCATCAGCTGCTTGTACTTGCCGCCCATGCCTGGGAAGCGCGGCTCCAGGATGGCCGCCATGGTGTCTTCATCGTCGCGCAGGTCGATCACGGCGCCGTCGTCGAAGAAGCAGCGCCACTGTGGATCGAGCCGCACCATGTCGATGTAGTCATCGAGATTCTTGCCGGCCTCGCCAAAGATCTTGCGCAACACGGAAGGCTGAATGAGGATCGTTGGGCCCATGTCGAAGCGGAAACCCTTTTCGTTGAGTTGCGCTGCCTTGCCGCCGAGCCAGGCGTTCTTCTCGAAGACAGTCACCTGGTGACCGCGTGCCGCGAGTGTGCACGCCGCTGAAAGCCCCGCTAATCCTGAACCGATTACACCAACACGCATCTGTTTTCCCCTGGGGCAACGCCCCGTTTATCGTGCATTATCTGGCAGGCCAACCTGCAGTTTATTGTTTGTTCCGTGCGGCGCTGATCAGGCGTTGGAGAGCGGTCCAGCGCGCAGCCAGGCCTCGTCCATGGGTAAAGCCAATCAGGCCTGTGAAGATTTCCGCGTCGCTGTCGCGGGTCGGTTCCATGTGCCGCGTGCTGTTGCCGCTGCGGATCAGCACAGTCTTTATGGCAGTCATTTCGAACAAGCCTTCAGTGCCGCGGGTGGTGCCGTAGCCGCTCGCTCCTCGCCCGCCGAATGGCACACGGGGGTCGGCAGTTGGAGCGATGACATCGTTGATCAGCACCGTCCCGGCCTTTAGCATACCGGCCATCGCTCGCGCCTTCTTTTCGTCCTGCTTTGCGCAGAAGATGGCCGCGGTCAAAGCGTATGGGCACTGGGCGTATTGGTCGAGAGCATGAAGCTCTGATTGCGAGGCCATCAGTGAGATGACCGGGGCAAAGATATCGCTGCGTGCGATGGACATCTCGGCCGTCACACCGGTCAGGACGAGAGGTTTCTGCGCTGCGGGATTGAACTCACCATGCAGCACCGCACCTGCGGTCATCGCTTCAAACAGCATGGCCTGCAGACTTTCGGCGGAGCGCGATTCCAGCGTGACGACGGGCACTTCGGCAAGCTCCGCTGTCAGCAACGGAAGCAGCGAAGTTACCGAGGCGTGAGAGGCGAAGAGACGTCGCGGCGACATGCAGACGGCGCCGCCATTCAGCCGCAGACCGAACGCGACCGCCTTCGCCACGCGTGTCAGGTCAGCGGAGGGCGTGACGAGGATCGCGTCCGCACCGGAGAGCTCGACGACGGCAGGTGTGGAGGTTGCGGCCAATGTCGAAAGTACGGTACGACCGGCTTCTTCCGAGCCTGTAAAGATCACTTTGTCAGGTTGCGCGGCGAGTGCCACCTGGGCGGCTTCTACGCTCTCGCCGGTTACGGTGAGCACGCCCGCGGGCAGTCCCGCAGCCTCCAGCGCTCCTGCCACCAGCGCAGCGACGGGTCCGCCGCCTGCGCCGGGCTTCCATG
>CAZZVI010000449.1:0-1592 GCA_964657335.1 uncultured Terriglobus sp.
GCTGGACTTCCTGCCGGAACGAGACGGTCCGGCAGCCGATCCGGAGGCCGGCGACATCGGCGGCCCCAGCTTCAGCGCCGCACTAGAGAAGCAGCTTGGGCTGCGGCTGAAAAAGGGCACGGGACAGATCGAAGAGCTGGTCGTTGACCGGATCAGCCAGCCCACGCCTGATTAGGTGGTCGCGAAACATCGCCAAGAAAATCCTGTCATTTCGACCGGAGCAGAACGGCCGTATCGTCGTGCGGAGCGAAGAAACCTGCTTTTGTGCTGCCGGTAACTCAGACAGCAGGTCTCTCCACTCTGCTTCGCTCCGGTCGAGATGACAGTTCCTTGGGTGCGCCATGAACAACGGACCGTCGAGCAAAGCAAAGCGGAGGACGCATTCGCATCCTCCGCTCCGTAATACTTCTGGCTGACTTAGATAACTTCCGGCGCCAGCGAAACGATCTTCAGAAACTTCTTGTCGCGCAGTTCGCGAGCCACGGGTCCGAAGACACGCGTGCCCACCGGCTCGCCGGCGTCGTTGATCACGACGGCTGCGTTCTGGTCGAAGCGGATGTAGGTTCCGTCGCGGCGGCGTGCTTCCTTGCGCAGGCGCACGATCACGGCCTTGACGACCTTGCCCTTTTTGACGGTGCCATCGGGCGATGCTTCCTTGACGGCGGCGGTGACTACGTCACCCAGGCCGGCCTTCTTGCCCAGGCCGCCACCCAGCGGCAGGATCACCTGCAGACGGCGCGCGCCCGAGTTATCGGCCACGTCCAAAATGGTGCGCATTTGTACGGACATTGTGTTCTCTCCTGACCTTCAGGGCTTCCTCGCCCAAGGCCGGGGGCGATCTCGCCCCAGTGAATCTCAAATATTTAGCGACTGTTGAGAGGACCATTGCACCACGTCTGCAACGTTCGTCGAACCTGACGCTCTGGTCCCGCTCATGCCCTTCGGTCATGAACGGGGCACCCAACGGTTGCGGGTGCCCCATACATGGTGAAGCCATGTGTGGGAACGGAAGTTACTTCACCGCGGGCGCCGCTTCGCTCATCGACAACGACGAGCGGCGGACGATCTCTTCCAGTGTCCAGCGCTTCAGCTTGCTGAGCGGACGGCTCTCGCGGATGCGGACCTGGTCGCCCACGCGCGCGGAGTTCTGCTCGTCGTGCGCGTAGAACTTCTTGTTCGACTTGACGACGCGCTTGTACTTCGGGTGCGCCTTGCGCATCTCCACCGAGACAACGATCGTCTTGTCCATCTTGGTCGAGGTCACCAGACCGATCTTCTCAGTGCGGTGTCCCGTCTTCTCCGCCGGAGCGGTTGCTGCTGCTGTTGCAGTGGTGTCAGCCATGGTTATGCCTTCTTCGCTTTCCGCGTCTTCTTTGCCGGCTCTGCAGACGCGACAGGCGCCGTTGCGTGGCCAAGCTCGCGCTGACGCGCGACCGTCTTGATGCGAGCGATGTCTTTCTTCAGCTCGCGCAGCTTCTTCAGGCCTTCGGTGTTGCCGAGGCTCTTTTGAAAACGAATGCGGAAGAGCTGCTCGCCCGTCTGGGCTTCCTGCGTCTTCAGCTCGCTCTCATTCATCTCGTGGATCTTGCTCA
>CAZZVI010000450.1:0-1590 GCA_964657335.1 uncultured Terriglobus sp.
GAGTGCTTGCGCACGGCGCTGCTGGCGCGGTCAATCAGCGTCTCGTTGTTCGTCGCCCGTTGTTCGTTGTTCGTGTCGCCGCTGATCTCATCCAACGAAGAACGAACAACGGAAGAACGGTCAGAAGTCAGAATCGTGAATGGCGAAGTACTCGGAACAGGCTTCGGCTGCAGGCCCGCCGCCAGCAGGATGCCGTCGAGCTCGCCGGTGCCGAGCACCGCGTCCACCTCGGGGATGTTCTTGCGGATCTCGTCGCGGTAGCGCTCGACCAGGCAGCCGGTCACGATCAGCTTGCGCGCGCGGCCATCGGTCTTGTGTGCGGCCATTTCCAGGATGGTGTTCACGCTCTCCTGCTTGGCGCTGTCGATGAAGCTGCAGGTGTTCACCACAATGATGTCGGCGTCCTCAGCATCCGGCGTCAACTCTGCGCCGGCGTGATGGACCATGCCCATCATCACTTCGCTGTCGACCAGGTTCTTGGGGCAGCCGAGCGAGACGAAGCCGATGCGCGGACGCGGGGGCATCGCCTGTTCAACAGGCGGTTGTGTAGGCGCGGAGACGCCCTGGTCGTCGATGATCTCTGCCGTTAGCACCGCCTACCAGTCTACCGCGTTCCGCGATGGTAAACTCGACCAGTGCCGGGTCCTACGCGACTCACTCTCCCAAACCCCGCCAGGTCCGGAAGGAAGCAACGGTAGGGAGCTCTTGAGTGTGCAGTGGGTCACCCGGCGCTTTTCTTTCTCTGCAGCAATCCCCTAAGCCTAAACATCTGAGTCTCTTCGGTGCGTGACGCCGTCTCTGTCATCGTGGGTCCGTCGCAGGCGGTATGCTCATCAGGGATGTGGATGCGCCGAACATGAGGGCGTGGAGGATGTACGTTGAGTCTGCAGTTGAAGCCGCGTGTTGCTGTTCGAGCGAAGATTTCCTGCGTTGGCACCTATGTTCCACCCCGTCTGCTGACCAACGCGGACCTCGAAAAGATGGTCGACACCAACGATCAGTGGATCCTGGAGCGCACCGGCATCCGTGAGCGGCACATGCTGGAACCCGGCCTGGCGACCAGCGACATGGCGACGGAGGCGGCGAAGGACTGCCTGCGCAAGCGTGGAATCAATGCCGGCGAAATCGACTGCATCATCGTGGGCACGGTCACGCCGGATATGCTCTTTCCGGCGACAGCGTGCCTCGTCCAGAACAAGCTGGGCGCGACCAACGCGTGGGGATTCGACCTGTCGGCGGCGTGCTCCGGGTTCCTCTATGCGCTGCAGGTCGGCGCGAAGTTCATCGAGAGCGGAGCGCATACCAAGGTGCTCGTGATCGGCGCGGATACGATGAGCGCCATCACGGACTACACTGATCGCTCCACCTGCATCCTGTTCGGTGATGGCGCGGGCTGCGTTCTGCTGGAGCCGTGCGACCAGGGCGAAGTGGGCCTTGTCGACTTCTGGCATGAGGTGGATGGCTCCGGCGGTCCGTCGCTGAATATGCCGGCGGGCGGCAGCCTGCATCCTTCCAGCATTGAGACGGTCACAAAGCGCGAGCACTACATCCGGCAGGACGGCCAGACTGTCTACAAGTTCGCCGTCCGCA
>CAZZVI010000451.1:0-1588 GCA_964657335.1 uncultured Terriglobus sp.
GCGGTGATCACGCTCGGCCTGGTGATGGGCGCGGATCGATACCTAAAGCTTTAGGAGACGGTCATCACCTCCGAAGTGGGTGCCCCATGTCTCGCCTTTGAGACATGGGATGGCGATAGCCCATGCTGTGTGCTTGAACTATGAGATCAGCCGCCGGCGGCTACGAGCAGACCATCTCGGCGACCTGAACCCATGCCTCAGAAGCGAGACACGGGGCATCCGGTCTACTTTGCCGCCTGCGAGTCGATCCACTTCGATACCCTGGCATCCAGCACATCGAGCGGCAGTGCTCCACCACTCAGCACCTCGTCGTGGAACGCCTTGATGTCGTACTTGGCGCCGAGCTTTGCCTTGGCCTTGTCGCGCAGCTTGCGAATCTCGAGCTGGCCCATCTTGTAGGCAAGCGCCTGGCCCGGCCATGCAATGTAGCGGTCTGTCTCGGTTTGCGCGACGGCGTCGTTCACGTCGTTCGCGTGCATGTATTCGATCACCTGCTCGCGTGACCAGCCCAGGTCGTGAATGCCGGTATCGACCACCAGGCGCACCGCGCGAAACAGCTCGGAGTTCAAGCGGCCATAGTCCGAAACCGGGTCCCGGTAGAAGCCGACCTCCTTACCGAGCTCTTCCGCATACAGAGCCCAGCCTTCGGTGTAGGCCGTGTAGCCGCCGCGCAGACGGAACTTAGGCAGTCCCTTCAATTGCTGCGCCACGCTGATCTGCATGTGGTGGCCCGGCACGCCCTCGTGATACGCCACGGCCTCATCCAGCACCAGCGTGCGCGTGGTCGGGTTGGCGACGGCCACCACAACGCGCCCGGGGCGCTTGCCATCGGGCGAGCCTGCGTTGTAGTGGGTCGCCTCCGCCGCTGCGAAGTCAGGGATCGCTTCGACGGTGACGGGGGACTTGGGCAGCACGCCAAACAGCTCGGGCAGCTTCGGCTCCATTTGGTGGATGTACTTCGCAAAGTCGTCGACAATCTGTTGCTCCGTCTTCGGCTGCCACTTGGGATCGCCATTGATAACGGCGCGCCAGCTCGCGAGGTCCTTGTAGCCCTGCTGCTTCGCGAGCGTTGTCATCAGCGCCGTGATGCGGGCCACTTCGCTCAGGCCCAGCGCATGCACCTCCGCCGGCGTGACTTCGAGCGTGGTCATCGTCTTGACCGCTTCCGCATAGCGACGCTTGCCGTCTGGAAGGGCTTCGATCGAGAGCGCCTCGCGCCCCTTGGGCGCATACTCCGTGCGTAGGAAGGTGGCGAATTGCTTGTATGCGGGTAGCACCGCGGTGTTGACGGCATCGTTCATCTCCTGCGTCACCTTCGCCTTGTCGGCATCGCTGAAGCTCGCGGGAAACTTCTTCAGCGGCAACAGGAAAGGGTCTGCAGCGATGATGCCATCGCACTGCCCGGCAAGCTTTGACGTGATGAGCTTTGGCGGCATCAGGCCGTCCTTCAAGCCCTGTCGCATGACGTCGGTCGTCTGCTGCAGCACCCGCGGAATCTGCCGCAGACGCGCGATGTAGTCCTCGTAATGCTGAACGCTGTCGAACGGCACGCTTAGCGGCAGGTCGGCCAGCCCGGTGTGGATGCCGC
>CAZZVI010000452.1:0-1578 GCA_964657335.1 uncultured Terriglobus sp.
AAGCTGACCGATCCCAGCGTCCGTGACACCAAGGACGGAGCAATCACGCCGGAGTCCATTCGCAACCTGAAGGGTTTCCTCGACGCGACAGGGTGGAGACTGATCTATGGACTGAACTTCGGTTGCGGCAGCCCGGAGCGAGCGGCTGACGAGGCTTCGTTCGTCTCTTCCACTATGGGTGACAAGCTGCTGGCCTTTCAGATTGGCAACGAAGACGACCAGTTCGGCGGCAACCCCGTCTTCAGACAACGCGGGTACAACTTCGACGGCTATTTCGCGGATTACGGGACGTTCGTCCGGGCCATTCGCAAGGCCGTCCCCGATGCGAACTTTGGCGGCCCAGACGTTGCCACGAACATGAACTGGGTGCAGCGCTTTGCAGAGAACCCGGACAACCAGGCCATGTTCCTGAGCAGCCACTTCTACGCGATGGGACCGGCGAAAGATCCAACCGTGACAGCCGAGTTTCTGCTGGGCCCGAACGCGCGGCTGGCGAAACAGATCGACCAGGTGCACCAGGCGGTCGCCGCGTCCAGGGGCTTGCCCTATCGGATGACGGAGGGAAACTCCTGCTTCGGCGGTGGCAAGCCGAATGTGAGCGATGCGTATGCCTCAGCCCTGTGGGGTGCGGACTATCTGTTGCAGTGCGCTGCCGCAGGGTACGCCGGGGTGAACCTGCACGGCGGCGGAGACGGCTACTACACACCCATCGCCGTGGGACCGGAACTTGCCACCCTGCCCCGGCCGCTGTACTTCGGCATGCAGTTTGCCAGCTACTTCAGCGGAGCCGACCTCTTCTCAGCGCAACTGAACGGAGCGGACGACAGCACGGCATATTTCTCGAAGAGAGGCCGGGAGCAGATGCTGGCGATCATCAATAAAACCAGCGATTCGCTTGCGGTCAAGCTCCCGAAATCCCTCGGAGGCAGGCGCCCGCACGTGCAGCATACGTTACAAGCGCCCGCTTTGGATGCCACGAGTGGTGTCTCTCTGCAAACCGGGCCAGCGACCCGCCAGAGCACCGTGGTAGTCCACGGCTACAGCGCAACGCTGCTGCACTGGACTTGAAGTACAGTTGCAGACGCGAAGGGTCAACGAAGGCCGCCGCGCGGTAGAGATGAAAGTCCCCGCGAAGGAAGCGGCTTCGGCCGCCGAGATAGAAACGTCCGGCGCCGGCAAAAGCCAGATCCCCCGCTTCGCTGCGGGATGACAACCTCGTTGTAACGCTGTGCTTGAAACGTGGCGTGCGGAAAGGACAGCCTAGCTTCCTTCCGCCACACGCAGCCCAACAACCACCTTCGCCGTTGTAATCGCCTGTCCCACGTGCCGTTGCGTGTGCTCTGCAATGTGGATCAGCAATCCCGCAACGGTCGTGGGCAGCATCGCCCGTCCCACCCCGCGCGGCTCACCAAAATCCGACGACGTGAACGCGAGCAAACGCTCGATGGCGCGATCTACTGCCGCGTGGAACTCGTGCAGAGGATCTCCACCGGCGACACGCTCCTGGCCCAGCGCAAGCAACTGCGCTTCGGCTAAAGAACGGCCCTCAGCGTACGTCATCAGGCGATCGAGGCTGCG
>CAZZVI010000453.1:0-1530 GCA_964657335.1 uncultured Terriglobus sp.
GCGAGGCAGTGCGAGCTTCGCTGATATCGCCGCTTACGACGCCTGCGATGAAGGAACGAATCTCGGGGTCGGAGAGTTCGCGGCCATCGCGCTTGTGCAGGATGACGTCGATGGCGTGGATCTGATTGCTCATAAGCAGGTTTCCAACCATTCATCGGTCTCAAGTCGACGAAGCCTTCCTTCTTCAAAGCGAAGTGAAGTGCCGAAGTAGTTATGGCTGCAATACCAGACCGGCCTACCTTCTTTCGCAATGATAAGAATTTCGTCGTCACCGCGATGAAGCGTCTTTGCATGGAGCAAAGCCAAAGAGTTTTCGACGCTCGCAAGCGTCTCGCCCATCACGAACCGTCTGCGGTAGGACGCGGTCAAGTCTTCGGCTGCCGAACGGGCGATCTTGTCCTGATGGCGACCTTTCAGTTCAATCACGGCCAGTACTGTGACACTGAGCGTCACAACTCCAACAAAGAAGAACAAAAACAGCCGAAGCGATTTTGCAAGCTTCATCTCTGTGACTCGAGGGAGAACGACGCGGGTAAGAGATCAGCCAGCGTGCATTCACCGGGCGTGCCGTCGTCGCCGGGATAGAAGATGCGGCAGCTGCCATCCGCGAACTCGGCGATGGTTTGCCGGCAGGCTCCGCAGGGCTGGCACGCCACTGCGGGATCGCCGTTGGCGACGGCAACGGCCAGGATGCGGATGTGAGCGCCGTACTCGGCAACGGCACGCGCTATAGCGGCCTGCTCTGCGCATGTGGTCAGGCGATAGCTCGCGTTTTCCACGTTGCAGCCGGTCACGGTATGGCCGCTCTCGAGCAGCACCGCCGCGCCCACGTGAAAGTTGCTGTAAGGCGCATACGCATGGCGAGCGGCATGTGCCGCCTGCTGGCGCATGGCCCGGATGCGCGCCTCGTCAAGTTTCTCTGTCTTGCTTTCCATCGACATCAGATTGCTGAGGCTAAACCTCTACAGCCCCGGCTGCAAGCGTTGCGGCGGCAAAGGCGCGCATCGCATCCAATGCGGAGCAGCAAAACGCGCCATTGCATGCCCAGGACTCCGACACAAATCGACGAAACTGCAACGAAAAAGAAGCCGCGCAAGTCTGCCGTCGCCTCTCCTGCAATCTCAGGCGAAGGAACAGTTGCTGCAAGCCTGCAGGTAGTCGATCCGGCGGCCGTTGTTGCAGGTGGTAACGCGGTTCTGAACCTGTTCCATTTCGTCACGGCAGAGTGGTTCCGCGCGGTCTTCGAAGGCCCGACACAGCCGCAGCGGGAGGGCTGGCCGGCCATCGCTCGTGGCGATTCCACGCTGATCCTCGCGCCCACCGGCACGGGCAAGACGCTGACCGCGTTCCTGTGGTGCCTGGACCGGCTGATGCTGCAGCCGCGCCCCTTCACCGCGCCCGTGGCCGAGAAGCCGGCAAAGCGCATCCGCGGCAAGAAGACACGTGAGGTCAAGACAAGCCTGCTGCCCGAGGGGGTGGGTGTGCGTGTCGTTTACATCTCACCCTTGAAGGCGCTCGCCGTAGACGTGG
>CAZZVI010000454.1:0-1510 GCA_964657335.1 uncultured Terriglobus sp.
CTGCTCCTGCAATGAGGAAGCTCAAGTCGAATCCGACGTGTTCGGCGAGTGAAAGCAGAAGAAGATAGAAGATGATCTGCGCCAGGCCCACCAGGGCGTATTGTGCCGGATGAACGCTTTTGCCGCTGAGCACCTCGAAGAGAAAATAAGTCAGAAAGACGAGCCCAAGAAAGAGCGTGATGTAGTGCAACGAACGCCGGGTGGAGCGGTACGAGTCTGCGAGCCGGATGCCGAGCACCGTCTTCGGCTGCTCGGACGGATGCTCTGCAGAGGCAGCGAGTACGCCACGCTGGTTGGCCCGGTCTGTCGTAAGACCTTCCACGAAGAAGCCTGACAGGCTCATGCCAAGCGCGAGCAGAACGATGATGAAGAACTTCGCGCCCAGGGTGCGGGAACGGAAGCCCGGGAACGAAGGCTGTACAGCGGCGGCGGTGCTCATAATGTGCTCTCCTTCTGTCGTTACTTTGTATTGCAAAGTTGGTGGACGTGAACCTGAAGCATGGCGGCCGGTTTATAGAACAATGGCTATGTTCGGATCGGCGATAGTTTACGGAGCGTCATTTCTTCTTCCGCCACGCTGTTCGCGGACGCGGCGTCGCGAACGACCTGCTCGAGCGTGGTGAGGTACTGGAGATAGCGCCTGCGTCCGGAGGCCGTAACGCGTGCGGTGGTCTGCGCGCGGCCGGTTTCGCCTTCCTTCGTCAGGCGAATCATGCCGTCCTCTTCCAGCACCTGCAGATGACGTGCGAGATTGCCGTCGGTCAAACCGCAAAATTGCTTGAGCTCGACAAAGCTGAGGCCGTTTGGGTGCGTGATCAGCGAAGTCAACACGCTCAGCCGCGCTCGCTCGTGGATGACGCGGTCGAGGCCCTCATAGGCAAAGGGCGCCGTGGATTTAGAGTTCTTCGTCTTCATCAATGGCAGCCTTCTTCGCGGAAACGTAATGGATGACGGCGACCAATCCCATGCCGATGGCATACGAGCCCGCCATGATGCCGGGGGCGAGCGAGCGCATGTCTCCGAGCGAGATGGTGGCGAGACCGGTCAGCAGAAACCAGGCACCGGCCAGCAGCATGGGCCGGGGCAGGCAGCGGCACGACGCGAAAACACCCAGGCTGAAGATGATCTGCCACAGGCCCGGCAGCATCCAGAAGACCGCGGGTGTCACGCGCAGCAGAACGAACGGCAGAACCGCCCCGGCAACACCCGCAGGCAGAAACTGCGCCACTGCCATGCGGATCATGTCGTCGGCCATGCCCGAGTGCAAGCGATTGGCACGCATCAGCATCTGGGTTGCGATGAGCGCCGCGGAGACGAGCGCAGTCGTCAACCACAGGGCAACGTACTGCGCAGGGTGCGTCGCCGGCTCAGGCAGCCAGCGCGCCTGCGCCACGCCTGCCAGAGCCGCGACCAGCGCCGTCGCCGAGAGCGTGGCCGGGCCGTAGCCGCGGAACTCGGTGGTCTGCGCCACCTGGCGGCGGATGTTGCGGATTTCGACGAGTGCCCGATT